>CAZSVK010000144.1:11791-12658 GCA_964610245.1 uncultured bacterium
GGTTCCGGCTGCCCCCGTTGTGGCTCCTCAGGCCCCTACGAGCCCGGAGACGACCCCGGCCGCCGCGCCGGCCAAGGATGCCGGCCACGACGACCACGAGAAGTCCGAGCACGAGAACAAGGACAAGAAGCCGTCGCGCCACCATCCCGACGAGCCCTGATCCAGGAACCTCTCGGGAGCTCCGCTCCCGAACCCTCGCCAGGGGGAGGCTCTCCCCCTGGCGAGGCCTGGAGCAGAGTTCCAGCAGCGGCCCGGGGACAGCGTCCCCGAGAAGCCCGTCCCAACCGGGGCCGAGAGACGTCTCCGCCAGGCTCCCGCTCAGCCGGCCTTCGGCGGGTCGAGGCTGAAGCTCTTCACGGCGTCGTCGAGCATCGTGTAGAGCTTGAAGAACTTGATGAGCCGCGTGATGTTGAGCGTCTCGCGCAGGGCCGGAGCGACGTGCAGCAGCCGGATGTCTCCGTTCCGCTGCCGGAACGAGGCAACGAACGAGGCGATGAGCCCTAGCCCGGCCGAATCCATGTAGGTGCAGTCCTTGAGGTCGAGCACCACCCTGCACTCGTTGGAACCGTGCAGGCGCTCGAAGACCTGTTTGAGCGCACGGTAGCTGGCGAAGGTCAGATTGCCTCCAAGGGCAATGACGCTCACCCCATCCTGCTTTTGTTCGGTGACGAAGGGCCTGGACTCGGTCATCGTGGCGGCTCCCCTCTCGCGCGAGTTCCGGCATCATAGCAACTGGGCGTCGTCCTCCGCAAATGCGGATTTCCGCGCGGGTGCACGCGCGGAAGACCGGGCTCCGATCCGGTTCGAGTTCTGCCGGGGACGCTGTCCCCGGACCCCTGCCAGGACCGGTGCCCGGCCCTGGACCCG
>CAZSVK010000145.1:0-12605 GCA_964610245.1 uncultured bacterium
CGACCGAGGCCCCGAACCGATACGTGGTCTGTTCGTCCTGCGGGTCGCGCACGGCGCCGGCCGGCCGGACCGACAGCCGGGCGCCGGGAAGCTGCAGGTAACGCACCGTGATCTCTCCCAGTTCCCCGAAGTTCTTGCGCACCGTCGAGCGGAACTGGGCGTTGACGCGGTAGCTCTCCTGGGCGAGCAGCACCGGGGCCTTCTTGTCCGGGGCGCCGGCCGCGCGTCTCGGAGGGGCGGCGGTCAGGAGCGCCGGCAGAAGCAGCGCCAGCGTGAGCCACGACGAGAACCGGCGGCAGAGTAGCCGCGAGGCCTCACTTGCCGCCGGACTGCCGCGCATCCCGCCAGCCTTTCGCGCTGAACTCGGAGATGAAGCGGAGCGGGTCGCGCCGCTCCTCGCCCAGGTGCCCGGGCAGGCCGCCGGCGGGGTGCACCGGCGGGCGTACGGGGGCGCGCGGCCGTTCGGGCAGCGTGAGGATGTCGTTGATGACGTTGCCGGATTCGTCGATGAACTGCCCGCGGTAGAGGTAGACGAGGCGAGTGCGGGCGCCGTCGCGCAGGGTCCAGTAGAGTTCCTTGTCGTGCGTCACGACGATGGAGGTGCTGACGATCTTCTCGGTCTGCAGCTCGAGGATAGCGTGCGCGATGCCCTTGGCCATCACCGGATCGAGGCCGGCGGTGGGCTCGTCGTAGAGCAGCACGCGCGGCCGCAGAGCGAGGGTGCGTGCGATGCCCACGCGGGTCTTCATGCCGCCCGAAAGCTGCGCCGGCAGCTTGTCGCGATCGGCCACGACATCGAGCCGGACCTCGGCCATCCTCGCCATCACGGAGGCGTCGATGACCTCGGCGCGGACTGACTCGCGGCTCTCCTCGAGCATCTCCTGGAGGATGCGCATGGCCGACGTATCGCCCTGCGAGCAGAGATTGTGGATGGCGGCCAGCCGGGGCGGCAAGAACTGCGCCGCGGCGCTGAGGTGGCGGCAGAGGGCGCCGGGAAAGCGAAGGAAGCGATCGATCCAGGAGTCGACGATCTCCGGGTGGTGCTCCAGCGGCAGCGCGATGTTCTCGTAGACGGTCATCCAGTCGAAGAGGCTGGACTCCTGGAAGACGATACCGACCTCGGTGCGGATGTGCGTCATGTCCTGCTCGGAGAGCAGGTGGATGGGCAGGTCGACGTGGGGGCTACCCGGCTCGTGGGGGGGGCGGTACCAGATCTCGCCCGAGGTGGGTTCCAGCAGCCCGACCAGGAGGTTGAGGAAGACGCTCTTGCCGATGCCGCTCTCGCCGACGATGACGATGATCTCGCCCTCGCGGACGATCAGGTTCACCCCGTTGTAGAGCGGCCGCTGGTTGGGGAAGACCATGGCGAGGCCCTGGACCCCCAGCACGTAGTCGTGGGCCTCTTCCTCGGCGTTCGGATGCCGATCGGGGCTGCTGCAGCTCTCGACGTAAGAATCCGAGTTGGACATCGCGCCTGCAAGATACCGCATCCGGCCGCCGCGCGGGGGATGTAGGTCACGGGAGTGGCTCCCACCCTGGCAGTGAGCCCCGGCAGCAGTGCCGAGGGCGAACGCCATCTTGCGCTCGCGTCAGCGTGCACGTGCAAGATGGCCGGGGGACGGCGTCCCCAGGAGGGACCACTCCTGTGACATGCTTTCCTCGCGTCTGGTCCTGATTTCACGGTCGGTGGTAAGATGCGTCTCCACCCGGACCCGGGGGACGAACAGAATGACCCAGTTCCTGAGACTCTGCGGCGGCTTCGTCCGGCTCGCGCTGAAGGCCGTGCGCCGTGTCTTGCGCTGCGACGCAAGAGACTTCTGGGGCCACCTCGAGGTGATGATCGTCGATGCCTGGCACATCGTGATGATCACCTGCTTCTTCACGGGAGGCGTGCTGGCGATGCAGTCGGCCGACGCCTTCATCGATATCAACATGTCGCAGGCTACGCTGTTCATCCCGCGCATCGTGACCAAATCGATGCTGCTCGAGCTGGGGCCCGTCTTCACGGCGCTGATCCTGGCCGGTCGCTCCGGCTCGGGCATCGCGGCCCAGTTGAGCAGCATGAACGTGTCGCGCCAGATCCATGCGCTGCGGGCTCTGGCCATCGACCCGGTCACCTTCCTGGTGACGCCTCGCGTGCTGGCGCTGGCGGTCGGCCTTCCGATGCTGGTCCTGCTGGCTGACCTGGCGGGCATCTTCGGCGGGTTCATCTTCTGCGTGGGCAAACTGCACATGACGGCGGTGGTGTTCCTCAACGAGGCCGCCGACACCGTGTACCTGAAGGACATCCTGGGCTCCCTGCTCAAGGCGTTCGTCTGGGGCGTGCTGATCTCCACGATGGGATGCCTTCACGGCCTGCGGGCCCGCGGCGGAATCGTGGGCGTCGGCCAGGCCACCCGGGACACGGTGGTGCACTCGATGACGCTCATCCTCATCAGCGACTTCTTCCTCACCCGCATCTTCAGGATCGCGCTGTCGGTCTTCATAGGGTGAGCGGCCGAGCCCGACGGGAGACCTTCAAGAACCATGCAGAAATCGATCTTCCCGACAAAGGTCAAGGACGGACTGTTCGTACTCACGGTGGTGCTGGTCGTGATGGCCGGCAGCCTGTACGTCGACAAGGTGCAGGGCGTGCTGCGCGGCGAGAAGCTCAGCGTCAGCATTTACCTGGAGGGCACCTCCGTCGAGGAACACCTCACGGAAGGCAACATGGTCGCGGCTTTCCGGAGGCCGATCGGCAAGATCGACCACGTTTCGTTCTACGTCGTCGACGTGAAGCGGATCAGCGAGATCGGCAGGGCCGACCTCTCGGAGCTGGCCGGTAGGCCCGAGCAGATGGAGAGGCTGAAAGCTCTCCAGAAAGAGCTGGCCATCGAGTCGCAGATCGCGACCGGCGTGAAACTCGAGGTGCTCATCTACCGCGACCTCATCGGCACCCTGATGCCGCTGTTCGGGCCGGGGAGCGAAGCCAAGATCGCCGCCGCCGGCATGCTCGGCGAACCGTTCCTGCAGATCTACCCCGGACTGCATGGCGGCGGGTTGAAGGACGGCGAGCGGCTGAGCTTCCCCAGGAACGACACGACCACCCCGCCGCTCGACCCGCTTCCCGAGTACGGCACCGAGCTGGCCACGCCCGAGGCGGTCGTCGAGGCTCAGCAGAGCATCGCCGCTCGAAAGACGCGGGAGGCCGAGTTCGAGAAGTTGCTCGAGGAGATCGCGGCTTCGCAGACGACGGAAGAGCCTGCCCCGGCAAGCACGGCGCCGGCCGAGACGGCCGCCCCTGCGCCCGCGGAGGCCTCGACGCCGGGGACGACGGCCGTATCGGGGGCCGAGGGTCCGCGGTAGGAACGTGCCTCCTACGGCGCGAGCAGGTGGAACCCCGCGTCGACGTGGAGCGTCTCTCCGGTGACGCCGCGGCTCGAGGGGCCGAGCAAGTAGAGCGCTGACTCGGCGAGCTCGTCGGCGTCGACGTTGCGGCGAAGCGGCGCCAGCTCGGCATGCCGCCGGTGCATCTCCGAGAAATCGGGGATGCCGCGGGCGGCGACCGTTCTCACCGGTCCCGCGGAGATGGCGTTGACCCGGATGTTGCGCGGCCCCAGCTCCGCCGCGAGGTAGCGGACGCTGTGCTGGAGCGTGGCCTTGGCTATGCCCATGATGCCGTAGCCGGTCACGACCCGTTCCCCGCCCAGATAGGTCAGGGTCAGCAGGCTCCCGCCGCCGCGGGCCTCCAGCAGCGGGGCGACCGCCCGGGCCATCGCGTTGAACGAGTAGGCGCTGGTCTCCAGGGCCGTGCGCCAGCCCTCGCGCCCGGTGGCGAGGACCCCGCCGGCCAGATCCTCGCGGCGGGCGAAGGCGATCGAGTGGACGGCGAAGTCCAGACCGCCGAACTCGACGGTCAGTCGCTCGCCCATGGCCGCGACGGCGGCGTCGTCGGCGACGTCGCAGGGGAGCACGAGCCGCACGGCTGGCAGGTCGGCGGCGAGCGCCCGCACCTCGTCGCCCTGCCGCTCGTCCTGATAGGTCAGGCTCAGCTCGGCGCCGCTCCTGGCGGCGGCCGTGGCGATCGCCCAGGCAAGGCTGCGATGGTTGGCCACACCCATCACCAGCCCCAGCTTGTTCCCCAGCACCTCGATGGACCTCCCGCGGGCGACGCGCCCCCGGCGAGGAACGCTGCCAGGGGCGGAACATACCACCCTGGGGGCCCGGAGAGCACCCTCCCCATTGTGCGGGACTCCGGGCGCGGGTATAGTCATTTCCGGACGAGAGGATGGGGCTCCCCTCGGGATGGGCGGCGAACGCGACCTTCCGTTGGCGCGGCGCAAATGCGGGATGGAGGCAGGGCGCTTCCGGAGCAGGAGTGGCTTATGACGGACCGGGGGAAGTCGGGGGGGCAGGCGCTATCGGTCGGGGTGCCCTTTCTGGCGAGCCAGCCGGCCATCTCGAGTTCGGCGCTGCTCCGGATGCTCGCGCTGGTCCTCGACGTTCCTCTCGTCTGCATCACCGAGTTCGGCTCCGAGGGCTCCTGTGTCGTGGGCGCGCTGCACGACCGGCTCGGCAGCGGGCTGCAGGTCGGCGACAGGATTGCCCGGGAGGATGCCGTCTGCACGGCGGTGCTCGTGAAGCAGACGCTCGTGGTCATCCCGGATGCCGAGCTGGATCCGACCGTTCCCGCCGCCTTCCGGAAGCGGGGTCTGCGGAGCTTCGCGGGCATTCCTCTGGCACGTCCGGACGAGCCGCCCTTCGCCGCACTCTGGGTGGCGGACGAGACCCCCCGGCCGTTCAGCCAGGCCGACCTCTCCCTGCTGATGCAGACGGGGCCTCTGCTGGCCGACGGGTTGCTCAAGACCCGCGAGCTGCTCGCGGATCTTCGCCGGTACGCCCACGTGGTCGCCTCGATGAGGGAGAACCTCGTCGTGACCGACCTGGCCGGAGTCATCCAGTACGTGAACCCGGCGACGGAGGCCACCTTCGGTTGGCCGGCGGAGAAGCTGATCGGGCAGCACTTCAGCTGCCTGGAGCGTGGGGTCGTCTCGGAGGAGCTGGCCAGCGAGATCCTGGAGAAGTCGATGGGAGAAGGATTCTCCGGTCACGTGCCGAGCGTCACGGCCGATGGCCGCAAGCTCACCGTTCGGCTGACCACCAACGTCATCGAGGACGAGAGCGGACGGCCTTACCTGTTGATGGGGCTCAGTCACGACGTCACCGCCCAGCTCGAGGCCGAGAACCGGCTGCGGACCACGACGCAGCTCCTTCAGGCGCTCTACGAAGCCAGCGCCGACGGCATCCTGATGCTCGGTACCGACAATCGCGTCCTCGTGGCCAACCGGCGCTTCGGGGAGTTGTTCGGGTTCGATTCGGCCGCCTGCGTGGGCAAGAACGACGTGGAGCTCCGCGCCGCGGCCTTCTCGCGCGTGGCCGAGCCCGAGGCCTTCGAACGGCGCGTCCTGGAGCTGTACGCCAGCCCGGATATGGAGTCGGAAGACGAGCTGACTCTTGTCGCGCCACTGCCGCGGTGCCTGCAACGTTACAGCGGTCCGGTGCGCGACGCGGAGGGCCGGGTGCTGGGCCGGTTGTGGATCTTCCGCGACGTGACGGCGCGGCGCGCGATGGAGCAGGAGCTGCGCAAGAGCAAGCGCGAACTCGAGGAGAAGGCCCGGGTCATCTCGGAGGCCGATCGGCTCAAGAGCGAGTTCCTGGCCGCAACGTCCCACGATCTGCGCACCCCCCTGAACTCGCTGCTGGGCTTCCTGAAGCTGGTTCTCGAGGATGCATGCAAGGACAGAACCGAGGAACTGCAGCTCCTGCGGCACGCTGCCGACGCCGGGAACCAGCTCCTGAGCCTGCTCAACGACATCCTGGATCTGGCCAAGATCGAGGCCGGCAATGTGTCGCTCTCGCTGGGCCCGGTGGATCTCCGCGGGCTGCTGCTGGAGCTGGAGCCGGTCGTGGCGGTGCAGGCGCGGGCCAAGGGTCTGGAGTTTCGTAGCCAGCTCCCCGACGGCCCTCCGATCCTGGTGCACAGCGACCACCAACGCCTGCGCCAGGCGCTCTTGAACCTGATCGGCAACGCGGTCAAGTACACGCTCGCGGGCTCCGTCTCGGTGAGGCTGCTAACGCCTTCCCCGGCCGGCCGGGTGCGGGTCACCGTCAGCGATACCGGCATCGGCATGGACCAGCAGACGCTCGAGGCCGCGCGGTCCGGCCAGGTCAGCTCGCGAGGCGCCCGCGGGGCGGGAGGGCTCGGCCTGGCCATCGCCCGGCGGTTCGTGGGATTGATGGCCGGCACGGTGAGCTTTGACAGCCCCGGGCTGCACCAGGGCACGACGGTCACGGTCGAGCTGCCCCCCGTGGCGCAGACCAGTCCGGGATGCGCCGAGAAGACGCCGGCGCCTGCCGCCGCCTCGGAGCCGGCACCCTCCGCCGCCCTGCGAGTGCTGATGGTGGAAGACGACCCGGCGACGGCCCACGCCCTGAGCCTCGCTCTGCAGCGGCTGGGAGGCTGCCAGGTGACGGTGAGCGAGGACGTGCCGACCATCCTGGGCCTGGCGGCCTCGGGCCGGATGGACATCGTGCTGATGGATGTCTCGCTGGTCCGGAGCTACTACCAGGGGCGGCTGGTCGACGGTCTCGAGATCACACGGTTGCTCAAGTCCGATGCCCGGACCCGTGCGCTGCCGGTGGTCCTGATGACCGCTTACGCGATGGCCGGAGACCGGGAACGGATGCTGGCCGAGAGCGGCGCCGACGGCTACGAGGCCAAGCCGATCATGGACTTCCGGCTTCTGATGTCGCGGCTGCGCCGGCATTGTGGGTAAGGTAGAGTCGAGCTTCCAAGATCCCACCGCGTGACATCCATGCCGTCCCAGACCAGTCCCGAGAAGATCGATCCCCGCCTGGATCTGGTCGAGGAGATCGACCGGCTGCGGCGCGAACGCGACGCCATCATCCTGGCGCACTACTACCAGGACTCCGAGATCCAGGACCTCGCCGACGTCGTGGGCGACAGTCTCGCCCTGGCGCAGGCGGCGGCGAAGCAGCGCAAGAAGGTGATCGTCTTCGCGGGGGTCCATTTCATGGCCGAGACCGCGAAGATTCTCAATCCGGCGAGCACCGTCGTGGTGCCGGATCTCGAGGCCGGCTGCTCGCTCGCCGACCGCTGCCCGCCCGACGACTTCGCCCGCTTCCTCGAGCAGCATCCCGGTCACGTGGTCATCAGCTACGTGAACTGCTCTGCGCGCGTCAAGGCGATGAGCGACATCATCTGCACCAGCTCGAACGCCGAGAAGATCGTCCGCTCGGTCCCAGAAGGCCAGCCGATCGTCTTCGCGCCCGATCAGTGGCTGGCCCGCTACCTCATCCGGAAGACCGGCAGGCCGATGGTCTACTGGCCGGGCTCGTGCATCGTCCACGAGATCTTCAACGCCAGGAAGATCGTGCAGCTCGAGCACTCCCATCCCGCGGCCGTGGTCATCGCGCACCCCGAGTGCGAGGAATCGGTGCTGGAACTGGCCGAGTTCGTCGGTTCGACCAAGGCGCTGCTGGAGTTCACCCAGCGGAGCGACGCCCGCGAGTTCATCGTGGCGACCGAGCCGGGCATCATCCACCAGATGCGCAAGGCAAGGCCCGACAAGCTCTACCTCGAGGCGCCGATCAACGAGGGCTGCGCCTGCAACCAGTGCCCCCACATGCGTCTCAACACGCTCGAGAAGCTCTATCTGTGCCTGCGAGACCTGTCGGGCGAGCTGGTGATGGATGAGGAGCTGCGGGTGCGCGCGCTGAAACCGCTCGAGCGGATGCTGGCGCTGTCGTGACCGCTGCCTCGCCGGCCGTGAACCTGCTCGGCCTGCCCCACGAGCGGCTGCAGGAACTGGTGAAGTCGCTGGGCGGCGCCCCCGAGCATGCCCGGCGCGTCTCTCGCGCGCTCTTCCGCCCTTCGTGCCGCGGAGCGGAGGCCGGCGCCCCCCCCGGTGCCGCGGGCCTGGAACAGCTCCTCTCGAGGATCCCCGGGTTGCCCGCGAGACTCGCGCGCGAACTTCCCGATGTGGCGACGGCGATCCGGCCGGAGCTGCTCGCCCGCCAGGAATCGGCGGCCGACCCGGGGACCGTGAAGTCGCTGCTGGGGGCCTCCGACGGGGCCACTTTCGAGACCGTCCTGTTCCGCAACCGCCGCAAGGAAGGCCACTGGAGCCTGTGCCTGTCGACTCAGGCCGGCTGCCGGATGGGCTGCCCGTTTTGCGCCACGGGACAGGCGGGCCTGCTGCGCAACCTGGAGGCGGCCGAGATGGTGGGACAGGTGCTCCACGGGATGGACGGGGTGCCGCCGGGGGAGCGCATCTCGAACCTGGTGATGATGGGGATGGGCGAGCCGCTCGACAACCTGGACGCCGTGCTCGATACGGTGCGGGTCCTGACGCACTCGGCCGGCCTCGGCTTCTCGGCCCAGCGGATCGTGGTCTCGACCTGCGGGCACGTGCCCGGGCTTCGCCGGCTGGCCGCCTTCCCGCTGCCGGTGGGGCTGGCGGTGTCGCTCCACGCCGCGACCGACGAACTTCGCGACCGTCTGGTGCCGCTCAACCGCCGCTATCCGCTCGCGGAGCTGATGGAGACCCTGCGCGCCCACCCGCTGCGCACCGGGAAGTGGCTCTGCTTCGAGTACGTGCTGCTCGCGGGCCTGAACGACGGTCCCGAGCAGGCGAGGGAGCTGGGGCCGCTCCTGGCCGGGCTGCGGGCGGTGGTCCAGGTGATCCCCTACAACCGGGCCGGCGACGAGCGATTCGCGTCGCCCTCCGAGGAGGCGACGAACCGTTTCGCCGAGGCGGTGAAGGCGGCCGGTCTGCCGGTGGCGATCCGGTCGAGCCGCGGGCCCGACATCGACGCCGCGTGCGGTCAGCTCAGGGGCCGCGGTTGACCGGCGCCCGCGCTCCGCGTTACAGTTCGGAGTGTGCGGCGCGAACCTGGGCGGGTTCGAGTTGTGTCGAGCTGGCGGCCGAGCTGCCGCCGAGAGCAAGCGGTGATGAGCACGATGCGCCCGGAAGTTCTGGATGGCGGGGGGGCTTCGAGAGACGGGGGGATTCGCCGCCGGGCCGGCGCCGGAGGGTTCACGCTCATCGAGCTGATGATCGTGATCGCCATCATCGGAGTGCTGGCCGCGGTAGCCACGCCCCTCTACAAGAAGGCCCGTGAGGATTCTCAGCGAAGGGCCTGTTTCGAGAACCAGCGCAAGATCTCGGGCGCCATCGAGCAGTTCAACCTCGACCAGAACAAGTCGGTCACCGAGGTCACCCCCGACTTCGTGCAGTTGCTCGTCACCAAGCAGTTCCTGCTGACCGACCCGGTCTGTCCCTCCGCCGGGAACAGCACGGTTTACCAGGTCGTCAAGACCACCGGCGACCGCACCTCCGTGGTCTGCTCGGTCCACGGGGGCGTCTCGCACGCCGCCGACGGCGCCAAGCCCTGACAGCGCAGCAGCCGCCCTGCCGGGTCCGGGAGCTGCGGAACCGGCAATCGCAAGATGCGGTTTTCGCACGGAGCGTCCGGCGTCGGCACGGTGGGAGAGTGCCGCTCATGAGGCGTCATGACGCTCCAGCTCTGTCTTGTCTCAGCCGTGGCGCTCCTGTCTGACAGGCGCGGCACGGCGCTTGCGTCCAACCGTGGCGCCCGCCCCCGATGCGCGCACGAGCGGCCTCGGGCGGCCTCGGGCGGCGCGAGACCCTCCGCGGGCCCGCCGCCTGCCGGCTCAGCCCTTCGAAAGGAGTGCAACGATGATGAGGACCGCATCCTGGATCGCCCTGACGGCGCTGCTCGTGAGCCCCTTGTTGTTTGCCGCCCCGACGCCCGCCGCGGCTCCCGCGCTCTCCTACCCGCTCGTCGACACCGCACAGGACTGGTGCTACAACGACCTCGGCCAGGCTATCTGGCCGCCCAGGGCCGGTTCGGCGTTCTGCGGCCAGGACGCGCAGTACGCAGGGCTCGCGCCGGGCTACGCCGACAACGCCGACGGCACGGTCCTCGACAGGAACACCGGCCTGATGTGGCAGAAGGCGCGCGGTAGCAAGCTGACCGTCGCCGACGCCCGGAAGGGCGCCGCGAGCCTGCGACTGGGCGGATACAGCGATTGGCGGGTACCCACCATCAAGGAGCTGTACTCTCTGATTCGCTTCTCCGGGGTCACCGGCACCTCCGCCAGGACCTCGCGGCCCTATCTCGACAGCGACTTCTTCGAGTTCCGGTACGGCGACACCGCCGCCGGGGAGCGCTTCATCGACTGCCAGGACTGGTCGGATACGCCATACGTGTCAACCACGATGAACGGCGACGCCACCATCTTCGGAGTCAACTTCGCCGACGGCCGGATCAAGGGCTACCCGCTCGACGACCCGGCCAACCGGGGCGCGGCCAAGAAGCTCTACGTGCGCTATGTCCGGGGCAATCCGGGCTACGGCGTGAACCGATTCCTCGAGAACACTGACGGCACCGTCACCGACGGGGCCACCGGGCTGACCTGGATGAAGCTCGACAGCGGGGCGCTGCACGCCGGGTACTGGAGGGACGGCCGGCTGAACTGGCGGCAGGCGCTCGCCTGGGCGGAGAACCTGACCTACGCCGGCCTCTCCGACTGGCGCTTGCCGAATGCCAAGGAGCTGCAGAGCCTCGTCGACTACACCCGGTCGCCGGCGACGACCAACTCCGCGGCGATCGACCCCAGGTTCCAGGTGACCCCGATCGTCAACGAAGCGGGCGAGCGCGACTTCCCCTACTTCTGGACGAGCACCACCCACGTGGACGGCAGGGCCGCCGCGGCGGTCTATCTCGCGTTCGGCCGGGCCGGCGGCTACATGGCGAGGCCCGGCTCGCGCACCCATCGATTGCTCGACGTGCACGGTGCCGGCGCCCAGCGCGGCGATCCGAAGAGCGGCAACCCGGCCTGGTATCCCCGCGGCCGAGGCCCCCAGGGCGACGTCATCCGGATCTACAACTTCGCCCGCTGCGTCCGGGGCGGGCTGACGAGGTGATGGGCCCGGTCCGACTCAGAACGTGCGGGAGACGGCGAGATCGAACTGGCGATAGGCCGGATCGTCGATCCGGTGCAATGCGGCTTCGACGTTGAGGCCGCCGCACGCCTTGCGCACGCTGGTGTTGAAGAACGTGCGGTCCATGCTGCCGGCGAGCACGGCGAGACCGGATCTGCCCGTTGCCGGAAGAGACTCGTGGATCGCCTCGACGCCGAGCGACCAGTCGGTGGCCGGCCGGTAGCGCAGCCCCAGGCTCAGGGAATCCATCGCCTCCGACGCGAGGCCGCCCGTGCCGGGCAGCCAGGCGCGGCCCGCGCCGACCGTCGTGTCGACCTCGTCGCCGAGCGGGCGCGAGAGCAGGGCGTAGATACCGTTGGTGTCCCTACGATCGTCCGGCAGCGCGTACTGTTCGCTGGAACTCTGGCCCAGAGCGAGGTTCCCTCCGACGGCGTAGCGCCAGTCGCTCTCGCCGAGCCGGTCAGCGTGCTTGGCGCCCAGCCAGATGAGCGGATCGACGCTCGAGACCCAGGGGAACGGCGGTGCGCCCGGTAGCGGCGTGAGGTTGGCCGGGAGCCAGGTGGCGCCGGCGCCGACCTCGATCGTGTCGGAGAGGCCATAGCGCAGCTCGCCGCGCCCGGTCTGCATCTCGAGCTTGGCGGCGTTCGCCTGGTAGCCCCGATCGGCGTTGCGGTCGACATAGGCGACCTCGGCCGCGATGCGCCCCTCGGGCGTCAGCGAAGTGGTCTCGACCTGCACGACCCGGAAGTCTGTCGAGTCTACCCGCGGCGCGGGAGCCTTCGCACCCGACATGCAGATGTGCTCTCCGCACGAGCCATGCACCGGGCAGACGTCATGAGGCTCGGCAGGCGCGACCGGCGCCGGCGCGGGCCGGCAAGGGGGCGCCTCCTCCGGCACGAAGGGCGAGATCGGCCCCTTGACCGGTCCTCGAGAGGCGCGCGGCGACGGGGCGGGGGGGGCAGTCTCCTCGTCCGTCACCAGCCAGATCGGCATCTCCTCGGCAGCGGCGGCGATGCCGGCCGTGGAGCAGGTTCCCAGACCGAACGCGACGACCATCGAGAGGGCCATGCGGCCCCAGGGCATAGTTCGACTCATTTGCCATGAACATCGACATGCAGTGCCGGATTGCCAAGCCGGGCGCCTGGACGTTCGAGGCAGGCTGAGTTCGACCTGGCTCGATCAGGCCTTCTCTTCGGACGGCGGAGGAACGATTGCGGCGGTCTGCTCTGGCGGGGGTAGCTTGCCGTCGGCCGGACGGAACTCGATGGAGCGATCGCAGCAGAGGTGATGGATCATCGAGGGCTGCCCGGCGAAGACCTTCTGCTTCTTGCACTTCTTGCACGAGACGATGAACCGGACGACCTTGCCGGCGATGCCGTCCTTCTCGATGAGGAAATGCTGGTTCTCGTCGTACTTCTTGCGGCTGGCCTGAGGCATGGAGACTCCTCCGCGCTGGGCGCGTGTTCTCTCCGTGGGGCACTTCGTTTCCACCCCGGGGACGAAGCCGCGGGAGGCGACCTCATGCTCTTCACGGAACGTTGCCGATCCTAGCAGGCCGGAGGTCCGTTTGGAACA
>CAZSVK010000146.1:0-12589 GCA_964610245.1 uncultured bacterium
GCTGTTCCTGCGGTCCGCTGGGCGCGACGGATGCGCTGGTCGAGTCGGTCGGCAGCGATCTGGCGGAGCACGAAGGCCTGCTGGTGATCCTCGACAACTTCGAGCAGGTGGCGGCCCACGCGGTCGAGACCGTGGGGCGATGGCGGCAGCTCAGCCCCGGCACGGCCTTTCTGGTCACCTCTCGCGAACCGCTCGGTCTGGAGTCGGAGCTGGCCTTCCGGCTGACGCCGCTCGCGCCGGAGCCGGCCGTCGAACTCTTCCTGGAGCGCCTGGCCGCCACCCGGCGCGGCGTTGTGCTGTCCGCGGCCGAGAGGCCCGTGGTCGAGCAGATCGCGCGCAGGCTCGACGGCATCCCGCTGGCGCTGGAGCTGGCCGCGGGCCGGGTGGGCGTGCTGACCGTCACGCAGCTCGAGCGGCAGCTCGCCCACAGGTTCAAGGTGCTCACCAGCTCGCGCCGGGACCTTGCCGCGCGTCAGGCCACGCTGAGGGGCGCCATCGACTGGTCGTGGCGGCTGCTCGGCCCGTCCGAGCGCGAACTGCTTGCGAGCCTCTCGGTGTTCCACGGCTTCACGCTGGAGGCGGTCGAGGCGACGATGGCCCCCGACGAAACCGCCGGCGCCCTCGATCTGCTGCAGGCGCTGGTCGATCGATCGATGGTCCAGGCCAGCCTCGAGGGCGAGAGCACCCGCTTTCACCTGCTCGCATCGATCCGTGACTTCGCCGCCGAGAAGCTCCGGGAATCCGGCGAGGCCGCGGCGGCCGAACTGCGTCACGCTCGCTACTTCGCTGAACTCGCGGCCTCTCGGCTCACGGGCGCCTTCCTGGACGACGACCGGATCGACCGGGACCAGCTCGAGCAGGAGCAAGACAACCTCGCCGCGGCGCTGGAGGTCGAGGCGTTGCCGGCCGTCGAGCGGCTCAGGGTGTTGCTCGCGCTCTGCGGCGAGGTCTACGTGTGCCGGCCACTGGCAGACCTGGCGGCCCTGGCCGTCCGCGGCGAGGCGCTCGCCGGCGGCGCGGAGGTGCCACCCGACCTGCGCTGCCGAGCGATGGACCTGCTGGGGACCTGCCGCTGGCTGGAAGGCGACCTGGTCCGCGCTCGTGACGCGCTGGAGCGCGCCCGGACGCTGGCAGAGCAGTCGGCCGACCCCACGTTGCGCGCCTGGGTGCTCAAGGATCTGGCGAGTGTCTACCTGCTCGAGGGAGCCGAGAACGAGGCGGAACTCCTCCTGACACGGGCCACAGCCGAGGCCCGCGCCAGCGGCGACCCGATCGTCGAATCCCGGATGACGGGCAACCTGGGTCACGTGGCCTATAGGCAATGCCGGTTCGAGGATTGCCTCGTCCTCTTCATGCGCCAGATGGAGCTGACCGCGGCCCGCCCCGACTCGGTCGATCGCGGCTTTGCCGAGACCAACCTGGCGGGGGCCCTGCTGGGGCTGGGCCGCTACCCGGAGGCTCGCCAGAGCTACGAGCGGGCCCTGGTCATCTTCGAGCGGCTGGGCCACTTCCGGTTCTCTTCGATGTCCCAGTGCGGGCTGGCCTACACCCGCGTCATGCTCGGCGAGGGGGCCCTGGCGCTCGAGGGAGTGGTGCAGACGCTCGCCACCGCCCGCCGCCGCGGTCTGAAGTGGGCGACGGCTCACGCGCTCTCCTCGATCGGCATCGTGCGTCTCGAATCGGGACAGGGCCCCGAGGGATTGCGGGTGCTGGAGGAGTGCGTGCAGGTGTCGCGCGCTTCGAGCGACCGGAACATGCTGGGGCTATCGATTGCCTACCTCGGCGCCGCCCGTGCGCTCTGCGACGAGCCGGAGCGGGCCCTGGCCGACCTGGCGGAGTCGGCGACGCTCCTGGGTCCGGCGACCACGGCCTGCCGGGACGGGCTGGAAGGGATGGTCTTCGTGGCCCGCTCGCGGCTCGCGGCTCGCGCGGGCGAGGAGCGAGAGGCCGAACGCTGGTTGGAGGCGGCCCGGGAGCGGCTCGCGCTGGTGAAGGGCTGGCAGGACGGCTCCCTGCCACCGGCCGTCCCAGGTCCGGGCGGCCGGTTCGTGGGCGTGGCCCTGCCGCTTCTGGAGCGCGCCGTCGAGCGGCTCACGGCGCCGGTAGCCGGGCCGCGATAGTGTAGCGGCATCACGTTTCGCCGCCCCTCCGGCACCGAGGCCGGATAGAGATCGCTCCGGGCGTCGACGACCTCTGCGCGATCCTGCTCCGGCGACATTCAGGCCGGCGTATCCGGGATCATCCCGGCCTGGGTCAACCCCCACCACCGAGTCGGAGCGCGCGATTCCGAAATCGGTCCGCTTCAGCACGCCCTCGCGGGTGACATGACGCGACCTTCCCGGACTGTCGAACAGGGTTCAAAACGAAGGACCCGGGAGGCGTGCCTCCCGGATCCTCTCGAGGAAACCGGTAGATAGGGCGGGAGCCGGCTCGCGCCCCGCGGCGGGAACCTGGCCCCGGCTCACCGGCCTGAGCGGCCAGGGCTCAGTTGCCGTCCTTGGCCTTGACGATGTAGTCGACGACGTCCTGGACGGTCTTGATCTTCTCGGCGTCCTCGTCGGAGATCTCGATGTCGAACTTCTCTTCGAGACTCATGATCAGCTCGACCGTGTCGAGGCTGTCGGCGCCCAGATCCTCGATGAACGAGGCTTCGGCGGTGACCTGCTTCTCACTGACGGAGAGCTGCTTGCTGACGATTTCCTTGACCTTTTCGAGAATCTCGGACTGGGTCATCATTTTAGAGTTCCTCCTTAGAATCCGGCTACATGACCATTCCGCCGTCGACCTGCAAGACCTGCCCCGTGATGAAGGCAGCCTCGTCGCTGACCAGGAACGCGACCGCGTGGGCCACGTCGTCGGCAGCTCCGAACCGGTTCATCGGTATCTGGCGGAAGAGTTCTTCCTTCTTGGCGGCCGCGAGCCCCTCGGTCATGTCGGTTTCGATGAAACCGGGGGCGACCACATTGGCGCGAATGCCCTTGGCCGCGAATTCCTTGGCCACCGACTTTGTGAAGCCGATGATGCCCGCCTTCGAGGCGGCGTAGTTGGCCTGGCCGGCGCCGCCGACCAGCCCGATGATGGACGAGATGTTGACGATCGCGCCCGAGCGCTGCTTCAGCATCTGGCGGACCGCCTTGCGGGTGAAGAGGAACATCCCCTTGAGGTTGACTTCCATCACCCGATCCCAGTCGGCCGTGCTCATCCTCAGGATCAGACCGTCGCGCACGATGCCCGCGTTGTTCACCAGGATATCGATGCGCTCGAAGCGGTCGAGCACCCGGGCGACCGCCTGGTCGACCTGCGCCTCGTCAGCCACGTCGCAACCCAGCCCGAGCGTCTGTACGCCGTGCTGTGCGGCCAGCTCCCGGGCCACCACCTCGGCCCGCTCGGCGGCGGTGCCGAGAACGGCGACCCGGGCACCGAGGGCTGCCAGCCTTGTGGCGACACCCTTTCCGATGCCTCGGGTGCCGCCGGTGACGATGGCAACCCGATCCTTCAGATTCATGTCCTTGTTCTCCCCGGAGGAGCCTGCGCGGCCCGTTCGCGGAAACACGCGAAGCCCGGGCCCTGCGTTCCGCCCCGTGGGGAATCAGATGAATAACAGATGCGGGCTCAATTCGCAAGCCCCTCGGCCTTGAAGAAGCCCAGAGTCTTCTCCAGGGAGGCGAGGTCGCCCACGTTGAGCATGGTCGCGGGCTTGTGGATCCGCCGCATCAGGCCGGAGAGCACCTTGCCCGCTCCCAGCTCGACGAAGATGCCGATCCCCAGCCCCACCATCAACTCGATCGACTTCTGCCAGAGCACCGGCCGGGTCAACTGCCCGATGAGATTCTGCTTCAGCTCGGCCGGGTCGGTGTGCGCCTGGGCGTCGACGTTTGCGACCACCGGCGTGCGCGCCCGGTGGAACGGCGCCCGGGCGAGAGCCTCTTCGAGGCCCCTGGCCGCCGGAGCCATCAGCGAGGTGTGGAACGGCCCGCTGACCCGCAGCATCGTCGCCGAGGCGGCGCCGCGCGACTTCGCGGCGAAGAGCACCTCGGAGAGGGCCCGGATGTGGCCGGCCACGACCACCTGACCCGAGCAGTTGAGCCCCGCGATCTCGGCGATGCCGCTGGCGGCGGCCTCCTTGCACAGGGTGCGGACCTCTTCCTCCGAAAGGCCCATGATCGCCGCCATGCTGCCGGTGCCCTCGGGGCAGGCCGATTCCATCAGCTCGCCGCGCAACCGCGTCAGGCGCACCGCGTCGGACAAGGTCATGGCGCCGGCGGCGACCAGCGCGGCATACTCGCCGACGGAATGGCCGGCGACCAGATCGGGTTTGACCCCGTGCTTGGCGAAGACGCGCAGGCAGGCGGTGCTGCAGGTGACAATGGCCGGCTGGGTGGTGGAGGTTCGCTGCAGCTCGTCTTCAGGGCCGGTCCAGCAGACGTCGGAGAGCGAATCGCCCAGGGCGTCGTCGGCCTCTTCGAAGACGGCCCGCGCCTCGTCGAAGCGATCGGCCAGCTCTCGGCCCATCCCGACCGTCTGGGAACCCTGACCGGGGAACAGAAACGCGACTCTCTTCACGGACCCCATCGGATGACGATGCCTCCCCAGGTCAAGCCGGCGCCGAATCCGACCAGGAGGAGATGATCGTCCTCGTGGACCCGACCCGCCCGCAAGACCTCGTCGAGCGCGAGACCGACCGAGGCGGCGACCGTGTTGCCGTAGCGGTCGATGTTGATCAGGACCTGCTCCATCGGGATGCCCAGACGGCTGATCGAGGCCTGGATGATGCGGATGTTCGCCTGGTGGGGGACCACCAGGTCCAGATCCGTGAGCTTCAGGCCCGCCATCTGGGTCGCCTCGGTGGCCGCCTCGATCATCGCCCGCGTCGCGGTCTTGAAGACCTCGCGGCCATCCATCCGGATGTGGTGCAGGCGGTTGGTGACGGTCTCGAGCGACGGAGGCAGCTTGGCGCCTCCCGCCGGCTGGTAGAGCGCCGGAACGCCCGAGCCGTCGGTGCGGAGGTAGCACGAGAGGATGCCGCGGCCGCTCTCGCTGGGTCTCAAGACGACGGCCGAAGCGGCGTCGCCGAAGAGAACGCAGACATTGCGATCTTGCCAGTCGACCAGGCGGGTGATGGCGTCGGCCCCGATGACCAGGATGTTGCGGTAACGGCCGGTCTCGATGAACTGGGAGCCGACGGAGAGCGCCGCGATGAACCCGCTGCAGGAGCTGCCGATGTCGAAGGCGGCGCACTTCGTGGCACCCAGCTTCGTCTGAACGATGCAGGCGGTCGACGGGAAGACATAGTCGCCGGTCACCGTGGCCACGAGGATGAGGTCGAGGTCGGCCGGCGCGCAGTCGGCCTGGCTCAGGGCCCGGCGGGCCGCCTCGATCGCCATGTCCGACGTGGTCAGGTCTTCATCGAGGATGTGCCGTTCCTTGATGCCGGTGCGGGTCTGGATCCACTCGTCGGTGGTGTCGACCATCTTCTCGAGGTCGGCATTGGTGAGCACCTTCTCTGGGACGAAGGTGCCAATCCCGGCGATGACTGCCCTGGTGGTACTTCTCATGACGCTGGTCGTGGCTCCCGGCAGGCTTCCCGGATGTACTGGAGGGCGCCGCTGGCAGCATAGCGCGTGCCGAGCTGAATAGCATTGCGGATTGTGTCGGCGCGGGCGGCCCCGTGGGCGATGATGACGCAGCCCTCGACGCCCAGGAGCGGCGCGCCGGCGTGCACGGGGCTCGAGGGGTTGAACCGCTCCAGTTTCTTCTGGAGCGGACGGAACGCCTCGGCCGCCGCGCCGGCCTCGCCCGCGGCTTCCTGCAACAGGCGAAAGAAGACCTCCCCCAGGCCTTCGCTGGTCTTGAGGAAGATGTTGCCGACGAAGCCGTCGGTCACCATCACGTCGCAGGCCCCGCGATAGACCCCGTTGCCCTCGACGTTACCGACGAAGTTCAGCCCGCTGGCTTTCAGCAGCTCGAAGGCCTCCCGAACCTGCTCGTTGCCCTTGCCCTCTTCGGTCCCGTTGTTGAGGAGGCCGACGCGGGGAGTGGCGACACCCAGGACGTGACGGGCGTAGAGGCTGCCCATCATGCCGAACTGGAGGAGTTGGCCAGGCTTGCAGTCGACGTTGGCGCCGCAGTCGATGGCGATCATGTCGCCGTCGAGCGTGGGCAACGTCGTGGCGATCGCGGGGCGCTCGATGCCCTCGAGTCGGCCGAGGACCATCAGGGCAGAGGCCATCGCGGCGCCGGTGTTGCCGGCGGTGATCAGCGACGCCCCGGGCGTGGCCTGGAGCAAGCGCATCGCCACGGAGATGGAAGCCTCCGGCTTCGCGCGGAGGGCGCGAACCGGATGCTCGTGCATCTCCACGAGCGACTCTGCGTGCTGGACCGTGATGTGGGGGTTGTTGACCGAGTACTTCGAGAGTTCGGATTCGCGGCCGACGAGAACGATGTCGACGCCGAACTCCTGGGCCGCGCCCAAGGCCCCCTTCACGATCTCGTGAGGAGCATGATCGCCCCCCATCGCGTCAACGATGACGGGCATGGTTTGGTGGGGGCTTGCAGACCCTGGATCTTGGCAGGTCACTCAGGTCCGGCACCCCCGTGAAGGGCGGATCAGCCCTCGACGTGCAGGACGTCGAATTCCTTGTAGAAACCGCAGGACGGGCACACCCGGTGCGGCAGCTTCTCCTCGTGACAGCGCGGGCAGCGGGAGGTCGCAGGCAAGGTCAGCTTGTCCTGCGCGCGGCGCGTGTCTCGGCGCGAACGAGCGGTTTTTCTCTTGGGAACGGGCATCGAAAACTCCTTGAAGACGCTTCAAAAGCGATGGAAAAACGGGTCGGCAGTATACCGTTCCCCGGCGAAATGGTCAATGAGAAAGACAGGTGTCAGGTTTCCGGTGCCGGGTGTCAGGCCTACGCCGCGGCAGATCTGCCTCGAGTCCCGGCCATGACTACGGGAGGCGTCACCCCACCGTCAGTTCGCGGATCCAGCCGGCAAACGAGGGGAACCTCTCCAGCAGCGTCTGCCGGTCGCCGTGCTCGTAGTCGGCGAAGTCGAAGCCGGGGGCCATCGTGGTCCCGAGCAGCGCCCAGCGTCCACCGGGCATGAGGCGCGAGCCCTGCCAGAGACCGGCCCGGACGACCGTCTGGAGCCTCTCTCCGGCGGCGAGCCCTTGTCCGAGGCGCAGGACCTGCCCCTCGCCCGGCGCGGGCCCGAGACAGACCAGTTCAACAGGGTCGCCCAGATAGAAGTGGAAGACCTCGTCGCCTGGCAGCCGGTGCAGGGCAGAGAAGGTCTCCGGCGTCAGCAGATAGTAGATGGCGGTGCCGGCGTGGCGCGGCTGGCCGTAGGCCGGGGGTAAGGATTCCGCCGGAAGGCGCAGCTCCGACCGGTAGGTCTCGGCGAAGAAACCGCCCTCGCGGGGGTGCGGCGCGAGGCCCAGCAGCCGGATCAGGTCGGCCGACGTGAGACCGCCGGGGGCTGGCGCACTGTTGCTCACTGCAGTCCCATGACGGCCAGACCAGCCTCGGTGCCCACGATGAGCGTGCCGGAGGCTGCGTCGAGGGCCAGCGCGTTGACTCCGTCGTCGGGCAGGCCTCGCTCGGCGTTGAAGACCTCGAGTCGCGTGCCGGTCATGCGGGCCAGACCGGCCTTCGTGGCCACCAGGACCGAGCCTGCGTCCAGGGCCACCGCGTGGACCTCGCAGGACGGCAAGGCCAGGTTACCCTTGACCGGGATCCGCTGCAGGTTGTCATCCTTCACGATGTACTTGGTGTGATCGCCTGTGTAGGTGACCCACTTCCCCGTCTTGCCGTCCCGGATGGAGAAGCCGATGTCGGTGCCGACGAGCAGCTTGTCGCTGGCCTTGTCGTAGCGGACGAAGTTGATGAAGTTGCCCGCCAGCTCGCAGTTGCCCACCTCGTCGGTGACAGCCTTCTCGCTGCGGATGTCCTGGTAGGAGGCGTAGAAATGCTCCCACCGCCCCCCGGGGTAGGTGAACTGGAGCAGACCGAATCGCGTGCCAGCCCAGATAGCGCCTTCCGGATGGGCCGCCAGCGACAGGACGTGCTGGGCGCTGGTCTGATTGCGGGAGAGGGGCGGCTGAGGTTGCAGCTTCGACCAGCTCGTCCCGGGAACCTGACTCTCGACTCCGCCGGAACGGCCGACGAAGAGGACGCTGTTGAGGGAAATGATCGCGTTGACCCGCCCGCTCTCCTCGCCTGTCCAGCCACCGGCCGGCTCGTGGAGGGCATAGCCGAACGAGGTGCCGACGAGCACGCGCCCGCCGTCGACCTGGATGTCGGTGATCTCCTGGTTGGCGAAGCGGGCGGCCGTCTCCGGATCCTTGGCCAGCGTGAGGGTTCGCGTGCTCGCGTCGAAGGCGGCAGACTGCAGCCCCGAGCGGGTGCCGATCCAGAGCGTGGTGCCGGCGAGCTGGAGCGCCGTGACGAACCCCGCCTTTCCCTCGCCCAGCTCGAGTGTCGAGACGACGCCGAGCGCCTTGACGCCGGGCTCCTTGCCTGAGGGCTCCTCGTCCTTGGCCGGGCCGCCTCCCCCGGCGCCGCATCCAGCGGTCACGAGAACGAAGGCAAGGCAGGCCGTCCGGACGAGCATCAACCAGGGCAGGGAAACCCGATGGCAGTCGGAGCGCATGGTGTCAGTCTAGCACGCAGGTTCACCCCGATTGGACCGCGGCCGGGCCCAGAAGTTTCACGGGGACACTTACCTGACACCGAACCGCATGGTCGATGCACCAGGAAAGCAACATGACCTGTTCGGGGCAGACAAGTGTCCCCGATCTACCCAACGAGGCAGCACCGGTGCTACGATGATTCGCGAGTCCCGATGTATCGTCCAGGCCGGCCGGGAGGGCAGCACGCGATGAGGACCACCAGGCGACGCAGCATCGTTTCCAAGCCAACGTTCCAGCTGAAGCTGACCATCATCTTCATGCTGATGGTCACCATCGTGGCCAACCTGGTCGGAGGCATCTGCTACTTGCTGATTTCCGAGAAGGTGCAGGATCTCCTCGAGCACAGCGGCGATCGGCTGGCGGTCGCGCCCGACCTGACGATGCGAGACATCGCCAACTTCCTGATACCCCGCATCCTTGTAGCCGAGGGGTTCAGCTTGTTCTTTGTCTTCCTGCTATCGATCCTGGTGACCCACACCATCGCCGGCCCCGTCTATCGCATGGAGAAAGTGGCCAAGGAGATCGGCACCGGGAACCTCGCCATCGTGACGACCCTGCGCCCGCGGGACGAGCTCAAAGAACTGGCCGACGCCTTCAACGTGATGACCCGCGGCCTCGCCGAGAAGATCAGCGCCGTCCAGCACGAGGTCATTTCGCTCGAGAAGCTGCCGGCCGGCGAGAGAGACTTCGCCAAGGTGAAGGAACTCCTGCAGGTCTTCCGGCTGCCTGACCACCTCGAGATCCCGACGGACGACGAGGAGGAAGAGGACGAGGCCGGCGAGACACCTTCCACCACCGGGGAGCAAACGGTCGCGTGAAGGCAAGGCACCGGACGACGACCCCGGCCGATGGACTGGGGCTGCTGCTGCTCGCGCTGGCCGTGCTCTCGAGCCTCGGTTTCGGCGGCGGCTGCGGCCCGCACGAGGGGTTGCCCGACGGCATCCTGCCGATGCTGGTCAGCTACGAGCCAACGCACGCCACGAGCGGGACGAGCACGACAACGGGGACGGCGACGGTGTCGATCTCGGCGTTCGAGCTTTCGACCTCGGCTGTGCGCCGAGGCGGCTCCTTCACTGCGACGATCTCGGTCGCAAGCACCCAGTCCAGCACCTACAGCGCCGTCACGACCCTGACGTTCACTCGCTCGTCGGCGCCGACCGAGGTCAGCACGCAATATGGCGTGACCCCGGCCACGGCCCAGGCCATCGCTGCCAGCGCCACGACGAAGCTGGTCAAGTCGGTGGCGGTGAATGCCACGGCCACCACCGGCACCGTTGCCGTCGGGGGCACCGTGACCCTGACCCGCACCGGCGAGACCAAACAGCTCAAGCTGACGTCGAAATCGATCACCGTGACCTTCTGAGATCCCGGCGGTCAGCCTGCCGTGGAGGCAGGAAGACATCCTCTCCGGCACCATAGCGCTTTTGATATCACAAGTGCCACGGTCGCACAGGGGAGATCCAGGGAGTCGGCAAAGTCGAAGGCTGTACTGTAGGGGCGGGGCTCGTCCCCGCACGGGCCGGGACAAGCCTGGCCCCTACGTGATCCTGGGAAACGACTCGCCGACTTTGCCGGGATCCTGAGGGGAGATCTCCGACCGCCGAGCCGGCCGCTATCCGGCGCTCATCGCCGCGGCGCGGTCCAGCGGTTGGTTCGCGGCCGGGCGGGCTTGTGCGGCGGGGGTGGCTGGTAGTCGCCCAGCGCACTCTTGAGAGGGCACAAACTCACCGCGGGGCACCTGGCACATCCGGCCAGCAAGGCGATCGGGCAGAGCGTCACGGCTCACCTCCTGTTTCGCGAGCCGGTGCCGCCCAGCGGTCTTCACGGGTCCGCGCCACGATCAAGCTACTGTATCCGCGAGCCGCGGTGCGGGTTCATTTCGGCCTCACCCGCCGAGCGCTCCGGGCTGGCCGCGACATTCCGATTGACTCGAGGCCAAGGTCGTGGTATTCTGCCGCCACCTGTGAAGCTGTCGCAAGGCAGCCTCGCCGGGGTGGCGAAACTGGTAGACGCGGGGGACTTAAAATCCCTTGGACTTCGGTCCGTGTCGGTTCGATTCCGACCCTCGGCATCACGCAGGTGGTCTTTCCCAAAGCGTAAACGACGCGGGGTGGAGCAGCTGGTAGCTCGTCGGGCTCATAACCCGGAGGTCGCAGGTTCAAATCCTGCCCCCGCAACCAAGATCAGGCCGATCCGCTAGTGATGCGGCCAGCAGACCGGGCCTCGCAAGGGGTCCGGTTCTGTCATCAGCGAAGCTCCGTCGATTTGACGGGGCTTTGCGTCCGTCTGGGGGCAAGAGGCTGGGGGCTCGGGGCTGGAGGCTGGAGTGGGCGTGCTCCCCGATCCTGCTGGGGGGGTGACGCGCGCCCGGCGCGGAGGTATGATGCCCTCGTGAACGGCGAAGAGGCCTTGGGCATGATCGAGACGGCCAGCCTCCCGGCGATGGTCGAAGCCTGCGACGCTGCCACGAAGGCCGCGGAGGTGCGCGTCGTCGCCCTCGAGCAGGTCGGCTGCGCGCTGTTGACCTGCTTCATCCGAGGCGACGTGGCGGCCGTGAAGGCGGCCGTCGACGCCGGCAGCGCCGCCGCCGCCCGGGTCGGCCAGCTCATCGGGAGTCACGTGATTCCCCGACCGCACCCGGCGCTGGATGCCGTCTTCCCGATGTCGGGGCCGATCGAGCCGAAGCAGGACGCCAGTCTGTCCATCTGCTGCAGTTGCTGACCGCCGCCTCAGAACGCGCCGAACGCGAAGTAGCCGAGGAACAGGGCGGCAGCCCCGGCCATCAGGGGATGGATCTCCTTGAACTTCAGCGATAGCGTCTTGATGAGCACGAAGGTGATGAAGCCGTAGCCGATCCCGTGGGTGATCGAGTAGGTAAATGGCAACGTTACCAGCGTGACGAAGGCCGGAATCGCCTCGTCGAGCTGCTCGAAGTCGATGCGGGCGATGGGGGCGCACATCAGGAACCCGACCAGGATCAGCGCCGGCGCGGTGGCGGCCTGGGGGATCATCCCGGCGACGGGGGCCGCCAGGATGCAGGCCAGGAACATCAGGCCCACGAACACCGAGTGCAGGCCGGTGCGCGCCCCCTCGGCGACGCCCGCCGCCGACTCGATGTAGCAGGTGACCGAGCTGGCGCCGCAGAAGCCGCCGATCGAGGCCGACATCGAGTCGACGATCAGGATGTCGCGTAGACGGGGGATGCGGCCCTCGGCGTCCTGGAGGCCGGCCGACTCGCTGACGGCGGTGATGGTGCCGAGCGTGTCGAAGAAGTCGACCAGCAGGATGGCCAGCAGCATCGGGATGAACTGCAGCTTCAGCGCGCCGGCGACGTCGGCCTGGAACAGGATGGAGAAGTTCGGCCAGGCGAAGCCGGAGGGCCAGTGGGTCACGCCGAGGGCCAGGGCGAGCGCGGTGCTGGCTGCAATGCCGAGGACGATCGCGCCGCGGATTCTGCGGGCCAGAAGCCAGGCGGTGAGGCAGAGTCCGAAGACCGCAACGGCGGTGTCGGGCGCCGAGATGCTGCCGTAGGTCACGGGCGGCAGCGTGGAGGCCGGGTTCTTCGCCAGCTCGGCGAGCGTCCCGAGGGGAACCACGACGAGGCGGGCGTTGACCAGCCCGATGAGGGCGATGAACAGGCCGATCCCGGCCCCGATCGCCCGGCGGAGATCCCGCGGGATGGCGTGCATCATCGCCTCCCGCAGCCCACACAGCACCAGCGCCAGCACGACCAGGCCGTCGAGGACGATCAACCCCATCGCGGTCTGCCACGAGCCGGTCAGCTTCGCGATCTGGAAGGCGATGACGGCATTCAGCCCCATCCCGCTGGCCAGGGCGACGGGGAAGTTGGCCACGAGCCCCATCAGGAGGCAGCAGATGCCCGCGGCCAGCGCCGTGCAGGCC
>CAZSVK010000147.1:0-2307 GCA_964610245.1 uncultured bacterium
GTGACCGAATGGCTGAGGGACCTGCTGGCGAGCCGAGTCGTCGGCGCGGCCGGCGCGGAGGCTTCCGATGGGCTGTCGTCCGCACGTCTGATCGCGATTCTCTCGAAGCTGTCGGCGCTGGTTCCGCAGGTCCGCAACGCCCTCGACCCGAGGCTGACGCTCGAGATCGGTTTGCTGGACGCCGCGCACGCCGATCTGTTCGCCGGGGCCGAGGCGACCCTGCGCCGGGTCGAGGAACTGGCGCGACAGGTGGTGGAACTGCAGGCCCGCGTGGCGAACGGTCCCGGGGCGCCCGCTCCCGTTTCGCCGGCGGTCGCCGTTCCGGTCTCGTTCCCCGCGCGAGCCGTTGCCCCGGCGGCAGCCGCGCCTGTTCGCGCACCAGTCAAGGCCGCCCGGGCACCGGAAGCGTCCCCGTGCGAGGTGGCGGCGGCCCCTTCGCCCTCTCCCGTTTCGGCGGCGGTCGCGGCACCGGCCACGCCTCCTTCAGGTGGCGAGCCGATGCACCTCCCCTCCTTGCAGGCAGCGCCGCCCGCCACGCCCCCCCCGGGCGTGGCCGAGGGCCCCGCCGGGAGCGTCTCCGAGGGCGTTTTGTGGGAGCGAGTCCTGGAAGGTCTGAAGCGGGAGAGCCCGAAGACCCATGCGTTTGCCGTGGAGGGCCGGCCGCTCCCCCTGGCGGGCAAGAAGTTCCGGCTCGTCTTCACCCGCACCTACGATTTTCACCGTTCGCGCCTGGGCGAGCCCGACCATGCGGCGTTGTTGCGCAAGCATGTGAAGGAGCACTTCGGTTCGGGGGTCGTGGTCGCCGTGGAGGAGGATACCAGCCCCGAGGGCCGGGCGCGCGCGGACGAACTGCCGGACAGGGACTGGGCCGATCGGAAGCTCCGCGAGGACAAGAACGTCAAGCTGGTGCTCGAGACCTTCGACGGCGAGGTGACGCGCACGGAGTGAATCGCCGGGCTAGCCATTTGCCGATGGATCCGGCAAGATGTTCTATCTTTTGAGGCGACCGGCCCGTCATGAGGATGGAGGTTGCGTTTCGAGACAGGCAACCTGGGGCCGGTCCCGGCCGTAGATACAGATGTGGACCGGCGAGAAGTCCGGCTGAATTTCGAGAAGCAAGCATGACCCACCGAAGAGGTGCCCCGATGGTAGTGAAGTCCCTGGCCCTGATGCTCGGTCTCCTGGTTCTGGCGAGCCCCGCGCTGGCCGCATCCGGTTCCGAGAAGGCCAATTACGAAGGCCTCGAGAAGGTTCGCACGCTTCCGGTGGTGACCTCGCAGAAGATCATCGATTCGGTGCAGGCCAGACTGCCCCAGGCCGAGATCGCCAACCTGCTCACCCAGCTCGAAGAGATGAGCAAGGGCGACGGCCCGATGTCCGTGGCCGATGCGGGCAAGCTCGAGGACGAGATCGCCCGGCAGCGGCAGTTCTGGCAGGCCGAGTACGAGGCCGCCCTGAAGAAGGGTGCCCCCGCCGCAGACTTCGAGGAGAGCGCCACCCTCGACAAGGGGTTCGACGATCTTTTCGCCTCGGCGCTGGGGAGCGATCCCTCGGCCGTGACGCCGGAAGACCTGAAGGTCATCCTCGAAGAGTACGATCTGGTGTCGCAGACGTTCCAGCAGCTCAAGCTGGCCCGTTTCCTGGCGGGAAACAAGGAAGGCATCTCTCGCTACAACGGCGCCGCCGACCGGCAGGAGACCGCTTCCATCGCGGCCGAGGTGCAGGACAAGTACCTCCCCGCCTACCAGAAGCGGATGCAGACCGGGATCGTCAACCTGCGCAAGATGCTGGTAGACGCCAAGCCGGCCGCCAACTGAGACCCGATTTCGAACCCGTCTTCCAGGGGCCGCGGCAAATGCCGCGGCCTCTTTCGTTCTCCCCCGGCTTGTCGCTGCCCCGGTCTCTTCTTATACTTCAGGATGCCCTTGTCCCAAGAAAGAGTCGTGAAACTTCCCGACAGCATGATCGGTAGTGAAGCATGACGTGGCCCTCGGGCCGCTGCACCTGCCCTGCTCCCGGACATCTCAAAAACCCGAAAAGGGGTGAGCCATAATGGCCTCAGCGCGACCTATCCTCCCGGTCCTCGTCCTCACCTTGGCTGTTCTCCTGGTGTCAGGCGTGGCCTTTGCGCGAGAGCCGGTGCCCACGGTGCCGCCTCCTGACGACCCCCTCGTGATCGACGTCCCGGGCGATCCCGGCACGGGCAATCCGCCGGCGGACGACTGGCAGCAGGACGACTCGCAGCAGAACGACGACTCGCAGCAGAACGTCGACTCGCAACAGAACGTCGACTCGCAGCAGAACGAC
>CAZSVK010000147.1:2407-12581 GCA_964610245.1 uncultured bacterium
CGACTCGCAGCAGAACGTCGACTCGCAACAGAACGTCGACTCGCAGCAGAACGACGACTGGCAGCAGAACGAGGACTGGCAGCAGAACGACCCCATCCTCTCCGACGACATGCAGCAGAACGACCCCGTCGATCGCCAGCAGGTCGATCCGGTGGTCGCACCCGGCAAGGAGAAAGGCAAGGACCAGACTCCTGGTTACGAGGATCTGTCTGGCGTTTCCCCCGAGCAGGCAGTGAATGCCGATCAGGGCTTCGACAAGCCCGGCGACATCAAGCCCCTCACCGAGCGCCACGGCCCTCCGGGCCGCGGGCCCAAGGGCGAGATCAAGTGGGAACTGGTCGATAGCGGAGACCAGACCGGTTCGAAGGAATCGCGCGAGGCGCTGGCCAAGGAGATCTTCGGCACCGGCATCGGCTTCTCGTCGCAAGACCTGCGCGCCGCCACGCGTGGCGAGCTGGTCGACCTCCTGCTCTGGCTCAACGACCTGGAGAAGCGCGAGGCCGAGTTCGCCAAGAATCTCGAGCGCACCGGCAAGAAGCTGGAGCGCAAGAAGAAGGCGATGTCCCAGATGTCGCTCGGCGAACTCTACAAGGAGCGCGTGGGCGGCTGGTTCGACCACCAGAAGAACGCGGACGACATGAAGGTGAGCCTCTCGTTCAAGCGCTTCCTCCAGGATCGCGCCTTCGGTCCGAATGCCGAGCGGAACAACATCTACGTCAAGCTCCTCTACGATGTAGACCACCTGATCACGCTGGCCGCTCCCGCCTACGGCGTCACGCTGGCCAAGAACGACGTGAAGCGTCTCTCGGTGCTCGAGCCGAAGTTCAAGGAAGACAACACCAAGGGCGCCTTCCAGTTCACGGCCACCTACCTGACGAGCCTGCTGCTCGATCGCAACTCGCTCAAGGCGGCAATCCAGCAGAAGGGCTACCGGGGCCGGCCCGGCAAGGGCGGCAACTACGACGCCAACCTGCCGATCGACCTGCCAGACCAGTGGGGCAAGCCGGCCAACGCCGGTAGCGACATGGACCTGGGTTCGGGCAACTCCGGCAACCGAGGCAGGGGCAACAGCGGGATGGATCCGGAGACTCGACGCACGATGCGCGACATGGCCCGCGCCGGGACCCAGATCTTCGACGCCAACGCCCAGTACGACAAGAACCAGGCCCTCATCGAGCAGCAGTGGCAGCAGAACCAGCAGATGCTGAACGGTCCCGCGGCCCCCGGCGGCGTCGAGAATGAGGCCGGCATGCAGCGCGCCATCAGCGACGTCGACACGATCCTCGATCAGATCCGCGCCAAGCAGCGTCAGGTTCTCGATCTGATCACCCGCTGGCGCCAGGAGACGAACCCCACCGCCAAGGCCAACCTCGAGGCCAACATCCGCGGCCTCACTTACGGCGGCCAGAGCCCCTCGCAGGCCACGCCCGATTCGCTGCTCGGCATGCTCAACAACCAGCAACTCAAGGCGGCCATGTCCTACGCCAGCAAGGCGGGCCAGTCCCAGAATGCCGCTTTCCGCAGCGCCTACGCTCGCATCTTCGGACCGGCCGGCAAGCTCGACCGCGTCCAGCGCACCCAGCGCGAGGTCATCTCCAAGTTCCTGATGGATCGCGATCAGGATCGCAACAAGGCCGGCGCCGGAATGCCCGGTGGAGCCTTCGACCCGAACAATCCCAACGGCAACGTCAACTCCGGGATGCCCGGCGCGCCCGGCCAGAACGGCGCCGTGGATGCCAACGGCAACCCGCTGCCGGCAAACGGTCTCGGTCAGCAGGCCACCGACCCGAACCAGCGCATCCAGCAGATCAACCAGGCCCTGCAGGATCCCAACTTGACCCCGCAGGAGCGCCAGAATCTGCAGGCCGAGCAGCAGCGCCTGCAGCAGCAGGTGGCACAACAGCAGGCCACCGCGGCCGCCGCCCGGAACGCGGCGACTGCCGTCCCCGCCGGCGCCCCCGCCGCTCCGACCACGGCCGCGCCCGTGAAGGCGCTCACCGAGGCCGAGGCTGCAGCCAAGATCCCGCAGGTGCCGAACAGCTACGGCGTGGCTCCGATGGTCTGCCCCGACGCTGAGCTGCAGGCCGCAGCGGCGCCGGTCATCGCGGCCGAAGTGGCCAAGATGAACCAGGAGCTGTCCGCCAAGGGCATCACGGTCAACGAGTTCCTGCAGTACTCGGGCAAGGGCGTCACCTCGACCGGCAAGCCGGCCGGCGACCACTACAAGATGTGGGCCGACCGTTTCCCCGGTGTCAAGGCTGCGATGGTTGCAGCGGCGCAGGCGGCCCAGGCCCGCAAGGTCAAGGAACTGATGGCCTCCCAGCCGGCCGCGCAGCCCGCGGTGCAGCCGGTGGCCACGCCGACGGCCTTGCCCTCGCAGAGCAACGGCGGCTCGGTAGCAGGCGCCATCACCGAGCCCCGGTAGACCATCTCGGTAGCCGGACCTCCGACAGCCCGTCCTCGGACGGGCTGTTTCTTTTTGGGGACGCACGCATGGTCCCGAACTCGGAGTTCGGGGCCATGCGTGTGTCCCCTGTTAACAAAACCTCCAGGTCTTCCGATGATTTGTCCGAGGAGAGTGTCACTCCTGCGGTCCAGTCCTTTGAACCTGTAGCGGACCCGGACCGGAAAGGACGCCGACGACCATGGCCACTTCGAAGAGGAAGACCTCGGTAACGGGAGCCTCAGCGCTCGCTTGTCTGGTGTTTCTGGCCGTTGCCATCATCGTGGGATGTGGTGGTAACGCCGGAGTCGACAACGGGACCATCACGGGCAAGGTCTACAGCAACTTCTCGAGAGGGGTTGCAGGCAGGGTGCCCGAATCGGGGGTGACGGTCGTCGCCCAGCGCGAGACCGATCCGCCCCAGGTCATCCGCACGGCCCTCAGCGATGCCAACGGTGAGTTCGTGTTGTCGGAGATCCCCGTCGGCGCCTATGTCATCGGCTACGCCAAGAACGGCTTCCAGACGATCGACACAGCCTCCGGCGCCACCGCCCAGCGGACCGCCGTCGGCAACCAGGTGCGCGTATTCGTCGAGCCGGGCTCGGTCGCCTTCGCGGCCGAGGTCAGGCTGCGCAAGATGGCCGAGGTCGGCAACTCCACCGTGGTCATAACCGTGATGGACAACATCACCGGTCAGCCGGTCAATGACGCGACCGTCACCGTCGGTACCGCCACCACCTCCAACGGAGGCAACAACGGCGTCTACACCCTGGAGGTCCCGGTCAACGTCAACAACCCCGACGCTCCGTTCGGCCAGCCCAACAACACACTCGTCATCGTGACGGCCGATGGTTTCGAGGTCAGCAATTCGATCCGCGTGGTGCCGATCGCGGACCAGACCATCCGGCAGACCATCTCGCTCAATCCCGAGCCGGCCGCCATCAAGGGCATCATCCGCATCACGCAGTACGAGCAGCTCTACAGCCGGGCCGCCATCCAGATCCGCGTGACCAACGCCAGCCTCAACACCCAGCAGCAGATCGCCGCGGACGGCAGCTTCACCATCACCGTGCCCCGCAGCACCAGCTCGCTGACCCGCCAGTTCAACCTGGTCTTCACTCACCAGGGCCTCGAAACCTACACGCTGTCCAACGTGGTCGCGCCGGTCGGCGGCGGCCGGACCCTCTCCCAGACCGTCGATATGCGCCCCCGCTTCGTGGATGTCGTGGGCTCGGTCATCGACAGCCTGGGCCAGGCGCCCAACAACCTCGGACCGGTGGCCGACACCGCGACCATCCCGCAGACCGGCCAGCAGTCGACCATCATCAACGGCACCTACACCATCCCGCGGGTACCCTGCGGCACCGACTTCGGCTCCGCCTCCAGCGGCGTGACCATCGAGATCCGGGTGTTCAACCCCTCGAGAATCAACGCCGGCCCGCCTGCCCGGAACGGCATCGAAGAGGTGGCGACCGTGGCCAGCTTCCAGCCCCTGGCCGACAGCATCTTCACGGTGCCTCTCGTCAAGACCCAGTGAGCGGGACGAGCCCTCGTCGAAGTCTCATCGCCAGTCCTCGTCCCGACAAGAACCAAGGAATCGACATGTCGACCTATCAGCGTGCTCTCGGCCTCTCCCGCGCGGCCACCGGCTCCGGCCGCTGGCTCAGGACGGCGCTCCTCGCCTCGCTGGTCGTGGCGCTCGTCCTGGCCGGACAGTCTCCGGTTCACGCCCAGGGCGGCGCGGCCTACCTCAAGATGGGCGTCGGGGCCCGGGCCATCGGCATGGGCGGCGCCTTCACGGCGGTCGCCGACGATGCCACCGCCCTCTACTGGAATCCCGCCGGCATCGCCAAGCTCCGCCGGGCCGAGGCCACCGCCATGCACGCCCAGCTCTCGCTGGATCGCGACTTCGACTTCGTCGGTTACGCCACGCCGGTCACCACCGGGTCGGGCGCCTGGGGCGCCAGTTACACCCGGTTCGCCGTCTCGGGCATCCCGGAGACGAAGGTCCGGCCGTGCACCAACGCCGCGCAACTCACCGACGACTTCTACGACGGCGCCTGGAACTTCCTGGCGGCCGGCCCGGGCCTGGGCACGGTCCGCATCTTCAGCCTCTTCGACGACGTCGAACAGTCGGTGACCGGCTCCTACGCTCGCAAGGTCGACGACAAGCTCTACCTCGGCGGCACGCTGCGCCATCTCAGGCAGAGCCTCTTCACCGCCGACGGCAGCGGCTTCGGTATCGACCTGGGCGCTCTCTACGTGCCCGGCCCGAAGTGGACTTTCGGGGTCACCGCGAAGGACGTGGGCGAGTCGATCGACTTCGGCAGCGCGGCCCACGACGCCAAGGTGGACGTGACCATCAGCGGAGGCGCGGCCTACAGCGGGTTCAAGAACACGCTCGTCAGCGCCGAGGCCACCCGCACGGGCCATCGCGGCTTCAAGATGCGGGCCGGCGCGGAGCGCTGGTTCGACGAGAAGTACGCGGTGCGCCTGGGCGTCAACGAGGGTGACCTCAGCGCCGGCGCCAGTCTGCGCGTCAACGACTGGCAGTTCGACTACGCCTTCCAGGCGCAGGACCTCGGCGACATCCAGCGCCTGAGCGTCGCCAAGCGGTTCTGAAGGCAGGGGTTAGGGGTTGGGGGTTGGGGGTTAGGCACACTGCCCCGGCACCCTCGGCGAGTTGCGGGCCCGCAGGCGCCCTCCCTCGCCCTGGCCCGAACGACCTCGTCATCCGCCGCGACTCTCGCCGCACTCGACCGAAACGAGTCACGCCCGGTGACGCCTGGCGGCGCCGCCGGGTTCTTGCATTCCCTCGCGTCCGCCCTCGCCTTCGCGCTACAGTGCCGATTGCCTGACCCCTGACCCCTGACCCCTGTGACAATCGACGGCTCCACCCAGCTCTACGGCCTGCTCGGGCACCCCATCGCCCACTCGCTTTCCCCGGCGATCTACAACAGCTTCTTCGCCTCGGCGGGCCTGAATCAGGCCTATGTTCCGCTGGCCGTCTGTCCGGAGGCGCTCGAGGCCACGTTCCCGGCGCTGCGCCACCTGGGCTTCCGGGGGCTGAACGTCACGTCGCCCTACAAGCAGCGGGTCGCGGTGCTGGTCGACCGGCTGGAAGGGGTCGCGGCCGAGGTGGGCTGCGTCAACACGGCGCGTCTCGAGGGCGACCGCTGGGTCGGGTTGAACACCGACGGGGAGGGCCTCTGCCGCTGGCTCGAACAGGCCGAGGGGCTGGAACTGGGCCGGCTGAGGGTGGTCTTACTGGGTGCGGGCAACGCCGCGAGAGCGCTGTTCCGGGCGCTGCTCGACAGGTCACCCCGCTCGCTGACCGTGATCAATCGAAGCTCAGGCCGATTCCGGGAACCGTTCTTCGCGGCCCACGCGGGCGCGGCCGGAGTGTCATACATTGGAATGGACGGCCACTGCGCCGATGAACCGATGCGAAGTGCCGAACTCGTGGTGAACGCGACCTCCTACGGTCTGGGGGGCAGGGACGAGAGCGACCGCCCGAGCCTGCCCGGCGGGGGCCTGCCCGGCGGGGGCCTGCCCGGCGGGGGCCTGCCCGGCGGGGGCCTGCCGTCACTGGCCCTGCTCGGCCCGCGGGCCCGCGTGGTCGACACCAACTACTCGGCCGGTGGACCCACGCGGTTTCTCGCCGGCGTTCCGGCCGGATGCCGGGCCCACGACGGGCGGGGCATGCTGCTCTATCTCGCGCGCGAGGCCTACCGCGCCTGGACCGGCCGAGATCCAGACCTGGAGCCGGTGAAGCGGCTCCTGAGGCTCGCCCCTTCACCTTGACACCTCCGGTGGGTGTTGCTATAGTGGACCGATAGCTGAAGGTTGTTTCCCCGCATCCAGAGCGGGTTTTCAAGAGGTCGTGACGACCGGAGTGACCACCTCCGGGCGTTGAATCGCGTTTCCGAGGAAGTCCAGAATGGCCCTGCCGCCGCCCCAAAGACCCACCAAGCTCCGACTGGGAGAGGTTCTGATCGCCAACGGCCTTCTGACGCAGGAGCAGCTCAAGGAGGCCATTGCCCGCCAGAAGCAGACGGGCAAGCGGCTCGGGGCGATCCTGACCGAGATGCGCGTGGTCACCGAGCGAGACATCACCGAGGTGCTCTCCAAGCAGCTCAACGTCCCGTTCATCGACCTCTCCAACTATCTGATCGATCCGGCCATCGCGAAGCTCATCCCCGAGCACATCGCCGAGCGCCACCAGCTCATCCCCATCAACAAGGTGGGCAACAAGCTGACGGTGGCGATGGTCGACCCGCTGAACATCCTGGCGATCGACGACATCGCGCTGATGACGGGGTTGCAGGTCAAGACGGTCGTCGCGACCCCCTCGGACGTGGCCAAGGCGCTGCAGGAAGCCTACGGCGCCCAGTCGAAGATGGATGACCTGATGGACGACCTGGTCGACATCGGGAAAGATCACGAGAAGGAAGAGCTGGGCGGTCTCGACGGCGAACTGGGCGAGAACGACGCGCCGATCATCCGGCTGTGCAACCTCATCATCACGCAGGCCGTGACGAGCGGTGTCAGCGACATCCACGTCGAGCCGTTCGAAAAAGAGCTGCGCATTCGCTATCGCCAGGACGGCGTGCTCTACAACGCCATGACACCGCCCAAGCGGGCCCAGGCCGCCATCTCGAGCCGCCTGAAGATCATGGCCACCCTGGACATCGCCGAGAAGCGCCTCCCGCAGGACGGTCGCATCAAGATCAAGGTCAACAACCGCGCCATCGACCTCCGCGTCAGCACGCTGCCCACCGTCTGGGGCGAGAAGATCGTGATGAGAATTCTCGACCAGTCGGGCTTGCGCGTGAACCTGGAAGACCTGGGGTTCGAGCCGTCGACCTTCGAGCGGTTCAAGAAGGGCATCGCCGTGCCCTACGGCATCATCCTGGTCACCGGCCCGACCGGTAGCGGCAAGACGACCACCCTCTACTCGGCGCTCGCCACGCTCAACGAGCCGAAGGTCAACATCATGACCGCCGAGGATCCGGTCGAGTACCAGCTCAACGGCATCAACCAGGTCCAGTGCAAGGCAGAGATCGGGCTCACCTTCGCGGCGGCCCTGCGGTCGTTCCTGCGGCAAGATCCGGACATCGTGATGGTGGGAGAGATCCGCGACCGCGAGACCGCCGAGATCGCCATCAAGGCCTCGATGACGGGCCACCTGGTGCTGTCGACCCTGCACACCAACGATGCCCCCAGCACGATCGCCCGTCTGATCGACATGGGCATTGAAGGATTCATGGTCACCAGCTCGGTCGTGCTGGTGCAGGCCCAGCGCCTGGTGCGCACCATCTGCAAGGATTGCAAGATGGAGTTCCGCCCGAAGAAAGAGCTGGTCGACAGCTTCAGCATCGACGCCGATCTGCTGCGCCGGCTCGATCTGCCTCACATCGACGAGAAGAACATCAAGTTCTTCAAGGGCAAGGGCTGCGAGAACTGCGGCAACGACGGATACCGCGGGCGCATGGGCATCTACGAGATCATGGAGATGACCGAGAACATGCGCCAGTGCATCCTGAAGGGTGGTTCCACGACCGACATGGCCCGCCTGGCCCGCCAGGAAGGGATGCTCACCCTTCGCGAGAGCGCGGTGCGCAAGGCGCTTCTCGGCATCACCACGGTCGAGGAAGTCGTCCGCGTCACCGCCGCCGACCGATGACCGCCCCGGGGCGCGCACACCTCCGGCGCCGCGCCGCTGGCCGGCGGGGCCGACCTGGCGTCTTCGTCGCCGGTTACTTCCTGCCGCCGGGCTTGCCACGCGCGGGCCGGCGTTGCATTCTCCCTATTGCCGGGGCACCCGCGAGTGCCCCAGAATTGCTTCGGGAACATTCACCTTTCACCGGCAGTCGAACTGTCGGACGGGGTAGCCGCCATCCATCATGTTCGTTCTCAATGATCTCCTGAATCTCGTCGTCGACAACGACGCCTCGGACCTCCACCTGACCGTGGGCACGCCTCCGATCATCCGGGTGGATGGCGAACTGATCGCCACCGACCTCGACGTGCTCACGCCGATGGACACGCGCAGCCTCATCTACAACATGCTCACCGCCGAGCAGCAGAAGACCTTCGAGGACGAGCTGGAGTTGGACATCAGCTACTCGGTCCACGGCTTCGGCCGGTTCCGCGTGAACGTGTACAAGCAGCGCGGCTGCATCGCGGCGGCCTTCCGGATCATTCCTTCGAAGATCCCCACGCTGGAAGAGCTGCGGCTCTCCTCGGTGATCTCCGAGTTCTCGAAGCTCACGCGAGGGCTGGTGCTCATCACCGGTCCGACCGGCTCGGGCAAGTCGCCGACGCTGGCGGCGGTGGTCGACCTCATCAACGAGACGCGGCGATGCCACATCGTCACCATCGAAGACCCCATCGAATACCTGCACTATCACAAGAAGTCGATCATCAACCAGCGCGAACTGCACGTCGACACGCACTCCTTCGGCGGCGCCCTCAAACACGTCTTGCGCGAAGATCCCGACGTCATCCTCGTCGGTGAGATGAGAGACTTCGAGACCATCGAGACGGCGCTGACGCTCGCCGAAACGGGCCACCTCGTGTTCGGTACTTTGCACACCAACGACGCGGCGCAGACCATCAACCGCATCGTCGACACGTTCCCTCCGCACCAGCAGAACCAGGCGCGCACCCAGCTCTCGTTCGTGCTGCGCTCAGTGGTCGCCCAGCAGCTCCTCCAGACCGCCAGCGGCAAGGGCCGCGTCGTCGCCGAGGAGATCCTGATCGTCAACCCGGCCGTGCAGAACATCGTCCGCGAGCAGAAGATCCAGCAGCTCTACACGGTCATGCAGACCGGTCAGAACCTCGGAATGAAGACCTTCGAACAGTCGCTGCGAGACCTCTACAGCCGCGGCGAGATCACCTACCAGGAAGCGATGACCCACACCGTGCGGCCGGACGAACTGGCCCGCATGCTCAAGGGATAACCGACCACTCGGCGACCCGCGACGGATCGGCCCAGGACGCCGGGGACGGTCCCGCCGCAAGAGACGGAGACGATTATGGCCAGCTTTGCCTACAAGGCTCGAAACTGGGAAGGCAAGATCGTCCAGAGCGAGATGGATGGCGACTCGAAAGAGTCGGTCATCAGCAAGCTTCGCGAGAAAGGCTACTTCGTCACCCAGATCACGGAGAAGCGCGCCTCCGCGTCGCTGCCGTTCATGGGGGGGGGCCGCGTGGCGTCGAAGGACGTGGCCATCTTCGCGCAGATGTTCTCCGTGATGATCGGCAGCGGTGTGCCGCTCGTGCGCTGTCTGTCGATTCTCCAGGTACAGGTCGAGAACCCGGCGTTCCAGAAGGTCATCGGCCAGATCCGGACCGACGTGGAAGGCGGCTCGACCTTCAGCGGCGCGCTGGGCAAGCACCCGCGCGTCTTCGACAACCTCTTCGTGAACCTGGTCAAGGCCGGCGAGGCCGGCGGTATCCTCGACAAGATCCTCCAGAGACTTGCAGGCTATCTCGAGAAGAGCGAGGAACTGAAAGCCAAGGTCAAGGGCGCCCTCACCTACCCGGTCGTGGTGCTCTCGATCGCCTTCCTGGTGGTGCTGGCCCTGGTGATGTTCGTGCTGCCCCAGTTCAAGAGCATCTTCAGCTCGATGAACGTCGAGTTGCCCGCCGTCACGAAGCTGCTGCTGGCCCTCTCCGACACGATGCAGGACTGGTGGATCGTCATCATCCCCAGCCTGGCGCTGG
>CAZSVK010000148.1:0-12577 GCA_964610245.1 uncultured bacterium
GGGTCCGGGTTGGCGACACGTGGGAGTTTTCCGGGGGGGCGTGGAGCCCGCTGAACCCCGTCTCGTCTCCGTCGGCGCGACAGAGGACGGCGATGGCCTACGACGAGGCGCGCGGCCTGACGGTGCTGTTCGGCGGCGACACGGCCTCGGGGGTGGCCAGCGACACGTGGGAGTGGGACGGGCTGAACTGGGTGCGCGTCCGGCCGCCGCGGTCGCCGTCCGGGCGGTACGGCGCGATGATGGCCTACGACGCGGCGCGTCAGAAGACGCTGCTCTTCGGCGGCTACGACTGGCAGAATCGAAGGCTGAACGACGCGTGGGAGTGGGACGGCGCGAGCTGGGGCCTGGTGACCGCGGCCGCGATCCCTCCGGGCATGGAGCAGGCGGCGATGGTCTACGATGCGTCCCGGGGCCGGATGGTGCTCTTCGGCGGGCAGACCAACCAAGCTGTCCTCAATCAGACCTGGGAACTGGCGTCGGAGCGCACCTCCAACAACCCGCCCGAGGTGGCCCTGGTGCCTTCGGTGAAGGCGGCGCCGGGCGTCTCGGTGCAGTTGAGCGCGCTGGCGACCGACATCGACCGGGACACCCTGGGTCTCTCCTGGCGCAGGCTGGGCGGCACCGGGCCGGAAGTGACGCTGGCCGGGGCCTCCACCTCGCAGGCTCGGTTCACGCCGCCGGCGGCGGGGACCTATCTCTTCGAGCTGACCGCCACGGACGGGAAGGGCGGGTCGGCGCGCGGCGTCGTGACGGTGCTGGCCGGCTCTCCGGCCGGCGTGCGGAGCTGGGAGGCGATGCCGGTATCGACCCCGCCGGCGCCGCGCTACGCCGCCTCGATGGCCTACGATCCCTCGCGACAGCGGACCACCCTGTTCGGCGGGTATGCGGGAGGACGGCAGCAGGACACCTGGGAGTACGACGGCGCGGCGTGGCGACGGCTGAACCCGTCCAACTCTCCGAGCCCCCGGATGAACACAGCTCTCGTCTACTCTGCCGGCAGGGGCCGGCTGATCCTGTTCGGGGGGGACGCCTCGGGCCGAGTGGCCGACACCTGGGTCTTCGACGGCACGAGCTGGGTGGAGTACGTGCCCGAGTCGGCGCCGTCGCCGCGGTCCGGTCACGCGATGAGCTACGACACGATACGCCGGCGCACCGTGCTCTTCGGCGGCGACACCGGCATCAGAGTGGGCGATACCTGGGAGTTCAGCGGCGTCAACTGGACGCAGCTCTCTCCGCTGTCCTCGCCGCCGGTGCGAGCGCGGCACGCGATGGCCTTCGACGAGCGGCGCGGCCGGACGGTGCTCTTCGGCGGCGACACGGCGACGGGGCTGGCCAACGATGTCTGGGAGTGGGACGGCTCGAACTGGGGTCGGCCGCTGCCGCCGCGCTCGCCGTCGGGGCGATACGGCGCGACGATGGCCTACGACGCGGCGCGTCAGAGGCTCGTGCTCTTCGGCGGTTACGACTGGCAGAACCGGCGGCTGTCCGACACCTGGGAGTGGGACGGCACGACCTGGACTCCTCTGGGTCTCGGGGCCTTCCCGCCGGGTCTGGAGCAGGCGTCGATGGTCTACGACGCGGCACGCGGCCGGATGGTGCTCTTCGGCGGGCAGGGCAACTCGAGTGTCGCGAACCAGACCTGGGAGCTGCCGTCGGAGTGGCCGGCCAACAATCCGCCTCGGGTGGATGCCGGCACGGCGCTCGTCTCCCTGCTGGGGACCGAGGCGCTGCTGCGAGGCAACGCCTTCGACGAGGACGGGGATCCGCTCGTCTCCTCGTGGCGCCGCACCGGCGGCAGCGGACCCGCCCCGACGCTCTCGGGTGACAGGACCCTCTCGGCGCGATTCGTGGTGCCCGCGACCGGCACCTACGACCTGGAGCTGTCGGTGAGCGACGGGCGCGCGCGGCCGGTGACCTCGACGGTGACCGTGCATGGCGTCAAGTCGCGTCCCTCGCCTCTGCGGTGGTCGCGCCCGCTCGACCCGGGCAATCCCGGGGCGCGCTACGGGGCGGCGATGACGCATGTGCCGCAACTGGGCTACTCGCTGCTGTTCGGCGGATACCGCGGTGGCCGACAGGCTGACACCTGGGTGCGGGACGGTTCGGGGTGGCGGCAGCTCTCGCCGCCGGTGGCGCCGTCGCCGCGCATGTCGTCGGCGATGGTCTGCGACGTCCGGCGGCAGCGGGTCGTGCTCTTCGGCGGGGATGCGAGTGGCCGCGCGGGCGACACCTGGGAGTGGGACGGCCGCAACTGGCTCGAGATCGCTTGCAGGCAGGCGCCTTCGCCTCGCTACGATCACACGATGGTCTACGACGCCGTCCGCGGGAAAACGGTTCTCTTCGGCGGCGATGTGGGCACCTTCAACGGCGACACCTGGGAGTACGACGGCGCCGGCTGGCAGCAACGGACGCCCCGGCAGGCGCCGCCCGCGCGCATGCGCCACGCGATGGCCTTCGACGCAGGCCGCGGCCGGACGGTTCTCTTCGGCGGCTCGGTTTCGGGCGGCTATTCGAACGAGACCTGGGTCTACGACGGCGACAGCTGGAGCCGGATGCAGACCGCCACCGTGCCGGAAGCCCGGGACGGCGCGTTGATGGCCTATGAGCCGGCCAGGGATCGGGTGCTGCTGTTCGGAGGCCGCGACGGTCAGGGGTTGCGCAACGACCTCTGGGAGTGGGACGGCTTCGATTGGTCCCGGCTGGCGGCCCCGGGTGTCCCGGTGGCCCGCGAGAAGGCCGCCGTGGCGGCCGACTCGGCCCACGGCCGGCTCACGATCTTTGGCGGCAGCGGCAGCCAGCTCACCCTGTTTGACACGCTGGAGCTGGAGCCGGACGTGACCAACGCCCGGCCGCAGGTGTATCTCGCCGCGTCCGCGGTGGCGAATCCGGGCCAGCAGGTCACGCTCGCGGCCTTCGCGGTCGATCCGGACGGCGATCCGCTGGCCTATGCCTGGCGGCTGGCGGCCGGCCCGACCGTCGCGCTCGACACGCCCGCGGCCTCCTCCGCTCGGTTCACGCCGCTCACCACGGCGCTGTACGAGTTCTCGCTGACCGTCAGCGACGGCCGGGGCGGCGTCGCGGTCGTGCGGACCGTCGTGGAGGTGAGACCTCTCGGACCGGTGCGGCCGACCCAGCCGTCGATCGCCGCCATCTATCCCACCACCGCGCCCGCTAACCTCACCGTGAAGCTCAACCTCGTCGGACACGGCTTCTCGGGGACGACGCGGGTGACGCTGCTCGACGGGCGCTCCACCGCGCTCTCGGAGATCGCCGTCCGCAGCGACGAGCAGATCTCGGCCGTGCTGCTGCCGGGGACGCCTCCGGGCTCCTACGCGATCTCCGTCGCCTCGAGCGGCGGCACGACGACCTCCGGCCTGCTGCGCCTGACGCTGGTCGGCGCCGAGGTCCAGCCGGATCTCGAGCTGGCCGAGCTGGCCCCGCCGGCCGTCCTGGTCCAGGGCGTGCCGGCCACGCTCCAGGTGCGCGTGCTCAACCGGGGAGCCGGCGAGGCCCGGCCGTTCAACATCGGGTTCGGGCTGATTCCGGTGGGCGGCGGGGCCACGCGGGAGCTGGCGCGCATGGCCACCGAGAGCCTGGCGGCCGCCGCGAGCCGCGTGGTCAGCGCGACCTGCGTCGTGGGCAGCGAGGTTCCCCCTGGCGTTTATCTCGCGCTGGCGGTGGCCGACCCGGAGGGGCTTCTGAGCGAGCCCGGCAAGGCGAACAACGTGACCCGCGCCGCCACCCCCGTCGAGTTGCGGGCCGGCTCGACCACCGCGCTGCGCTCGCTCGTGCCCAGGATCCGCGTGCTGGCGAAGCTGGGCGGCGGGCCGCAGGTCATCGGCCTCGACGGGCGGCAGAGCGTCAGCCCGGACGGCGGCCCGCTGACCTATGCCTGGGAGCTGATCGCCCGGCCCGAGGGCGCGGCCGCCTTCACCTCGAGCCGCCCCGCCGACGCCTACGACGCCCGCCTCCTGGGCGACTACGCGTTCCGGCTGTCGGTCGGCTCGGGGACGGCCACGGCCTCCGCGCTGGCCCCCGTGCGAATCGGCGCGGCCGGCCCGGTGGCGGACGCCGGTCCCGACCGGATCGTGCTGCTGCCCGATCCCGCAGGCAGGGTGAGCACTGCCTACACGACCCCGGAGATCCTGCTCGACGGCAGCCGCTCGTTCGATCCCGCGGGGCGGCCGCTCACCTATCGCTGGAGTTTGCTCGGCGCCCCGCCGAACTCCTCCATCTCGGCCGAGACCGCCCTGGCCGATCCCTCCGGCGCGCGCACGGTGCTGCACTTCAGCGACGTCGTGACCGGCGACGGCCGGCTGGCGATGGCGGGCCACTATGTGTTCCAGCTCGAGGTGACGAGCGAGCAGGGCCTCTCGGCGGTCGACGAGGTCCGGGTGATCGCCACCGACCCGGGCGCCCTGATGCCGCGGGCCAACGCCGGCCCCGATCGCGCGGTCTCGATCCGCGTGCTGGCCCGCGAGCCGCGAGTGATGCTGGCGCCGACGATCCCCGATCCCACTCGGACGCCGCCCGGCCAGCTCTCGGATGCCGTTCACCTCGACGGCCGGGCCTCGTTGCCCGCGCCCGGCTCGACCGGCGGGCTGACCTACGCCTGGCGGGTCTCGAGGATCCCCGCCGGCTCGGCGGTCGACGATACCTCGCTAGCCGGGGCCGAGACGTCGACCCCGGCGTTCGTCCCGGACCGGGCCGGCGACTACGAGTTCGCGCTGGTGGTCTCGGACGCTCGCCAGGAGAGCCCGCCCGATCCGGTGCGCGTCCGGGTGTCGATCGCCGAGGACGCGACTGGCCGCCGAGAGTTCAACCGGCCCCCGTTCGCCATCGCGTCGGCCCGGCCTGATGGGGTGGCGCCGCTCAGTCGTCCGCCCTCGCAGCTCCCGACGTTCGTCGCGGGGCAGGACCGGGTCTTCCTCGACGGTTCGCTCTCGGCCGACCTGGACGACGGCCGCAGCCTGACCTACCTGTGGACGCAGGAGGCGGGACCGTCGGCGCAGCCGGCGCCCTCCACGACCGACCCGGTCATCTCCTTCGTCCCGGGCCAGCCGGGCCGGTATCGGTTCTCGCTGGTCGTGACCGATCCGAAGGCGGCGCGCAGCGCCCCCGCGAGCGTGGAGCTGCTGGCGCTCCCCGCCGGAGGGGCGTCGCCGGTCCTGAGCTTGCAGGCGACCGCCTCCAACACGTCGTCGATCGGCGAGGGCGGCCTGCCGGGCCGGGCCGGCGGACGGGCCTTGCAGGCGAGCCTGCCGACCACGGTCACGCTGCAGGCGGTCGCCACGGAAGCAGGGCGCCCGACGACCCGCCCGCTCTTCTTCGCCTGGGAGCAGCTCACGGGCCCGCCGATCGTGCTGCTCGCGGCGCCGGAGAGCACGCCGACGACGGGGGCCTCCGTGGCGAGCTTCACGCCGGCCACCGCGGGGGTGGTGGAGCTGCAGTGCAGCGTGACCGAGTCGCCCTGGGCGACGGGCGGGCTCGACCTGAGGCGGGTCGTCCGGGTGGCGATCGACGCGCCGGGCCGTGTGGTGCCGCGCGCCAGGGTCGACGTGCGGGTGGCGGCAGCCAAGGAGAACTCTCCGTGCCAGGCCGTGACCCTGGACGGTTCGGGCTCGACCGCGAGCGGCGGCAGCGAGCCGCAGTTCCACTGGGTGCAGACCGGAGGGCCGCCCGTCGAACTCTCGGATCCGTACTCCGAGGTGACCAGCTTCGTGACGCCCGACCTGGGCGACGGGCAGGCGCAGGAATACACCTTCGATCTGATCGTGGACGACGGCGGGCTCCAGAGCTTGCCGGCGGCGGCCTCGGTGGTCGTCTCGGGCACCGCGTCGGCGAGCGGCTCCGTGGCGCTGCTGCCCGGCGTGAATCTGATCGGCCTGCCGGTGCGGCCGACGACCTCCGGCAGCCTGGACGCGCGCTGGCTGGCCGACCAGACCGGCGCCACGGTGGTGGCCCGGATGGTGCTCGTCGAGGGGACGTCGCAGGTGCGGGCCGAGGCCTATGTGCCGGGCCTGAACGAGCCGTTCGTGCTCGCCGGCAACGAGGGCTATCTGGTGATCCGGCCCGGGGCCGTCACGACGCTGGCGCTCTCGGGCCAGCGCTGGGACGTGAGCGCGTTGCGCCGGAGCTTGCCGCGCGGGTTCTCGATGGTGCACTACGCCCGCGGGATCCCGAGCGGCTTCACCGCCGCCGACCTGCTCGAGGAGGGCTCGGCCAGCCTGCTGGTGCGGTCGGTGGTCGGAGAGACGGGCGCGGGCAAGTTCTCGACGGTGACCGGCGGAACGGGCGGCTCGCTGGCCCTGGAACCCGGCGCCGGCTACCTGCTGCTGTTGCCGGCCGCGGCCGAGGTGAGGCTCTCGAGCCCCGACAGCGGCTGCGAGTAGGAGGAGGAAAACGGGGACTGGCTCCGGAATCCCGCACGAGACCTCGCAGCCGTCGCGTCGGCTCGCCGGGAATCCGGTGCCTGTACCCGCTTTCCGCCGACTCTGCCGTTCCCCTGCCTGTCCGGCCGCCAGGATTGACGCGGTCGGGCAGGCCCGGGCATGATGACGAAAGCTGGAAACCCCGGAATCGACTGGAGGCCCCGGTGATGAGCCGTCTGATAGCCGTCCTGCTGCTGGTTTGCCTGAGTTCCGCGTCCCCGGTCGCCGCGCAAGCGGCGCGCGAGTGGACGGTGATGTGTTACTTCGTCAGCGACGACAACAAGGACGCCAGCCTGGAAGAGAGCCAGGTCAAGAACATCGACGAGCTGTCGTCGAGGGGCTCGGGGGCGGGCTACGACCTCGTGGTCCAGGTCGATCGCAGCAACAAGATCTCGGAATACCTGCGCAGCCGCTACGCCGATCCCGACTACTCGGGCGCGAAGCGCTACCACATCGAGCGCGACAAGTGGGCGGTCCAGGCCAAGCTGGGCGAGGTCAACATGGGCGATCCCAAGTCGCTGCTCGACTTCATGACCTGGGCGGCGGTCGCCTATCCGGCCAAACACTACCTGTTGCTCATCAACTCGCACGGCAGCGGCACTCTCTCGTGGCGGGGGCCGGGCTCCACCGCCGACTCGCAGCCGGGCCGCGTGGTGTTGCCGGTGAACCGTTACGTCGCCTACGACGACACCGACGACGACTGCCTGACGGTGTTCGAACTGGCGACCGTGCTCGAGCAGTTCGCGCTCCAGGAGCGGCGGCCCAAGCTCGACATCCTGGCGCTCGACGCCTGCCTGGCCGCGAGCATCGAGGCGCTGCACCAGCTCAAGGACGGCGTCGACCTCCTGGTTGCGAGCGAGGCGACGGTGCCCGGCCACGGCTTCCGCTACACGTCGATCGTCGACTCGGTGGCCGCCGGCGCGGCCCCGGAGGCGCTGGCAGGCGTCATCACCAAGTCGTTCATCGAGCGGGCGGGCGCGCCCAACGTGCTCGGGGCGTTCCGCACGAGCGTGGCCGAAGATCTGACCCGCGCCGTGAGCAAGCTGGCCCGCGAGCTGTACGTGGCCGGCAGGGAGCTGGGCAAGGTCGGCGTGCGCGATCTCACCAACTTCGGAGACAACTACTGGGACCTGGAGCGCATCGCCGGCTCCATCGCGCACGGGGGCAGCAACGCCACCTCGGCCGCGCACGGCGCGGAGGTGCTACGGCTTGCCAAGGAGGTCCTGGAGCTGCTGAAGCAGTCGCGCGTGAGCCTCTGGTACAGCGGCGACTATGCCAAGGCGGAGGTGGGCGGTCTCTCGATCTTGTGGCCCGGGGCCGATTCCTACCGCAAGTACCGGGCGTTCTACAAGGCGACCGGCTTCGCGCGCGCCGGCCTGTGGGACGAGTTCCTCGACTGGCGCGAACTGGGGATGGAGGCCCCGGCGGGCCAGTGAACGCCATCGTGAAGAAACCGCGGGCCGGCACGGCGAGCAATGCCCCGGCCCGCACCGTCCCCGTGCGGCGCGCCCCGATGACGCTGCGCCAGATGCAGAAGAAGGTCGACGACGCGGTGGCCAGCTTCGGCGGCTACTGGGGTCCGTTCGAGATGCTGGCCCGCCTGACGGAGGAACTGGGCGAGATCGCGAGCGACCTGCAGCGCAATCACGGATTGCGGCCACGCAAGTCGGTCACCGATATCGAGGAGGAGGTCGGCGATCTCCTCTTCACGCTCGGGGCCTTCGCGAACATCCACAAGCTCGATCTGGAGGCGGCCTTCGCGCGGGTCCTCGACAAGTACGCCGAGCGGGACCTGCGCGCCTGGAAGGCGAAGCAGGCCCAGCAGAAGGGACGGTAGGCCCCGGACGGGGCCCAAATGCCGGAGATCGAGGCTGGTGCCCGCGAGGAGGCCGCGGTCGCCAGTCGCCCGAGGCGCGCGCCCGCGTGGGGAGCGGCCGCCGTGCTCGCGCTCTGGGTGGCGGCGCCCCTCCTCGGGTTGGCCCGGGCCTGGTCGCTCGCGCACGGCGATACCCGACCGCTGACCCAGGGGCTGGCCGTCGCGGCCTGCGCGGCGGCTGTGATAATGCCGGCGTTACTCATCGCCCGGTGCGGACTCGGGCCGCGGCGCGCGGCGTGGCTGGCGTCGCCGGTTCTGCTACTCGCCGCGGTCGTGGGGGGCACCGCCGGCCGCTTCGTGGGTGAGGCGCCGGGGGCCCCTCACCATCTCGTGTGCGGTCTCGTGGCCCTGCTGGCCCTGCTGCAGGCTGCTCTGCTTGCGGTGTGCCGGGACTCGTCGCGGCCGGGCGGGCTGCTGTTCCTCGCGCCGGCGCTGCTGGCGTGGGCCGCGGCCGAGACGGAGGTCAAGGCGGTCTGGAGCGCTTATCCGTTCCTGGGGGACAGCATCTACTTCGAGACCCGCGCCGACCCGGGCGTGCTCAACTGGCAGGGCGCCCCCGACACGCTCTACCGCGGGAAGATGCCCGGGGCGGCTCGGCAGGGCCGGCTGAGGGTGCTGGTGCTGGGAGGCTCGGTGGTCTACGGGCTCGGCGTCGACGAGGGGGACGACTACCCTTCGGTGCTCGAGTACTCGCTGGCGCGGCTGGGGCTCGAGCCGGTCGAGGTCTTCAACGGCGGCATTCCGAGCTTCACGTCGGAGTTTGGCCTCGAGCTGTACGGAAAGCGCCTGCCGGAGGTGGCGCCAGAACTGCTGCTCCTGGCCTACGGTTCCAACGACTTCGAGGGGCACGAGGGACCGGGACCCGGCCTGGATCGCGTGTTCCTCGAGAAGCAGCGGTGGCTGAAGGCCCATCCCGCGGCGAAGGCGGCCCGCGACGCGATGCGCAACAGCGGGCTCTACCTGCTGCTCAGGTGGATGCTGCTGCAGCGCACCACCCAGATGTATCCGGGCGGCATCCCCGCTTCGGCGTCGGGCAAGGGACCGCGGGTCACGCCGGAGCAGTACGAGGAGAACCTGCACCGGTTCATCCGGTTGGCCCGGGCGCAGGGCAGCCGAGTCGCGTTGACGATGGACGTGCACCAGGTGGACGTCGAGCGGGTCTGCGCCGACGCGACGGCCGACTGGGAAACCGTGCCGGCCCGTCACGCCCGCAAGGTCGCGCTCGAGGAGAGGGTGCCCTGGCTGGATGCGCGGAAGGCGTTCTGCGGTTCGGGCGGGCCGCTGCCCGCGTCGTGGCTGGACGGGCAGCACCTGTCGGTCGCCGGCTGCCGGATCATGGGGGCCGAGCTGGCCCGGCAGCTCGTCGACGGGGGTATCCTCACGACGGGGGATAGACGTACGGCGCGTCCCCCGTCTCGGTGAGCAGCGCCACGCAGACCGCGAGCAGCAGCAGGCACAGGCAGAGCAGCCACCACCAGCAGGACCGGCGGGCCGGAGCCGTGGGGGGAAGGCCCGGTTCCTGTTTGCCGTCGGCGGTCACGGGGCGCGAAAGCCTGGGGCGGTCGGGCTCGTTCAGTGGGCGGGCAGGGGCTTCGGGGCTCCGGCGGACTGTTGCTTCATCGCCATGATCATCAGCACGCCGCCGATGATGCCGAAGCCGGCGAGGCTGTAGAGCCAGGCGCTCCAGCCGAACTTGTCGAGCAGCCAGCCGAGGAAGAAGCCCGAGAGGCCGCCGCCGAAGTACTGGAACGAGTCGATGACGCCCGAGGCGAAGCCGGCCATCTTCCTGCCGCCGATGTCCATCGCGGCCGCGGTGCCGAGGATCGAGTGGATCGAGTTGACCGCGAACGAGATCAGGATGAGGAAGAAGCACATCGTGTAGAGGCCGGTGAACTGCGCGGCGGCCAGCATCACGGTGGTCTGGGCGAAGTACAGGATCGCCGCCACCGGGGCTCGCCTGCCTCCGAAGAACTTGTCCGACACCCAGCCCGAGAGGAACGAGCCGAAGACGGCGACGGTGGGCAGTAGCGTGAGGATGGTCGCGAACATGGCCGTGGTGCGCCCGACGTGGTGGACCTCTTCGAGATAGGCCGGGAACCACTGGTCGATGCCCTGGCGCACGGCGCCGGTGCAGAAGTAGGCGCAGGCGGTGAGCCAGACCATCTTGTTGGTGAGGATGCGGCCCATCACGACCTTGACCGAGAGGACCTCGTCGTCCTTCTCGCCGGAGGCGGCGGCGACCTCATCGACGATGACGCCCTCGTAACCGCACTCCTCGGGGGAGTTCTTGACGAAGAGGAGGATCAGGATCGCCGCGAGCGTGCAGCAGGCGGCCGGCACGTAGAAGACCCACTTCCAGTTGCAGGGCCGGCACGGTGAGGAAGGCGATGGTGAAGCCGGAGAGGAGCAGCGGCGCCAGCCAGCCGATGGTGATCTGGCCGAGCTGGATCATGAAGCCGAAGATGCCGGCGAAGGTGCCTCGTTCGTTCTTGTTGAACCAGGCCGTGTTGATCTTGATCATGCCGGGCGCGCCGAACGACTGCATCCAGCCGTCGGCCATCCGTATGAGCACGAACATGTAGATGAGCGGGAAGGCGATGCTCGTCGTCACGGTGCTGGCGAGACCGAAGATGATGTTGAGGATGATGGTGCCGGTGGCGCCGATCAGCATCGCCCGCTTCCCGCCGAGGCGGTCGGTGAAGAGGCCGTTGCAGAGCTGGCCGACGGCGTGGCTCCAGAAGAAGCCGGTCAGGATCAGGCCGAAGTCGGCGTTGCTGAAGTGGTATTCCTGGCAGATCTGAGTCTTCGTCATCCGCAGGTTGTACCTGCAGAGATAGAACGTGGCGTAGGTCAGACCGACGCAGAGCCAGTTCAGGCCTCGCCGGGGGCGGAATCCCTGGGGGTGGGTGGACTTGCTGACTTCGGTGCTCATGCTCGGGGGGGGGACCGCCAGCTTCTCACGCCGGCGCCGGTCGGCGTGACCTTGGCGCGAGGACAGGCAGTCAGCGTTTGCTTTTAGCACACTCGGCGGGGCCCACGCCAGACATGGATCGACGGCCGGCCGCGGCGCGGGTTGACTTCGAGGCCACTCGGGCCTATCGTGGCGAAATCCCCGAGAAGAGGTGCGCACGCGATCATGGATGAACAACTGAAGAAGACCCTCGACGACACCCCGTTCATGCGAGCCTGCCGCCGGCAGCCGGCGCCCTACACGCCGGTGTGGCTGCTGCGACAGGCGGGCCGGTACATGGCCGACTACCGCGAGCTGCGCACGCGAGTGGGCTTCCTGCAGCTTTGCAAGACCCCCGAGCTGGCCGCGGAGGTGACCGTCACGGCCGCCCGGCGCATCGGCGCCGACGCCGCGATCATCTTCTCGGACATCCTGGTGGTGCTCGAGGCGATGGGGATGTCGCTGGAGTTCACCAAGGGCGACGGCCCGGTGCTCCACGACCCGATTCGAACGGTCGAGGCGGTGGAGAAGCTGCGCGAGGTGCTGCCGGAGGAATCGCTGGGTTTCGTGCTGGAAGCGATCCGCTGGACCCGCGCCGATCTACCGGCGACCACCCCGCTCATCGGCTTCAGCGGGGCGCCGTTCACGCTGGCGGCCTACGCGATCGAGGGCGGCGGCAGCAAGAGCTTCGAGCAGACCAAGCGGTTCATGTACACGCAGCCCGAGGCCTGGAAGGTGCTGATGGGGAAGCTCGCCCGCTCGGTCGGTCGTTACCTTGCGGCTCAGGTGGCCTCGGGGGCGCAGGCGGTGCAGCTCTTCGACAGCTGGGCCGGCTGTCTGTCGCCGCAGGATTACCGCGAGCAGGTGATGCCCTGGTCGGCGCTGGCGCTGGCCGAGATCCCGCCGGGCGTTCCGGAGCTCCACTTCGGCGTTGGGACGGGGACGCTGCTCGAGTCGATGAAGGAGGCCGGGGGCGACGTCATCGGCCTGGATTTTCACGTGGAGTTGAAGAGCGCGTGGGCGCGGCTGGGCGACGTCGCGGTGCAGGGCAACCTCGATCCGGCGGTGTTGCTGGGGCCTCGCGAGCTGATCAAGGCGCGGGCGGCGCGCATCCTCGAGCAGGCGGCGGGCCGGCCGGGGCATATCTTCAACCTGGGCCACGGCGTGCTCCCCTCGACCCCGGTCGATAGCGCGGTGGCGCTGATCGACTTCGTGCACGAACTCTCCCGCAGGTGAGCTCCAGATGATTTCCAGCCCCTCCTTGACGCCGGCCGACGGCTCGCCTCGACGCGTGGTGGTCGTGGGCGGCGGCATCAGCGG
>CAZSVK010000149.1:0-801 GCA_964610245.1 uncultured bacterium
TGTAGCTGTGGAAGCTGACGTCGGCGGCAAACTTCTCACGGCGGGCCAGGTCGCGGATGGCCGCGGTCTCGACCTCGGAGAAGGCGCTCGGGCCGCGGAAGGTGTCGCTGCTGGGGTAGGTGCTGGCGCCGGCGCCGCCCCACTCGTAGCCGTAGTTGCGGTTCGGGTCGACGCCGATGCTACCGTCGCTGTTCTTGCTGCGGGTCTTGCGCCACATCTTGCTCGCGGTCTGGCTGTAGTTCAGGCCGTCCGGATTGACGACGGGGATGACCCAGACGATGCGGCTGTCGACGAGCGCCTTGATCTTGGGGTCGGTGGCGTAGGTGGTGACGAGCTTCTTGGCGAGGGCCAGGGGCACCTCGACCGAGATCCACTCGCGGGAGTGATGGAGGCCCATGAAGAGGAACTTGGGCAGGTTGGCGGCCTTGCCACCCTGGGGGCCGATGACCAGCGCCTCGAGGTTGCGCCCCTCGAAGCTCTTGCCGTAGACCTCGACCCGGCAGATGTCGGCGTGGTCCTTGGCGTACTGCGCGAGTTCGGCATGGACCTCGGCCACCGTGTGATAGGCGCCCATGTCGGCGCGATCCTTGAACGGGTCGAGCAGCGCGTCGAGGTCGGGGACGATGACCTCACGGCGTTCGAAGGCCTGAAGGGCCTGAAGCGCGGCGACGTCGGCCGGCGCGGCGTCCTTGCTCGGTGCGGGGACGACAACCTCGACGTAGTGGTCGCCGTGGCCGGCGATGTCGGCCCCGGAGTTGGCCAGGGCGCGCAGTTCGGACTTGTCGGTGTAATAAACCCGGA
>CAZSVK010000149.1:811-12576 GCA_964610245.1 uncultured bacterium
CCGCTTCCAGACGGCCAAGTACGGCCCCTATCGCTGGGGCGTCACCGGCCTGGTGACCAGCGTCTCGTTGCCGTGGGGACATGGACAGGGGGAGAGCTGGACGGCAAGGGGCAGGGTCTTCAGCGGGCTGGTGCTGCCGGCACTCACGACAGTAGCCAGGAGCAGAAACGCGACCGTGAATCCGAACAGGGTGCCGAGGTGCCTCATTGCCTTCTCCATTCAGCGGGTCCGCTGGCCCGCTCCATACTCGTCCGGCCCTCGCCGGTATTGCCCCTTCTGCCCGATCCTTGCTCTCTTCTCTGATTCTATCTGTTTGGACCGGAATGGTGAGCGCCAAAAAATAGCATGCAGAAAGGGGAGTGACAAGCCTGTTTCTGCCCGGTTGATCGAAGTTTTTGGCGGTTCCGGACGGGTCTCCCCGGTGGCCGGCTCGTCGGCCCTCCAAACGTCATGATTCGTAGCGCCTGGCCGGTTGTGCCCGGGGCCGTTCGCGCCGATTCCCATGACGACGACGGGCCGGCGATCGTCCGCCCGTTATCCCAGGAGGCCGCTCAGGATCATGGAAGTCACGCTCTTCACCGATTCGGTTCGCTGCTGCAATTGCCACGAACTCGACCTGGTCCGCGGCCTCCGCAAGCGCAACGACCGTTGGTACTGCCTCCGCTGCGCCGAGCCCCGCGACCCGGCCGCCTGAGCCGCCGCCAGGTAGGGAAAGGCCTCAGCGCAGGAACCCGCACGGGACTCGCGCGTTCGGGCCCGCGGCCTTCGCCGCACCCGGCCGTCGCGCGCTCCCTTGCGTTACAATCGTGGCCGGACGGTCCCCGAACGCGCGGTCGCTCTCCCGGCGCCGCGGGGCCGGGGGCCGGCACGCGACGTGGGAGCGGTCCTCGAACTGGTCGGCATCTGCAAGGACTACGGCAAGCACCGGGTCCTGCGCGAGCTTTCCTTCTCCCTCGCTCCGGGCGAGATCCTGGGCTACTTCGGTCTCAACGGCGCGGGCAAGTCGACCACCAACCGCATCATCCTCGGGTTCTGCCGGCCCTCCGCCGGCTCGTTCCGCCTGCTGGGCGAGGACGGGGCGAATCCCCGGGCGCGCCGGCGGTTGGGCTTCCTGCCCGAGAATCCGTACTACTACGACTACCTCAGCGGCCGGGAGTTGCTCGACTACGCGGCCCGCCTCCAGGGCGTTCCCTCGGCGGAGCGGCCGGCCCGGATCCGGGAAGCGATCGACCGCGTGCGGCTGGCCAGCGAGGCGGCCGACCGGCCCATCCGCACCTATTCGAAGGGCATGCTCCAGCGTCTCGGTCTGGCCCAGGCGCTCGTGCACCGGCCCGAGTTCCTCCTGCTCGACGAGCCGTTCTCGGGGCTGGACCCACTCGGCCGCACCATGCTCAAGGAGCTGTTGCGCGACTTCCGCTCGGCTGGCGGCACCGTCTTCTTCAGTTCCCACCAGCTCCTGGACGCGCAGGAGATCTGCGATCGCGTGGCGATCCTGCATGAGGGCGTTCTCCAGGTCGCCGCGCCGCTCGCCGAGCTGACCGCCCGCCATCCCGGCCTCACCCTCGAGCAGATCTTTCTGACCGTCGTGGGACAGGCGTCGGAGGAAAGTGTCAGGAGTCAGGTGTCAGGTGTCAGGGGACGAGCCGAGGACGCCGACCCGTGATCGCCGTCTCCCGACTCGCAGACCTCACGCCCCGACTCTCACTACAAAGCCTGACACCTGCCCTCGCACTCGCACACACCACCGACTGCCGCTTCAGGGTCTGACGCCTGACACCCGAAGCCTGCCTCCTGCTCTCGCACTCTCCGCCGACTCCCGCTCCAAGGCCTGACCCCCAACCCCCAACCCCTTGCTCACCATCGCCAGCTTCACGATCCGCAAGGCCCTTCGCGAGAAGGTCTACTTGCTGTTCCTCCTGATCACCTGCGTGCTGATCGCCGCGGGGGGCTCGGTCTCGTTCTATAACACCGGAGTCCAGCTCAAGTTGCTCAAGGACGTCTCGATGCTGGTGCTCTCCGGCTTCGGCTTCCTGCTCTGCCTGTTCGTCGCCACCGACCTGGTGCCCTACGAGATCGAGACCCGCGGCATCCACTTCCTGGCATCGAAGCCGATCGAACGGTTCGACATCCTGGCCGGCAAGTTCCTGGCCCTGCTCGGCCTTCTGGCCCTCAACTGGCTGCCGCTGGTGGGCGAGGTTTTCGGGCTGCTGTGGCTCTACGGCGGCGGGCCCAACTGGCTCGTCCTGAAGGGCTCCGGCCTCCTGTTCCTGGAGCTGGCGGTCTTCGGCGCGATGGTCCTGCTGCTCACGACGCTGCTGACACGGGTGATCTGCTTCTTCGGGTCGATCTTCCTCTACGTCGTGTGCCATCTCTCCGACTGGATCGTGTCGAGCTTCCTGGCCGGCTCCCCGGCCTGGCTCAGGGAGGGCGCTCGCCTGTTCCTGACGCTCGTGCCCGACCTGTCCCACTTCGACAGCCGATACGTCGTCGTGCACGACTACGACGTTCCGCTCGGCTTCCTGCTCCTGCTCCTGGCTTACGCTGCCGTTTACATTGCCGGCTTTCTGCTGGCGGCCCGCTGGGTCCTGGAGACCCGGGAGCTGTGATGCGCCGGGCGCTGTTCCTGCTGGCTCTCTTCGCCGGTGCCCTGGCGTCCGACCTGACGCTCGATTCGTACGGTCCCAGCCCCGCCGAGGCCGGCCCGGCCGGTGCCGGCCTGCTGCGGAGCCTCCTCGGCAACCTCTCCTACGAGCTCCGGGGGGCCCTGGCCCGCCTCCTGTACATGAAGATCGATCGCTACGTCCACGAGGGCAAGAAGCTCGACTACGGCAACGGGCTCCTGGCGGTGACGATGGCGGGGAATACCGAGATCGTCCCCCTCTACGGGCTGGTGACGTTCCTGGATCCACACTTCATCGAGGCCTTCAGCCTGGGCGGCGACCACCTCATCAACGGGCTCGCGAGACCCGCCGAGGGCGTGGAGTTGCTCGAAACCGGCGTGCGGTGCAACCCGGACAACCCGTTGACCTCCGAACTCCTCGGACAGCTCGGCGTCCAGGAGCTGAAAGACGGCCGAGAGCTGCGCCGCGCGGCCGAGCGTTTCCTCCAGGCGCTGGAATTGCGCCGGCGCCTGCCCGACGACGAGGTCCCTCAGGGCTTCATTTTCTCGGTGCCGCAGCTCAACGGGCTGCTAGCGCTGGTCTACTACAAGCTGGGCGAGCTTGCGCAAGCCCGGCACTGGCTTCGGGAAGCGAACTATCTCGAGGCGGACAGCCCGCTGTTCGCCGCCCTGGGCGTGCCGCCGCCCCCCCGCCGGCTGGCGCCCTCGACGTCTCGTGGGGGGGCTGCGCCGGCACCGGACGAGCAGGCGGGGCACCGGCACGAAGATGAGCGGCACGAGCACGGCGACGCGGCGAGCGAGCGCGAACGCAGACGTGAAGCCGAGGAGTTGCTGCACGGCCAGCGCTGGCTGGATGCCCCGCGGATGGCCGCGCTCCGCCGGCAGCTCGGGCTGGCCGCCGCGGGGACCGGACTGCTCGGCCTGCCACTGCTGGCCGGATTCGTCCGGCGGCGCCGAGCCGGGCCGGCGGACCCCGACCGATGAAGCACCTCGGCACGGTCCTCCGCTATGCGCTGTGGCCCACGCTCGTGGCCGTGCCGTGGCTGCTCGTGCTGAGCTGGGAGCACCCGGCGGCGACCGGCCGCTGGCCGCTGGGCAATCCGCTGTTCACCTACTTTCTCACCTTCGTGCTGGTGGTGACGGTGAGCCTCTCGCTGGTGCTGCGCCACCTGATCCAGCGCAGCAACCGCCCCTCCGTCAATCCGGCCAAGCTCTACACCTTCATGGACGAGGTGTTGAGCAAGGACCCGACCGCCCAGCGCTTCCACGAGGCGGGCGTGTTCTGCTGCGAGGCGGGCGAGTGGGACCGGGCCGCGCAGTACCTGGCGCAGGTCGGCCCTCGGGACGGACCGCTCTACCGCTCGGCTCGCTACCATCTGCTGATCGCCTATCTGGAGAGCGCCCGCTTCGAGGAGGCCGCGCGCCTGCAGGCCGAACTGCCGGCCGATGCATTGACCACCGACGAACGCTACAACGTCGCCCTGGCCTACAAGAAGCACCACTTTCCGGGCCGGGCCAAGGAACTCTTCCTCAAGCTGTTCCTGATGGACATCGGCTTCCGCGACGTCGGCCGGCAGCTCGAGGAGCTGGGCGACCTGGAGCGGGACGGCCTGGCTCCCGATCACCAGTTCCTGCGGGGCGCGATCCCCGAGCGGTATGCCCGGCTGCGCGTCAGCGGCGACTCGGGGTCGAGCCTGACCTGCTCGGCGGTGGACCGTGACCTGGGCCGGCCGGTGGTGCTGCGCGTGCTCAAACCCGCCAACGCTTCGGGCGAGGCGATCGACGCCTTCCTCTCCGAGGCTCGGAGCCTGGCCTCCTACGAACACGCCGCTATCCTCAAAGTTTACGACATCCGGAAGGACCGCCTTCCCTACTTCTGTCTGGAACCGTTCGAGGGCCGCCCCGCTTCGGAGGCGCTGGCCGGACGGCCGCTGCCCCAGAGGGTCGGCTGCCTGGACCGGATGCTGGAACTCGCGGAACTCCTCGGCGGGTTCGAACCGGAGCACCTGCTGGTGGGCGAGAAGTCGGAGATCCGGCTCGTCTCGATCTCGCCCGTTCCGCGAACGTTGCCGCGGGCCTTCCTGGCGGGACTGCTGGAGGGGGAGGGCGAGCCTCCGGCCCAGGTGGCCCGGGCCCTGGGCGACGTTCGCGCGCTGCTCGAGGGCTCCTCCGAGGTCGGCGAGCTGAGGCGGGCGCTGGCCGTGCTGGAGCTGGCGCTCAACCAGGAGCAGGAGGAGCGCGAGCGGGCCGCCTTCGGGCAGACCCTGGGTTGGCTCGATCGGGCGCACCGCTACTGGATTCACGGCCTCAAGAGCAAGTTCGCCGTCGTCCGGCGCTTTCCCGGCGAGCCCGCGAGGGCGCTGGCGGTGTTCGGCCGGCAGGAGAACCTGGCCGAGGTGGATCGGATGCTGGCCGGGTTGCAGGAACACTTTGGCGAGCTGGCCGGCCTGACCGCCGGTGAGTCCTCGAGCCTGGCCTCGCTCCTCGAGGGGTTGCGCTCGCTCGACCTGCGCCGGCTCAGGGCGGACGTGGCCGCCATCCGCCAGATTTCCGCGGAACGGGCGGGTGCGCTGCTCGATTCGCTCTCCGAGCTGTTCGTGTCGCTTTCGACGGGGCTCGCGCGCCTGCTCGAGACGTTCGAGGTCGACCTGTCGAGGTTGGTGTCCGGCGTGGTGTCAGGCTGTGTCTACGCGCAGTCGATCGAGCTGCCGGAGCCGGGTGCCGGAGACTGGGGCCTGCGGGTTTCCCGCCCCGACGAGTTTCGCAAGGACCTGCACACGGCCCTCGAGAACCTGCTCAACAACGCCTTCGAGGCCGGGGCGCGGTCGGTGTCGGTGCAGCTGGTCCACGGCAAGGCCCGCCGGACGGTCTTGCTCGTGCTGCGCGACGACGGGCCGGGCCTGGCTCCCGACGTGGTGGAGCGGGTGGCCCGCGAGCGCTTCTCGGGCAAGGCCGGCGGGACCGGAACCGGCGTGCTCTCCTCGATGCGCCTGCTGTCGAAGCACGGAGGCACGCTCGAACTGGCCAACCGCACCGACGGCCCGGGGGCCCTCGTGACGATCACGCTGCCGACGATGATGGAGTGACACAGATGCCGCTGGACGTGCTGGTGGTCGAGGATGACGCCAACTACATCTACGAGATGAAGGAGGAGCTGGTCCGGCACGCCTCCGGCCTGGCGGAGTTCCGCTACGCGTCGAGCTTCGACGACGCGGCGCGCAAGCTCTCGAGGCGCGCCCCGGACCTGATCCTGCTGGACATCATCTTCCCGCTGAGCGACGGGGACGTCCGGGGGGGGCGGCTCGATCACGAAGCCGGCGTGAAGCTGCTGGAGCTGGTGGCCCGGCAGTCGCCGGGTTCGCAGACGATCGTGCTTTCGAGCCAGACGAAGACTTTCGCGGTGAACCTGCTGATCCGGTTCAAGGGGGTCTCGGACTACATCTTCAAGGATGCGCCTTGGCCGGAGATCCGCGCCAAGATCCTGCGCCGGCTCGAGGCGCAGGCCAAGGTGAGGGAGATGAGCCTGAGCCTGCTGTCGCGCTACCGTCTCGTGGGGGAGAGCGACGCGATGCAGGGGGTGCGGCGGCTGATCGACCGCGTGGCCTCGCGCGGGAACACGACCGTGCTGATCCAGGGCGAGTCGGGCACCGGCAAGGAGCTGGTGGCGAGAACGTTGCACCTGCAATCGGCGCGGGCGGCGCGCCCGTTCGTGGTGGTCAACTGCGGCGCCATCCCCGAGGGGCTCCTGGAGAGCGAGTTCTTCGGCCACGTGAAGGGCTCGTTCACCGGCGCGGTGCGAGACACGCGCGGGAAGTTCGAGCTGGCGGAGGGAGGGACGCTGTTTCTCGACGAGATCGGCGAGATCCCGCCCGCCCTGCAGCCCAAGCTGCTCCGGGCCATCCAGGACCACGAGTTCAATCGCGTGGGCGCCGAGGAGCCGGTGCAGGCCAACGTACGGGTGGTGGCCGCGACCAACCGCGACCTCGCGGCGGAGGTCAAGGCGGGCCGGTTCCGGGAAGATCTCTTCTACCGGCTGAACGTGTTTCCCATCGCCGTGCCGCCGCTACGGAGCCATCCCGAGGACGTGCCGGAGCTGGCCGCCTACTTCGCGGGGATCTTCAACCGCGAGATGCAGGACTGCCGCGAATTCACGCCGGAGGCGCTGGCCCTGCTCGCGCGCCACTCCTGGCCGGGCAACGTCCGCGAGCTGAAAAACCTGGTGGAGCGGCTGTTCATCGTTTCGGAAGAGAAGGCGATCGATGCCGCCGAGGTCGAGATGCAGTTGCAGGTCGGGGGGGAGGGGTATCACGTGAGTTTCCCGCCGGGCGAGACCAGCTACAAGGCGGCGAAGGCGAGTGTGATCCGGGTCTTCCACCGGCGGTTCTTGCTGCACCACCTGCGGCGGAACGGGTTCAACGTCTCGCGGACCGCCGCGGAGATCGGCTACAACAGGCAGGATCTGGGGAAGCTGGTCGCCGAGCTGGGGCTGGGGCCGGAGGGGACGTGAGGCCGGGGGGGGCTGGCAATTTGCACGGCGCCTGGTGCATTATGAAATCCGATGACGCCGCCGGACGAGCGGCGATTGGGACTCCAAGGAGGGCCAGTCAGGCCATGACCAATACAAGGAGACGGGCATCCGGACGAGGCGGCTTCACCCTGATCGAGATCCTGGTGGTCATCGTGATCATCGGTGTGCTGGCCACGATGGGTGTGTCGAAGTACACCGAGTTCACCACCGATTCGCGCAAGCAGGCCTGTACTTCCAACATGAACAGCGTGAACAAGGGGGTCGGTGTCTGGGAGAGCCAGAAGGTGGCCATTACCAAGGCCAGCCGGGTCACCCTGACTTTCAACGGCGGCGGCGACCTCACCGCCACTTCCGGCACGGTCCCGACGGGTCTGAACACCAACGCGGCGACGGCGCCGGCCTACTCGAACAACAACCGGTCGATCGCGGCCTTCATCCGGGACGACAACGTGTTCATGTGCCCGGAGTACGCGAACCAGAACGGCGGAATCGGCACCGTGACGCGTACCTCCAACGTCTACCTGTGGATCAGCGACGTCACTTCCCAGGCGGCCCTGGGGAACAACCGGCGCGGCGTCTGCTGCATCAACTACGGCAGCAGCAACGGCACCACGCTGGTCAACGGTCCCGACGGCACGGCCAACACGGCCCATCGCTAGCCGGCGGCTGGCCAGGCGGCTCGCGGAGTATCCGGACCGAGGGCGCATCCCGGCGCCTTCGGTTGGCGGGACAACCCGACGAGCCGCCCGTGGGCTGTCAGGAAAAGCTACCAGCTGGGGTCGGTTGTTTGGTGTGTTGGAGCACCTCCGAGTAGCCGGAAGTCAGGTCTGTACTTGACGGAACGGAAGTTGCATCTGGATGGCAGGGTGGCTGGCGTCCGCCGGTCTGCCATACGAGAAGGAGAGGGCAATGAGAAGCGTGTTCCGCCGCAATTCGCGACGGGTGGCCCGAGAGGGCTTCACCCTGATCGAGATCCTGGTGGTCATCGTGATCATCGGTGTGCTGGCCACGATGGGTGTGTCGAAGTACACCGAGTTCACCACCGATTCGCGCAAGCAGGCCTGTACTTCCAACATGAACAGCGTGAACAAGGGGGTCGGTGTCTGGGAGAGCCAGAAGGTGGCCATTACCAAGGCCAGCCGGGTCACCCTGACTTTCAACGGCGGCGGCGACCTCACCGCCACTTCCGGCACGGTCCCGACGGGTCTGAACACCAACGCGGCGACGGCGCCGGCCTACTCGAACAACAACCGGTCGATCGCGGCCTTCATCCGGGACGACAACGTGTTCATGTGCCCGGAGTACGCGAACCAGAACGGCGGAATCGGCACCGTGACGCGTACCTCCAACGTCTACCTGTGGATCAGCGACGTCACTTCCCAGGCGGCCCTGGGGAACAACCGGCGCGGTGTTTGCTGCATCAACTACGGCAGCAGCAATGGCACCACGCTGGTCAATGGACCGGACGGTACGGCTGAAACGGCGCACCGCTGATTTCGGGTGGGTCTCTTCCTTCTCGCGGCTGGCGGGCGCCGGAGCGTCCGGCGCTCGCCCGGCCGGGCAGGACCGTCGGTGGGAGCACGGAGGCAGCAGCGGCATGAACGGGCGAATCATCCGGTAGATCGGCCGTAGCGCCATGAAAGTCGGTTCCCGCGCGGGACGGCGGGGGTTCACCCTCGTCGAGATCATGGTGGTGATCGTCATCGTCGGCATCATGGCCGCCGCCGGTGCGATGGTCATCACGCCGCAGATCAGCTACTTCCGTTCGCGCAAGGATGCCGAGTCGCTCCTTGGCGCCCTGCGTCACGCCCGGGCCAACGCGATGAGGTCGGGCAAGGCTGCCGGCACCTACGGGGTGGTGCTCTTTCGGGGGGCGCTCACCACCGATCGGCTGGGCACCGTGGCCTACGACGCGGGCAACAATTCCCCCTGGAGCTTCGCGGAGTTCGCCGACCGCGACACCGATCGCGCCAACAACGATCTCAACCTCTCCGAGGTGAGCCGGCCGGTCGGCACCAACCTGCCCACGGCTGTCACCGAGAACGAACCCGAATCATCGGCCGCCGGGATCGGGCGTGTCTCTCTGCGCAACGCGGTGATGAACATGCACGAAGAGACCGCCTTGCGAGGCGCCGCGGGCGCGTCGATGCCCGACAACACCGTGTTCCAGTTCGATCTCAACGGCAAGCTCGACATGCGCGCGGGCGCGTCGGCGGTCACCGGCCTGATTGCCGAGCCGGCGGTCGCGCCGCTGGCCTACAGCTTCGAGTTGCGCAACACCAACATGGGCTACTATCGAATCCGGGTGCGGCTCAACGGCACCATCGAGATCTCGGCGCTCTGCGATCTGAGCGATGCCAATCCCTACTCCCTGGACAATGCAGGAAACCAGATTCCGTTCTGATGCACGGTGGCCTCGACCACCTCGCGCGGCGACGCAGGCCTGTCACCGGGCGCCGTCTCGCTGGCGGTCGGGCGTCACGCTGCTCGAGATGCTGGTCGCGATCATCATCAGCTCCGTCATCATGCTCGGGGCCGGAATGCTCTACCAGTCGTCGCTGGTCAGCTACAACGTGGCTCGCGACGTGCGCGACAACCTCTACACGGCCAACCTCACATCCGACCGTATCACCGAATCGCTGCGCAAGGCCAACCCGATGGCCGTCCAGGTGCGCACCGATCCCGTGAACGCTCAGAACAACATCATCGTATACAATTATGGAAAGTCGCTCTATCGCACGCCGGTCACCACCTGGTCGGGCATCGTCTATGCCTACAACGAGCGGCTCTACGTCTACGAAAACCAGATCGGCACCGACAACACTCCCCCCCTGGGCGACACGTTCACGACCATTCCGCTCACCAACAACTTCACCACGATGACCGATACCGAGATCCGGAACTGGATGAGCACGCCGGCCGCCGACCCCACCGGTCCGCGGAACTCCGAGATCATCGGCTATGGAGTCGGGCGCTTCCGGGCCAACCGCAACTCGGCCGCCTGGAACACCGGTGGTCCGCAAGCCTGCACCCCGGTGACCACCTGGACCGTCGAGTATCTGGAGGCCGGCCGATGAGCGCGCGGCCAAGAGAGGTCTTGCCATGAGACTTTCCAAGCACGGTTTCTCGATGGTCGAGGCGCTCGTGGGCATGCTCGTTCTGGCCAGCACCTCCGTGCTGGTCAGCTCCACGATGAGTTCCAACCAGGCGCTCATCGAACGAAGCAAGACCAGCGCGGAGGCCGTGTCCATCGCCAACCAGCAGCTCGAGTGGTACGTCAATGTTCCCGAGACCATCTCGGTCCCCAGCGGCATGGACATCGCCCAACTCCGGTCCCTTCAGGCGGTGAGTATCCCAACTCTCCTGGATGCCGCCAACTCCTCGGTCGTGCCCAACCAGCTGGGGTTGCTCAGCCCCTCCCAGCAAGATTTCTTCTACGACAAAGAGATGATCGTCAACGCGGCCAAGATCGGCTCCGGCGAAGACGTCCGCAAGTACCAGGTCAGCATCTACGAGAAGGACCCCGGCACCGGCGCTCGTGGCCGCCTTCTCTACATGACTTCGCAGCTCTCGGGGCGAATGGACCCCCGTAGCCGCAGCCGCTGAGTTCCCATGCCTCGGCGACGCTTCTTCCTGGATGGCGGCATGGTTCTCATGTACGCGCTGTCCATCCTCGTCATCCTGGGCATCGTCGGCCTCTCGATGCAGGAGACCGGCAACTCGCTGATGCAGACCTCCCAGGAGTCGCTCTACCGCCGGCTCGCCCAGCATGCGGCCGACTCCGGCATCCGCTACGGGGTGACCTACATCCGCGGTCTGCTCGATCCCATCCCTCAGTACACCTCCGGCGACCCGGGGACCGGCACCACCGCAACCCACACCTCCACCCCGACCGGGCTGGGCGGCAACTTTCCGCCCCTTCACCCCTGCAACATCTTCTGGTACCTGATGCGCTCCGACATCGAGTCCTGGGTCCGGGGCTCGTCCACGACCAGCGCCGTGGTGGAGCGGGCTCCTTCCGATCCCACCCAGCCGATCGGCGCCAGCAACCCTCCTCTCTACATCACCTCGTTCGTCCTGCGGGTCCAGGCGATCAACGTTCGCCCCCAGGGGATGATCGGCCTGCCCTCCGTCTCGGTCGGGCAGGTCGTCTCCATGGGCGTGCGCTGGGAAGATCTGGTCGACCAGATCAACCAGGAGTTCTGCCACAACTGCGCCAATCCCACGCCGCCGCAGACGATGCCGCCCTACATCCCGCCCGAATCCCAGTCGGTTTCGCCGATCCCCTCGGTCTACTATCCGCCCGCCTCGCCGTTGACTCCGGCCGGTTTCACCAGCTGGACCAACCGTCGCACCGCCGCCTCGCTGCTGGCGCCTGCCCCCCTCGACAACACCGTGGGCGTCACCTCGACCTGCTTTGCTCCCATCACCAGCTCGGCCCCCGAGGCGAAGTCGCCGACCACCACGAAGCACTGCACCTTCGGATTCACGCAGCCCTACCTGCTCACCTCCGTCGGCACCGTCTTCATCAACAATCCCGACAACCCCGGCGTGACCATGGTCGGTGCCGCGGCCAGCGTCACCTCCAGCCAGGTGATCACGGTCAGCTGCAAGACC
>CAZSVK010000150.1:0-12541 GCA_964610245.1 uncultured bacterium
AGACGGTCTCATCCCCGCCCCGGTAGGCGGAGTTCAGTGACGGAAGCCGGCGGCCATCCAGGCTGCCGGTTTCTCTTTTCCCTCTCGAAGAGGGAGTCCGCCCGCGCTCAGCTCCCCTTGAGCGCGTACATCGGCTGACCGAAAGGACTCGGCTTCAGCCTGAAGGTCGACAGATCCGAGACCGCGATGCCCGGATACTCCTCACGCATCAGCTCGGACACCGCCTCCCTCGCCTTCATCAGGATCGCCGCATCGCGCGCCGGCTCGCTGATCAGCGGACTGCGCAGCGTCACCTCGAGCAGCAGTTCGTCCTCCGAGAGCAGGCAGGCCCGGAAGCTCGTGCCGTACTCCAGGTTCGAGAGGACCCGACCCACTCCGTCGTGGATCAGACCCTCCATCGTCTCGGGGAACTCGCCGGCCAACGCCGGGCCCGCCAGCACCAGGACCGCACCCAGGATCAGCTTCAGAATCCGCGCGTGTCTCTTCATCTCTCAGGCAGTCCCGTGGGGCCGGCTGGCAATCTGATGGACGTTCGAGCGCTTCCGGGCCCGCGGCTTCTTGGCGCTCGCGGAGCTGGCCTTCCCGGCCGTGCGGAACGACTTGCCCTCCGCCGTCTTGCTCCTGGCCGACTCGCCCGCCGTCTTCCGCCTGGACCTGGAGGAACTCCTGGCGGTCGCGGACTTGTCGAGCGAGGCAAGCTGTTGCAGCAGATCTTCCGACTGACGCTCCAGCTCCTGGCGCTCGGCGGACTTCGAGTCGCCGCTCAGGCGGCCCCGCCGCTCCTGCAGATACTTGTAGAAGAGCTTCAGAGCGACGACCTTCTCCTCGCGGCTCAGACTCTGGTCCTTGGCCACGGTCCTGGCGTAGTCCTTGACCGACACATCGGTGACCAGCCCTAGCAGCATCCGGGAGAGGCTCTGATCGGCCTCGGCGACGACCGGTGACGGCGGGATGTCCAGGCTCGCCACGATCTTGGCGGATTCCGAGGCGCGCGCCCGTCTTCCGGTCGCAGCGTCGCGACCCGCGCGACTGGCGCCACGTTCCCGCTCCTTTCCGGCCGTGAGCTGAGCCTCCAGCGCGTCGTTCGCCCTCTCCTGCGATTCCGCTGCCTCATCGGGATTTCCCGGGATCGGCGTGCCGTCCGGCCAGGAGACCGCGCTGCGGTCGATCCAGCCGATGGCCTGGCCCTGGCCCGGGTCGATGTACAGCCGGAGGTCGCTCGAGAGTTCCGGGATGATCAGAATGCCATGTCCGCGTGAGAGCAACTGCGGCCGCTGAGTCACGTCCGAGCTGTCCAGCACCAGCGGAGTGTCGCGGTGCAAGACCGCCTCCATCTCCTCACCGCTCGCGCCGGAGGCCAGGCCCAGACCGGCCAGCAATCCAAAGATCCAGATTCGATTCAGCATGCGGACACGCCCTCCTGCAAACCCATGGGCAAGGTCATGGATCTCTTCGACAGGCCGCGAAATCTACTTGAGCTGCTCCGCGCGAGAAGGAAGCGGCGGCGGCCGGTTCGAGGGCCGTTCAGGAGCCTGCCCACCCGGGGCGTGGGCCCGAGGAGCCGCAGCTCGTGGGGCCGCGACCAGGAGCCTATCCAGGAGCCCTGGCCGTGACGAGGCCGAGCCAAGGACCGCCAGCCAAGGCCGCGGCAGGCCGGGGTTCTTCGATAGCTCTAAGCAGGAGCCGTCTGGCTTCCGATGTTTGAGACGACAAGATGCGCCTGAAATTCGCCATTCTTGGACTATCGCCCCTGCTGGTGGCACTACCGGCGGCTCTAGGGGCGCCGCTCCCGGTTGCCTCCGGCGACGCGATCGTTTCCGCGCCCGCGGTCACCAAGCGCTACACCTCCAGCCTGGCGCTCCGGACGCTCGCGGCGGGCCGTCCCGAGACGAACCCGCCCACGGAGTCCCCGCTGGAGGTCGCGCAAGAGACAATGCCCGCCACGCCGGATACCCTCCTGGAGAAGGCGGTCCGGGCGTTCTTCCCGGAGGACGGCAGCTGCCGCATCTCTCTCGCGTCCCGCTCGCATGGCGACGCGCTCCAGGGCAAGTTCTCGAGCTTCCGCCTCGAGGTCGGGGAGACGACCGTCAAAGGGATGCGTATCCAGTCGGCCGTCGTGGAGCTGGAGGATTTCGCCGTCGACCTCCCCCAGCTCCGCTCGAGTGGCAAGATCAGGGTCTTCTCGGCCGAGCGGATGAGCTATCGCGTCGCCATCCCCGAGCAAGGACTCAACTGGCTGCTCTCCGGCAACAAGCGGCTGGGCAAGGACCGGCCGCCCAAGCTCGAACTCAAGAGCGGACACGTCATCCTCTCCGGACGGATCCGGACAGAGCTGCTCAACACGGCCTTCCGCCTGAGAGGCAAGCTGGCGGCCCGTCACGAGCGGGAAGTGCACTTCGTGCCCGATTCGATGAGCGTCGGCTGGCTGACCCTGCCAGGCTTCCTGATGGACTTCGTGGCCGGAAGGGTCAATCCGGTGGCGACGGTGGACAAGATGCTGGAACTCCAGCGCTGCAACCTGCGCATCCGGGAGATCTCGGTGTCACCCGGCGTGCTGACCGTTTCGGGGTGATTCTGCCATGCAAGAAGGATTGAAGAACTTGCGGCCCGGCCGCTACGGACGCCACAGGCGCAATCGCCTCGCCACGCTCCTGGGCCTCGTCAAGGCCTGGCTGGCCATCCTCCCGGCCTGCCTCCTGGTGGCGCTGGGCTTCATCGGCGGCTGCGGGACCACCGCCGAGTCGCTCCTGCCGGCCGTCGATCCGCTGGCCGGCATTCCCGACAACAACCAGACCCAGGTGCTGCCATCCAATTCGGTGACCCCGGTGTCGGGCACCGTCGGGACGACCATCACGGTCCGAGGACAGGGCCGCACCTTCCCCGCGGGTTACGCCCGCTTCACCTTCACCGGCAGCGCGTCGGTCGAGGTAGAGGTCCCGTCCGCGACGGGCGAGATCCGGGTCAAGGTTCCCGCGGGGGCCCAGTCCGGCCCCTTCGGCTTCACGATCGCCGGCCGCTCGTCGGGCCGCGACACCAGCGCCCGGATCCCCTCGGATTCGAGCCTGTTCAGGGCCTACACCGTCGAGACGCCGGGATTCACCGTGGTGCCCGCTCCGGTCCTCAACAACGGCTGAGAACCTTCGATAGGCGCGGACACGGAAAGAGAGGCACCAGAGGTGCCTCTCTTCCTGCTCCTTCAACCTTTCACGGCCGTCGGACCCTTCCTGGGGTCCGATCTTGCATCCCGGTTTTCCCGTGGATGCAGTGATTCTAAGGAGGAAGGAACGATCGTCAAGTGGGGGAGCCTTCTTTTCTTCGGAAGGCTCCGCGCGACTACCCGCGCTTGCCGCCCATCGCCTGCATGCGCTTGATGAGTTCCTTCATCTCGGCCGAGGCGGGGCTGCCCTGCTGGACCCGGAAGTTCAGCCGCTGCACCAGCGAGGGCATCAGGGGAGCGACGATCTTGAAGCGCGGGTTGTTGGCCTCCTTGGCCTTCTCCATCAGGAAGACGAAGTCCTTGAGCGCGCCGACCTCGTCCTTCTCGATATCCTTGCCCAGGCTGCTGTCCAGGTCGCGGACCAGGAACTCGAGGTTCGAGCTGGCCCGCAGATCCCGCGACTCGAGCTGGCCGGCCATGTAGCCCACGTTCTCGCTCGCCGTCCGGAACAGCCAGATGATCGGCATCGAGGCCATCGCCTTCAGGTCGCCGGAGGTCTCCGAGCCGCGGGCGTAGATGCAGAACTTGCCGGGCAAGGTCTCCGGGTCGGTCCGGAGCGCCTTGATGCGGACCGTGGCGGTGGAGCCCGGACCGGTCGCCGTCAGGTTGATGTTGTTGACCAGCACCATCTGGACCGGGATGGTGGTGTAGCGCGACGGGATGCGCGAGGCCAGCTTGAGGCTCGACCGCAGGTTGGCCTGGTCGCCCCGCCAGGCGGACACGTCGGACAGCGAGCCCACGCGCCAGTGGAACGGCATCGACAGCTCCAGGTCCTTGATGGCCTTCCCGCCGGAGCTGATCATGATGTCGAAGTTGTGCACCTGCCCGATGCCGGAGATGCCGCGCGGCTTCACCGTGACGGCGCCGTGCTCGAGCCGATGGAGCCACTTGAGCGTCTCGTCCCGGTAACGCTGGGCGATCTGCTTGTCGTGGATGACGATGATGTTCTCGGCGTTCTTGTTGAAGCCGGCGCTCGAGGAATTGGCCGAACCGGTGAGCACCATCGCGTTGGGCCCATCCGGATCGACCGTGAACACCTTGTGGTGAACCTTCCCGTGCGGATCGTCGCCGATGCAGAACGGGATGTTCGATTCCACGAGCCGTCCGATCTGGTTGAACGGCTGGAAGTCGCCGAAGACCATCGAGTAGTCGATGACCGCCCGCACGTCCTTCTGGGCCTCGGCCTTCTCGACCAGCAGCTTGCCGACCTTGCCGTTGAAGAACGCGAACTGCATCACGTAGATGCCCTGGTCGGCCTTCGAGAGCAGCTCGATGACGTGCTCCTCGGTCTGGTCGTTGCGCGGCTGGAAGAAGATCTCGATCGGGACCTGCCGGTCTTTCAGCTTCAACGTGACCCGGTGGATCTCGTCGGCGTTGACCTCGTTGTAGATCTGCCCGGACCACAGCTTCTCGAACTCGTCATCGAAGATCTTGCAGGCCGCCCGGTCGGCGATGACGACGAGGTTGTTGCTGTTGTTGTAGGAGCAGGTGTCGGTCAGGTTGTAGCTGCCGGTCAGCATCCGCTCGCCGTCGGCGACGACGAACTTGTTGTGCATGATCGCGTTCGGGTTCTCGTCGCTGTGGGTCTCGATGCCCGCAGAGCGCAACTGCTTCATGAACTCGTTGTCGTAGTACTTGTCCTCGCCGACCATCCGGACCGTCACGCCTCGCTCGTGGGCGCGGATGAGCGCATCGCAGATGCTCTTCAGGCGCACCTCGTGCACCGCGCAGTTGAGCCGCGTCTTCGCGCTGTCGATCAGCTTCACCGTCTGGGTGTCCAGACCGTTCGGGTCGCCGGCCTTCGTCGGGCCGAAGAACACGGCCAGCTCCGAGCCAAAGAGACCCGCCGTCAGAACGCAGGACAGGAGCGCTGCCAGGACCGGGAATCGCAGATGACGCGAGAACATTGGGCTACATCCTTCTTGGACGGGGCGCCGGTGGCGCCACCGGACCCCGCGGGATCCGGACGAAGGCGGTCCGTCCGGAGGGACGATCCCGCTGGCACTGACTACCGTTGATCTCATGGGAAGGTTGCAGAGGATGTAGACTCCGGTTCGCCAACCGCCGTCCGCGCCCCTCCACCTCGTGCCTGAAATCCTGGACAAGTACCGCCTGGAAGAAACCCTCGGCGAGGGAGGCATGGCCCGCGTCTACCGGGCCACCGATATCGGCCTGTGCCGCCCGGTGGTGCTGAAGGTCATGAAGCTCGGCCTCGACCAGGTCGAGCGCGAACGTTTCCTGGCCGAGGCCCGGGCGCTCGCCCGCCTCAACTCGCCTCATATCCTCGAGATCCTCGACTTCGGCGAGCAGGACGGCAGCTTCTACTTCGTCATGCCCTTCCTGCAGGTGCTCTGCCTGGCCGACCTCATGGAATTCCGCCGCAGAGAGGGCCGCCATTTCACCGGCGCCGAGGCGGCAGCGATCGGACTGCAGATCGCCCGGGCCCTGGAAGAGGCCCACGCCCACGAGTTCGTCCATCGCGACGTCAAGCCCCAGAACCTGCTCATCACGCCGGCGGCCAAGGTCTACCTCACCGATTTCGGTATCGTGCGCGATCTGAAGAGCGGCGGGGTCCTGACCCAGGTCGGCACCGTCCTCGGCACGCCCCGCTACATGGCTCCCGAGCAGCTTCGCGGCCAGCCGGTCGACTTCTCGACCGATCTCTACTCGCTCGGGTTGATCCTGCACGAGATGCTCCAGGGCCGGATCCCGGGCGAGGTGCCGGGCGATCTGGCAGCCACCCTGAGGTATCGCCTCGAGGAGACCCACGGCCCCGTCCAACCTGCCTCCGAGAGCGGCTCCGCCCTCGCCTCGGTGCTCGATGGCCTGCTGCTCCCGCAGGCCCAGCGACTCCACCGCTCGGCCCAGCAGCTCTCGCAGGAGCTGACCGCCCTCGCCGGCGGCCCCGAAACCCTCGAACAGCTCGGCGCCGAGGTCCAGGCGCTGCTCGGCAGCGGGGCCCGATCCGACGGGGCCGCTTACCAGACCTCTCCCTGGACCCTTCTGGGAATCCAGGCGACCGGCTCGACGTCGGTCGCGGACGAGCCGCCCCCGCCGGTGCCGCGGCCCGCCCCCGCCGGGCAGGCCCCCGCCGGGCAGGCCCCCGCCGGGCAGGCCCCCGACGGGGGCCTGCTCGACGAGGCACGACGCCAGGGCAGCCCGTCGGCCGCCAGGCGGCTCGACCCGGCGACCCGCAGTCGCCACGACAGCCAGGTCCTGACACGCACCGGCGAAGATGCGGGCAACCCGCGCCGTCTGGAGGTGCCTCCCCTCGCCAGGCCTCGCCAGGCCACGCCACCCGCGGCGCAGCCGGCCACGGCACTCGGCTCGCTGCCGCGGTCGCTTCTCGTTCTCGCTCTCGCCGGCCTGGGTCTGTTGCTCTGGCTGCTGCCGTCCGGCAAGCCCTCGGTGCAACCGCCGCTCGCCGACCACGCCCGGGTGACCGTGGGCTTTCACAAGATCCACGTCGACTGGGCGGGCGACGTCAAGGAACTCTCGCTGGTCACGCCGCGTGGCCACGAAGAACTCTACGACGTGCGCGACCGCCAGGAGTGGGACAGCGGGTCGCTCGTCGAATCCGGCAACTACTCGGCCTCGCTGGTAACCCAGTCCGGCGCCAGCGCCATGCTCCCCGCCTTCGAGTTCCGGCCGTTCGTCCCCGACGAGGTTTCCGCGCTCCTGGAGCGGGATTTCGGGAGCCTCCGGTTCCGGGTGACCGTTCCCTGGGAGGCGGGGGTGGAGGTGGTGGTCAAGGGCTCGGGCCTGTCGGTGGCCAGGACGTCGTCGACCTCGCCGGCCCGCGAGCACCAGCTCGAGCTGAAGTTCGACCCTCTCGAGACGGCCTCTTACAGGTTGTTCTTCCGGAGCCGCCTGGGCGAGGAGGCGGCCTGCGGAAGCCGCGTCCTGCCCTCGCTCGCGACCGTCTTCCGGCAGGCGACCGCCTCGACGATGGAGCTTCACTCGAAGGTCCCCTGGCGCTCGTTCTACGCCGGCCTCCTCGGACGGATGCACGACCGGAGGCTGGAAGAAGGCGCCCGGCGAGAGGTCGCCGCGCTCGGGCTGCGGAAGGCGTTCGAGGGGCTCACGTCGGCCATCCCTGGATTCCTGGCCTGCCCGACCGTGCCGCTGGAGGCCAGGAACCAGCTCCTCGAGGCCCTGAACCGGGCCAGCGACCCGGAGTTCTTCGGCGAACGCTACGGTCTGCCCGCCGCCGCGCCGCTTCTCGACTCGGTGCCGCCCGAGTGGACCTGCACCACGACCCCCAACCTGAGTGGTACCGAGTCGATCGAGCTTCCCTTCGACGGCATCATGAGCTTCAAGCCCAGGTACTCGGAGAAACTCTCGTCCTACGACCCGACCGACGCGGTCACCCGGGTGGAGAGCAAGGACACCGAGAGCTCGCTCGATCGCGTGGACGGGCTACGACGGGCCGAGCTGATGCTCGAGACCTGGGCCCTCACGCCGGAACAGTCCTTCCTGGTCACCGTCAACGGCCGGCTCACGCTCGAGTTCCGGGTCCGGGGCCTGCGTTACCAGCAGGCGCTCGCCGCGAAGCAGACCGTCTCGCTGTACCACCAGGTGGATCGCTCGGTCTTGAGCGAGGGGAAGAACCAGTTCCGGATCGCCATCCGCTGCTTGCCCAGCAACGCGGCGATCGATTCGGCCGCGCTGAACTCGGCCGTGCTCTACCTCGAACGCGCGCCGCGCGGCTCAGGCCGCCCGACGATTCCTGCCGGCGGGGATCTCGATCTGCGTTCGTCCGAAGAGCCTGTCCAGCCAACGGCTCCACAGGGAGGCCCCGCTCACTGAGACGGACCTGGGCCGCATCCGGACGATTGACAACTCGTTGACCCGGGCGGTGAGCTGGACGTTCTCTACGACCACCTTGTGCAGTAGCCGGCGCAGTTCGACCAGCTCGAGCGAGAGCCGGTCGCGCTCCCGCGCGGCCTGCTCGAGGCTCACGCTCAGCTCGAGCAGTTCCTTCAACGCCTCCCGCTCGGGCGAGTCGTCGCTGGCCTGTCCTGCCACGCGGGCCCGGAAGAGCAGGTAGGCCATCAGCGCCGCCTGGCTCTCGAAGGCCGTCAGCTTGCCGGTTCCGCGGACCGCCACGCCGGCCAGCGCCACCTCGGCGTCCAGGTCGCGACGCGGGATTCCCAGGAGTCGCGCAACGTCGTCCAGTCGCGGATGGGGCATGCTCATGGCAGGGCAACTAGCGCGGGGGGCCGGAAGCGTCAAGCGCCCGTTCGACTGCTCTCCTACCGCGGAGCTTCTCCTGGCGCGGCGACTCGACGGGAGACGCCAGTCTCCACTCCAGCCTCGAGCCACAAGCCTCGAGCCTCGGAGCGGGCGAGGGCCGCGCCGTGCTATCGTGCTGGGCCATGGATGCGGTCGCGACGGGGGATTTCACGCTTCGCGGCCGGGTGTTCGACGGAACCCGGTTCCTCGACGATGCGTCGATAGCGGTCCACGACGGGCGGATCCTCCGGATGGGCGGGCCGATGCGGGCCGGCGAGATCGTCCACGACTTCGCCGATGGCTGGCTCGTGCCGGGCCTGCTGGACGTGCACGTGCATGGAGGAGGGGGCGCCGACTTCACCGACGCCGATCCCGGGAGCCCCGAGCGCATCGCCCGCCACCTGGTCTCCCACGGGACCACCGGCTTCCTGGCCTCGCTCATCTCGAGCCCCGACGCGACGATCCGGACCGCCCTGGCCAATCTCTCGCGGTTCGTCTCCCGGAGCCCCCTGGCCGATTGCCTGCTCGGCGTGCACTTCGAGGGCCCCTTCCTGAGCCCGTCGATGCGGGGCGCTCACCGCCCGGAGGATCTGCTGGAGCCCTCGCTCGAGCTGGCGGAGGCCTACGCTCGGGCGGTGCCGGGAGGCCGGCGATGCCTCTTCACCGTCGCCCCCGAGTTGCCGGGGGCGCTCGACCTCATCCGGGGCCTGCTGGCGCGCGGTTGTCTCGTGGCGCTGGGCCACTCGCGCGCCACGTACGAGCAGACGCTCGAGGCGATCGCGCTCGGGGCGCGCCACGCCACCCACCTCTTCAACGCGATGACTCCGCTCCACCACCGGATGCCCGGGATGGCGGCCGCCTTCCTGGCGGCCGGCGACACCACCGTGGAGCTGATCCCGGACGGCGTTCACGTGCACCTCGCAATGCTGGAGCTGGTACACAGGTTGAAGGGAACCGGCCGGGTGCTGGCCGTGACCGACGCGATGCCGGCGGCGGGCCTGCCGCCGGGGCTGCACCGGTGCTGGGGACGCGAGGTTCTGGTGCAGGACGGCTGCGCGCGCCTTCCCGGAGGCACCCTGGCCGGGAGCATCATCGACCTGCCCGCGGCCATCCGGACGCTGGTCTCCGCCGGGCTGGAGCCGGCGGAAGCCGTGCGGGCCGCGACCGAGGCCCCCGCCCGGCTGCTGGGACTCTGGCCCGAGCGAGGCAGCCTGCGGGAAGGCGGGCGCGCCGACATCATCGTCCTTTCGCGCGAGCTGTCGTTCGTGCGAAGCTACGTGCAGGGCGTGCCGTTCGAGGCCGGTCCGGGAGCGGAGTCCGCCCAGGCAGGTCGCGCCAGGGAGTAGAACCATGAAATTCTTGTTCGTCGACGGATACGATCAGCTGGGGCGCCACGCGGCCATGATGGTTGCCGGCCGGGTCGTGGTGAACCCCAAGGTGGTGCTGGGGCTGGCCACCGGAGATTCGCCGGTGGGGCTGTATCGCGAGCTGGTGAAGCTGCACCGGGAATACGGCCTCGATTTCTCCGGGGTCCGCACCTTCAATCTCGACGAGTACGCCGGGCTCGCGCCCAACCATCCGCAGAGCTACGCGCACTACATGCGCCTCCATCTCTTCGAGCATGTGAATCTGCAGACCGAGAACACCCATCTACTGGACGGCGTCGCTCCGAACCAGCACGGCGAGTGCATCCGCTACGAGGAAGAGATCAAGCTGGCCGGCGGCGTCGATTTCCAGGTCCTGGGAATCGGCAAGAACGGCCACATAGCGTTCAACGAGCCAGGCGATTCCTTCCAGGTACGCACGGGGATCTTCGAGCTGTCCGACTCGACCCGGGAGGCCAACTCGCGATTCTTCGAATCGGGTGAGAGCGTGCCCAGCCACGCGCTCTCGGTCGGAATCGGCACGATCATGAAGGCCCGGGAGATCCTCATGATCGTCAGCGGCTCCGAGAAGGCGGCGGCGATCGCCGCCTCGGTCTTCGCGCCCATCGATCCGAAGCTGCCGGCGTCGATCCTCAAGATCCACCCGAACTTCACGCTGCTGGCCGACCGGGCCGCTGCCAGGGACCTGCTGGCCAGGGACCTCTCGGCCTACCAGTGAGCGGACGGGACGGCCCGCGCGCGCGGTCTGGTCTCGAGACCGTGAACGCCCGTTTCCCCATGAGCCGGCCGGGGCATGAACTTGAACAAAATCAGGCCCGGGGGATTGTCACTCGGCAGTAACGGATTCATACTGAAGTGCTCCGGACGGGAAGGGGACTCGAACTCCAGAGACGGAAGACGTGGAGCTGGAATCCCGGGGCTTTCAGTGAAAGGACGGGCGCCTTGGCAAGCCACTGCAAGAACGTCGAGTTGACCCAGCTTTCGCGTGTCGAGAAGGAGGCCGTCGACCTCTTCTCCGGCCAGCTCGTCGAGCGGTTCGGCACGAAGGTCTCGTCCATCAGCGTTCATGGCCTGCACGGGCAGATGTTCCAGCAAACCCGGGAGCTGAACCTGGTCGTCCTGCTCAAGAAAGCTTCCCCCGTCCTCGAAGCGCAGGTGGAAGACCTGGCGCTCGACCAGTTCATCGAGACCGGCATCTACCTGCAGGTGCGCTGCTTCGAACAGAGGCAGTTCAAGTCGCTGCAGAAGATGAAGCTGCCCGCCGTCACCGCGCTCCAGCAAGACGCCGTGAGCCTCTGGGCCGCATGAGACCTGGGTAGTCGATCGCCACCGCTCGCGCCAACTCGCCAGAATCGGCCGGAGCCTGGTGCGGGTGCCTCATCAGTTCTTCATTGGGTGTGTTCTGTCTCTCTGTTCGACTTTCAAATCCGTCATCTCGAACTTCTCGTCTGTCGGATGCTCAATGCCCGGCGAACGGCTGTCATCAGCCGGAGGTCGAAACCGGCAGACGAAGGAGGAAGTTTGAAGACTGGAAAGTCAGACTGAGAAACAAGAAACACCCAGTTAGAAACCGAAGAGGCCCCACCCATGCACAGAGTACGCACCCACCTCCGAGCCGTTCGGAGTTCCTTGCCCCCAACCCCTTACCCCTGACCCCTGATCGCTTCCAGATACGTCTGCAGCAGCAGCGCCGCGGCGACCTGATCGACCCGGCCCCGCTGCTGGCGCGAGTTCAGCCCCCCCTCGTGCATCGCGCGCGCCGCCCCCACTGTCGTCAATCGCTCGTCCCACTCCACGACCTCGACGCCGGTCGCCTCCCGCAGACGCCGGGCCAGGTCCCGGGCCTTCTCGACCGCGGGCCCCTCGCGTCCGGAGAGCGACAGGGGCAACCCCACCACGATCAGCTCGACTCCCTCTTCCGCCACCAGCCGCTTCACGGCCTTCACGGCCTCCGCGATCTTCTCGAAGGCCACGACCTCTCGAGGAAAGGCGAGCGAGCGGCCCGGATCGGAGATCGCGAGGCCCAGCCTCCGGCTCCCGGGATCGACCGCCAGGATGGGTCCCATCACGGTCGGACGCGACTGCGCGTCACTGCTGCTGGCTTCCCGTGAACCGAGACCCGGCCTGGTTCAGACGGCCTTCCTTGGTCTTTCGCACCGACGCGGGCATTCGCGGATAGACCAGGAAGTCGAACGCCCGCTGGCCGACGCCGGGCTCCCCTTGCTGGCGGGCCAGCGTGACCCTCAACTTGAAGAATGCCACCTTCGGAAAATCCTCGGCCTTCAGGAGTTCGTGGGGCGGCGACGAGGCGTCGAAGGGCCAGAGCTGCACATCCTGGACCGTCTCCTTGAGGATCGACTCGCCGTTACGGTTCAGCATCCGGGCCGCGGGATTGAAGGCGTACTGGACCTCCTGGGTGGGCTGGTCGGAGGTCGGGACCAGCAACACCAGGGTCTCGAGCTGCCCCTGGGCGCCGCGGCGGAGCACCTCGATCTTCTGCATGCCCCGGACGTCGCGCTGCAGCAGCTCGATCGCCTTCCTCGCCTCGCGCTGCAACTCGCTGAACTCCATCACCTGCTTCTCCTGGAGCGAACCGCTCCGGAGCACCTGCAGGACCACTCCGATGAGCATTCCGAACAGCGCGATGCCAATCAGCGCCTCGACGATGGTGAACCCACGGAGCGGGCTGCGTCCGCTCCGAGGC
>CAZSVK010000151.1:0-1230 GCA_964610245.1 uncultured bacterium
CCCGGCGGGGGCCTGCCCGGCGGGGGCCTACCCGGCGGGGGCCTGCCCGGCGAGAGCCTCTCCGCCGACGGCTCGCCCGGCGAGAGCGCCACCGCCTCCCCGGCCGTGGAAACGCCCGCGACCCCGGTGGCCGTTCCGGTGGCGAATCCGGCCGATGAGCGGCACGAGCGAGAGTCGGGCCTCGACTGGCTGCGCCGGGTGCCCTGGAGCTGCAAGGCCTTCCTGGCGGCCAGGGCCGAGCGCGCCACTCCCGAGGCGATCGAGGAGATCCTGACCCGCCGCACGAAGTTCGACGCGAGGGCCTGTCTGTTCCTGGCGAAGGTGAGGCAGGAGCAGGCCGACGTGACGCGGACGGCCCGCTACCTGGGAGAAACCCTCGAGCAGATGGTCGACGGGTTCGTCTCCGAACCCGAGCTGCGAGGGATGTTCGAAGAGGTGGGGCGGTGGCTCGGCGACGTGATGCTCACGAGCGAGGGGTTCGGGCGCGGGGCCGGCCCGGCAGGCAGCCTCGAGGAGACGCTGCGGCGGGGGCGGAGTCTGCTGGACTCGGGCAAGGCGCGCGAGGCCTTGGCCCTGCTGCTCCAGCTCCGAGAGAAGGGCTTTCCTGAACGCGGGCTTTACCTATCTCTGGGGATAAGCTGCCTGAAGGCCGGCGACGGATTCGGGGCGCTCCTCAACGGGGCGGGCTACCTGCGCAGCCCGGGCCTCGAGGGCACCGAGGCGGCGGCCTTCTTCCTGGCCGCCGAGGGGCTGAGCTTGCTCGAGCTACCGGGGTTGGCCGTGCGGGCCCGGGAACGCTCTCAGCAGGTGAGCCCTCCGGCCGCGAGCCTGCAGAGGCTGCTCGAGTGGGAGACCCGATTGGCGGAGCGCCAGCAGGAGGGGCCGCCGGCGGCGCCCGAGTGGAAGTTGGTGAAGAACCTACCTCAGGGCGAGTGGATGAGCCGAGAGGACTGGCTGGCCAGGGGCTGGCCCCAGTCGGCATTCGAGCGACTCGCTGGGCCCGGGGCGCTGAGGATCGAACTCGGGAAGCCGCTTCTGGAGCGCATCAAGGAACGATTCAAGGCCATGAAGGAAGACGGGCCATGGCGGGAGTGAGGCGGCGGACCGCCGTGGGAGCATGACTCGGACGCTCGTCATCAGCCTGCTGGCCCACGTCGCGCTGCTGGCCTCGGGTTCGGCCGTCCTGAACGACGGCTACCTGTTCGGCAACCATCGGGTGCTGGCCGGGTT
>CAZSVK010000151.1:1240-12364 GCA_964610245.1 uncultured bacterium
GCCGGGTTCGCGGGCCTCGTGAGCCTGCTGGCGGCGCTGCCGCTGGCGGCGCGGGCGGGGTTCTTCACCGCGAGACTGCTGGGCTCCGTGGGCAAGGCCCCGCTGTGGGCGCTGCCCCTGGCGCAGATGGGGGGCAGCGTGACGCTCTTGCTGGCCGGGCTGTGGCTGCCGACGGCGTTCGGCGCCCCGGACTTCTGGCGTGACCGGCTCGAGGTCTCGCCCGGCCCGATGACCGATCTGGTCTTGCTCGCGAGCCTGCTGCTGCTGGGCAGCTCGGTGCTATCGTTCGCGTTACTCTGTTACGAGTGGGTCCGGGGACGGATGGTGCTGACGATGCCTCCCCAGGACGCGACCACGCGGCTCGCGCTGAGGACCGCGGCGGTCTGCCTGGCCCTGCTGGCCGGCCCGCTGACGCTCTTCTCGAACGAGAACCTGGAGTACGTGCGGGCGTGGACGCTCTATTCGTGGAGCCGCGACGCGGAAGGGGCAATCCGGATGTTCCGGCGCCTGGCGTCGAGGCCGGGCTCGCGGCTGGGCGACAACTCGCTGCTGCGGATCGCGCTGATCAGCCGCGACCTGGGGCAGGGTGACGAGGCGCGGGAGGCCGCGAGGGAGCTGCTCGAGCGCTTCCCGGAGTCGCCACTCGCGGACGACGCGACCTTCTGGCTCGGCCGGCTGGAGATGTCGGACCGGCACGAGGCCGCCGCCCGCGAGCAGTTCGAGCGAGTGGCCCGCAACTGGCCCGGTTCGTACCTGGCCGACGACGCGCTGGTGCTGCTGCTGCAACTGGCCCGCGAGCGGAAGGATGCGGTCGAGGAGCGGCGACTGGCGGCGCTGCTCGAGGCCGGCCACGCCGGAGGATATGTCGAGCAGGAGCGAGCCGGCGGCAAGCCTCGATACGCGAGCGTCAGGGAGATTCTCGAAGCCAAGCGGTGAGTCGGGCCGGCCGATCATGGGTGGAGTCATGGGCCAGGCATGCTGCAGCAGCCGTCGAGGGGGGCTAGAAACCTCCTCCGAGGGGGAGGTTCCCGATCTCCCTGAGGCGAGAGGCCGGCGCTGAGTCTTTCAGTGATGCGGATCTCCGACACTGGCTCGGATCGTGCTTGGGAGCCGGTGCCGCAAACCAGAGACGAAGAGAGAAGGAGAGAATCTATGAGCCGCTGCTTGATCGCCAAGGTCTTTGTGCTGCTGATGGCCGCCCTGAGCCTCGGCATCACGGGGTGCTCGTCCGGCCAGCTCGGAATGGCCAACAACATCGCCTCGACGTCGATTCGTGGTGCCGGCGGCATCGCCGACGGCGTCCTGAGCGCCGTGAGCGACTACACCGGATCGCCGGGTGTCGACCTGGCCCGCCGCATCGTGGGCACGTCCGTGGGCGGCGTCGACCAGATCACCAACGGCGTTCTCTCGAGCGTTCAGGCCAACCAGCAGTCCGCCAACAGCAGCAGTCTGCCGCTGGCTCCCGGCAACAGCAACCTGCCCGTGCTCTCCTCCGCCAGTGGCGGCCAGCTGCCGCTGCTCGCCGGCAACAGCGGGACCTTGAGGACGCCGGGTTCGAGTTACTCGGTCGGCAGCAACCTCGGGGGAGGAAACCTGACGCTCAACTGACCGTGTGAACGGGATTCGAGGACCCTGCCGGGAGCTACGCGCCCGGCAGGGTTTGTGGTTCGGCAGGACCCGAGCCGGGCCCTGGACCCGGCAATGAGAAGAGGAAGCGAGGTTGGCGCGGTAGTCTCGGGCTGACTCCGGGGACACGATGACTCATCGTGTCCCCGGAGTCAGCGCGAGTAGAACTCTCTCCAGTCATCGGGGGGTCCAGACTGCTTCTGTCAACACCCTCTCAGCTCGTTGCTTCCTCGACCAGTTCGGCCAGTTCCTTCACGACCAGCTTGCCTTCGTTTCCGGTCGACTTGACGGCATCCCGGAACATCGCGATGTCCTTCGGGCAGCAGACGACGAAGGTATCGACGCCCTCGAGCGCCGCGGCCTCGCGGATGCGCCCGTCCGCCGGCCGCTCGGTCTGGTGCGTCTCCTCGGCCCAGATGCGGCCTCCGCCGGCTCCGCAGCAATAGCTTCGGTCCCTGTGTCGAGGCATCTCGACCAGGCGGGCGCCCAGGGCCTCGAGCACCTTCCTCGGAGCGTCGTAGACCTGGTTATAACGTCCGAGATAGCAGGGGTCGTGGAAGGTCACGGCCTTGCCGGAGAGGGGCCTGGTCACCTTGAGCGCGCCCGCGGCCAAGAGCTGCTCGAGGAACTCGCTGGAATGCCAGACCTTCGGGGGTTCGCGGTCTTCCCAGGTGTACTCGTTCTTGAGCGTGTTGAAGGTGTGCGGGTCGGTGGTCAGGATCTCTGAGAACTTGGCCTTGGCGAACGACTTCTTGTTCTTCTCGACGAGCAGCTCGTAGAGGCCTTCCTCGCCGGTGCGGCGAACGTCGTTGCCGGCGTTCTTCTCGCCCTCGTAGAGCAGGCCGAAGTCGACGCCGGCCCGCGCGAGCACCCGCGCCATCGTCGCCGTGACGTCCTGGAGGCCCGCGTCGTACGAGGCGTAGTCGCCCACGAACCAGAGGAGCTTCGCCTCCTCCTTGCGGACGTCCTTGGGCTTGAAGTCGAGCTTCGCCGCCCACTTGGCGCGATTGCGCTCCGACTGGCCATAGCTGTTGCCGTAGCGCTGGAAGTTGGCCAGCGTGGTCTGCAGCCGCGCGTCGACCGTACCGTCGCCGATGAGCTTGCGGCGCATGTCCACGATGAGCGGGACGTGCTCGATGCGTACCGGGCAGGTCTCGACGCAGGCCATGCAGGTCATGCACGACCAGAGCACCTTGTCGGTGACCAGCTCGCCCAGGAGCTGGCGCTGGCCGTTCCCGCGGCCGGCGGTGGCGAAGTGCTCCATCCCCTCCTTGAGAAGGAACTCCTTGAAGTGGTGGACGAGGACGCGAGGGGCGAGCGGCAGCCCCGAGCGCACCGCGGGGCACTGGCGATCGCAGCGGCCGCACTCGGCGCAGGCGTAGCCGTCCAGCACCTGCTTCCACGAGAAGGGCATCATCTGGACGCCGGCCGAGCGGGCGGCCATCGCCACCGCCTCGGCGCCGGCAGAGGATTGCGAAGGCGCCGCCGACGGCGAGTCGGGCGCGGGGGCCGGAGGAGGCGAGCCTGCCGCGGGGCTAGCCGCCGCGGGCGAGGAAACGCCGGGGATCGAGCGCTCCTCCTGGGGCGGGGCCAGTCGGCCTCGAGGCGCCAGGCTGCCAAACGCCACCGTGAAAGGCCCGGCCAGGAGATGAAGGTGCTTGGAGTACGGAATGTAGATCAGGAACGACAGGAGGATCAGGACGTGGATCCACCAGGAGAAATCGAAGAGGGCCATCCCGGTGGCCGTCTGGATGCCGGTGAAGGCAAGCGACGAAAGCCAGGCCAGCGGCGCCCAGTTCGGATGCTGAATCATCGCGTAACGCACTCCCTCGGAAAGGAAGTAGGTGCCCATCAGCGCCACAATCATGCCCAGGCAGATCACCGCGTCGATGGTGTTCTCCAGATGCTCCGGCCTCGTGACCCAGCGCCGGTAGGCTGCCATCAGGCAGCCGATGGTGACGAAACCGGCGAAGAGATCGACGACCGCCGAGATGGCCGGCCAATGCATGTAGAACATCTGAACGCCCGGGAAGAGGCCCTCCACGAACGAGTTGGTGCTGTAGAGAGCGAAGGCGCAGAACCCCCAGAAGATGAGGAAGTGGGCGAGCCAGATGCGAGGCTCTCCCCGAGCGCACTGGTTGGTGAAGATGTGGCGCACGAGGTTGACCACCCTGGCCGGCAGCTCCGAGAATCGGCCGGTCGCACCGCCCAGCCGGGTGACACGGTAGAGGTGATAGACCCGGCGGAGGAACAGGATCCACGCCGCGACGAACATGAGCCTGAAGAGCCAGTAGGTGTGCTCGGCAGGGAGAAACTCGAGGGTCACGGTCCGCCTCCTGTGAGAGCCGCGCCGGTCCGTCGGCCGGGCGGGACGATATGGGTGCGCGAGCCGAGGAACTCGCGATTTCCCTTGCCACGATCCGAGGAATCCGGCGCGGTGCCGGCAGGCAGGGAAAGGAAGAAGTGCAAACCTCGCGCCAGGGGTGGGCGACGGGCCGCCGCCGCGAGTGGTCGGAGCGCCCGGTGGGAGGGAGGCTCGGGGCCTGGCGATGTGTAGAAACGGAAACGCCGGGTCGTGCGTGCGGTCACAGATTCATGTCCCCGTTGCGGGACACTATGTCCTGTCAGACTCGGCCACAATGGCCAGCACCGCAGGTGCGACAGAGTGCACGACGAGATGATACGATCCCGTATCGCGGCGTTACCTCAAGGTATCGCTCGTTTGATCGGCCGCCCTCTCTCTCCATGGCTGTGAAGTTGCGGGGAGGTTGCTTCCTCGGATTCCAGACGGTCGAGGCGTTCGGAGCGCCTTGCCAGCCGAGATCTCTTCCTGGGCATTCCGGTCGGTCCGGCTGTCGAAGCCGTGCCGCCCTGACATTGCGGTTCCTCTGACGGTGACTTCCGTGGGCGGAAGGAGTTGGCATGATCACCGAAGGGTCAGAAGTTTCCCTGAACTGGGAGACGCTCTATCGTCATCCTGTCGGCAAGAAGGTGATGGAGTGCATCCAGTGCGGCACGTGCACCGGGGGTTGCCCGTACGGCTTCGAGATGAAGTTCGGGCCGCGCAAGGCGATCTCCTACCTGAGGGCCGGACGCATCCAGGAGGTGCTCGACGATCCGAGCGCCATGATGTGCGTCTCCTGCTACACGTGCGAGGAGCGCTGCCCGCGTGGCATCAAGCTCACCGATGTGCTCCTTCCTCTGATGAAGGAGGCGACGCTCACCAGCGCCGAGGGGCCTCCAAAGGAGATGAAGACCGCGCTCGAGAACATGTTCCGCTACGGCAATCCCACCGGGGATTCGCCCAAGAAGCGGACCGCGTGGCTCAAGGACGCCGGCGTGCCGGTCCGGATCCTCAAGGAACAGCCCGGCCCGGTTGACCTGCTCTGGTGGGTGGAGTGCTATCCGTCCTACCATCCGCGCGGCCAGAAGGTCACCGTCGCCCTGGCCCGTATCCTCAACGCTCTGAAAGTCGACTTCGCGATCCTCGGCAACGAGGAGAAGTGCGCCGGCGAGTGCGCCCGGCTCAGCGGGGAAGAGGGCCTCTTCGACGTCTTGACCGAGTCGAACATGGCGGTGATGGCCAAGTACGAGTTCAAGAAGATGCTCGTGACCGGGCCCCACGCCTACGACGCGTTCAAGTACCAGTACCGCGACTTCCGCTATCCGATGGAGCACTACGTCACCTGGTTCGCCGACCGCCTCCCGGCGCTCGAGGACCTGCTCCGCCGCAAGCTGAACACCCGGGTGACCTACCACGACAACTGCTGCCTCGGACGACACAACGGCTTCTTCGAGCAGCCCCGCCAGATCCTGGGCTTGATCCCGGGTGTCACGGTGCTCGAGATGGAGCGCAACCGGGCCGACTCGCTCTGCTGCGGTGGCGGCGGCGGCGGGATGTGGCTCGACACGTTCATCAAGGAGAAGGGCGGCACGCGGCTGTGCGACCTTCGCATCGTCGAGGCCGCGGCCACGGGCGCCGACACGCTCGTGGTGACCTGCCCCTACGAGCTGTCGCGCTTCGAGGACGCCGTGAAGGTGCAGGGCCTGGAAGGCAAGCTCGTGGTCAAGGACCTGATCGAACTGCTGGCTGAAGCGATGGAGCTCGTATGAAGATGCTGGTTCTCTTCAAGGAAGTCCCCGATGTGGTGGAGGAGCTGGAGGTCGACGCCAGCGGCAAGGCGCTCGATCGGGACGCCGCGCGGTTGATCCTGAGCGAGTCCGACGATCACGCGCTCGAAGAGGCCCTCCTGCTCAAGGAAGCCCAGGGCGGTGAGGTGGCGGTCATGGCCACCGACAGCGACGACGCCGACCAGGTGCTGTTCACGGCCCTCGCCAAGGGCGCCGACCGGGCGACCAAGCTCGTCGGCGACGAGCCGCGCGCCGGCTCCGGCGACCTCGCCCGCCAGCTCGCCGAGGCCATCCGCCCGGCGATGCCCGAGTTGATCCTGACGGGCGCGCAGGCGATCGACGACCTCGACGGTCAGGTCGCGCCGATGCTCGCCCGCCTGCTGGGCCTGCCGTTCGTCGGCGTGGTGACCGCGGTGAAGCCCGGGCAGGCCCCGGGCACCGTGCTCGTCGTCAAGGAACTGGCCGGCGGAATGCGCGCCGAGTTCGAGGTCACCCTGCCGGCCGTCCTGGGCGTGCAGTCGGCCGAGAAACCGCCGCGTTATGCCGCCGTCGCGAAGGTGCGCCAGATGATGAAGACGGCGAAGCTCGACGAGCAAGACCTGACCGCCGCGCCGGTCCGGCCCCAGCTCGAGGTCCTCCGGCTCTACAAGCCCGAGGTGCCCGAGCGCGCCCGGATGCTGGCAGGTTCGGCGGAGGAAGTGGCCGCCCAGGTCTGCGATTTGATGGCCGAGCAGGGACTGCTCTGAGGAGGAGGAGACACACCGTGACAGCCAACGTATTCATCCTCGCCGAACACCTGGGAGGCCGCCTGACCGATGCGACCTTCGAACTCCTCGCGATGGGCCGCGAGCTGGCCACGGGGCTCGGAGTCCAGCTCCAGGCGGTCTTGCTCGCCGCAAAGGCCGACGCTCTCGCGACCGGCCTCGGGGCCGCCGACGGGGTCCTCGCGATCGAACACGACTCCCTGATCGAGATGACTCCCGAGACCTACGCGCACGCGCTCGAGGCGCTCCTGCGCGAGCGCAAGCCCCGGGCGCTCCTGGTGCCGGGCACGAACCAGTGCCTGGGACTGACCGCCATGCTCTCGGTCGCGCTCGACCGGCCGAGCGCCAACTGGTGCCGGGCGATGAAGGCCGAGCAGGGGGCGATCACGGCCACCTGCACCCTCTACGGAGGGAAGATGGAGGCCGAGGTGAAGCTCCCCGCCGAGTGCGCCCTGGTGAGCGTCGCGCCGGGGGCGGCCCAGGCCGACAAGGGCCGTTCGGACAAGGCCCCACCCGTCGAGAAGTGGGCGATGCCCGCGCCGGCGGCGGCCAAGGTCAAGTTCCGGCAGACGCTGCCGCCGCCTCCGGGCGACATCGACATCACCCAGAGCGAAGTGCTGGTGTCGGTCGGCCGGGGCCTCGGCGGTCAGGAGAACCTGGGACAGGCCCGCGAGCTGGCCGAACTGCTGGGCGGGGCGCTCAGCGCCTCGCGTCCGCTGGTCGACCAGGGCTGGCTGCCGTCGACCCGGCAGGTCGGCAAGTCGGGCATGATCGTCAAGCCGCGCCTGTACCTGGCGCTCGGCATCAGCGGCGCCCCCGAGCATGTCGAAGGCATGCGCGGCGCGAAGCTGGTGGTCGCGATCAACACCGATCCGAAGGCGCCGATCTTCGACGTCGCCAAGGTCGGAGCAGAGCTGGACGTCCTCGACTTCATTCCGGCGTTGACGGACGAGGTCAGGAAGCGAAAGGGCAACTAGCCGGCAACAGGATGCGCGCACGACCGGCGACCGCGCGCGGGCCGACTGCACCGGGAGCGCCTCGCGAGGGGCGTCCCCCGGCCGGCCGGGGCCCGAGGCCAGCCGCCGTCTGAGAGGAACCAGACATGAAAGGTAATGGCAACGTTCGCATCGGGGTCTATGTCTGCCATTGCGGGACGAACATCGCCGCGACGGTGGACGTGCAGGCCCTGACCCGATATGCGGAGAAGCTGCCCGAGGTCGCTCTGGCACGCGACTACAAGTACATGTGCTCCGACCCTGGGCAGGAGCTGATCCGCAAGGACATCAAGGAACACCAGCTCAACCGCGTGGTGGTGGCCGCCTGCAGCCCGCTGCTGCACGAGCCGACCTTCCGCAAGGCCGCCGAACAGGCCGGGCTGAACCCGTACTTCTTCCACATGGTGAACATCCGCGAGCACTGCTCGTGGATCCACGACGACCGGGGCGAGGCGACGGCGAAGGCGTGCGACCTGGTCCGGGCGGCCGTCCGGCGCGTGCACCACCACGAGGCGCTGGAGGCCCGCCGCGTGCCGATCCAGGAGCGGATCCTGATCGTGGGCGGCGGAGTGGCCGGCATCCAGGCCGCGCTGACGTGCGCGGCCGCCGGCAAACAGGTGACCCTCGTCGAGAAGGAGCCGACCATCGGCGGCCACATGGCCCGCTTCGACAAGACCTTCCCGACCCTCGACTGCTCGATGTGCATCCTGGCGCCGAAGATGACGGCGGTGAAGAACCACCCGAACATCACGCTCTGGACGTACTCGGAGGTCACGAAGGTCGACGGCTACGTCGGTAACTTCAAGGTGACGGTCAGGCGCAAGCCGCGCTACGTGAGCGAAGAGCTGTGCATCGGCTGCTCCCAGTGCATCGACGAGTGCGTCTTCAAGGAGGGCAAGGTCCCCGACGAGTGGAACCTGGGCCTGACGAAGCGAAAGCCGGTCTACATCCCGTTCCCGCAGGCGGTGCCCCCGGTGGCGGTCATCGACCCCGAGGCCTGCATCGAGTTCAAGACCGGCAAGTGCAAGAAGAGCTGCATCGAGGCCTGCGGCGACCGCAACGCCATCGACCTGAAGATGGTGGCCGAGGACAAGCAACTCGAGGTCGGGGCGATCGTCATCGCCACCGGATTCCAGGCCTTCGATCCGAAGCCGATGACGCGCTTCGGCTACGGCAAGCACAAGGACGTCTACACCGCCCTCGAGATCGAGCGGTTGCTCAACGCCTCGGGGCCGACGGGCGGCCAGGTGGTGCGCCGCAGCGACGGCAAGCCGCCGAAGAGCGTGGCGATCCTCCACTGCATCGGCTCGCGCGACGAGAAGGTGCACCGTTACTGCTCGCGGGTCTGCTGCATGTACTCCCTGAAGCTCGCCCACCTGATCCGCGAGCGGCTAAACGCCGAGGTGTATAACTTCTACATCGACATCAGGACGCCCGGGAAGGGGTTCGAGGAGTTCTACGAGCGGATCCAGGCCGAGGGAGTGAACTTCATCCGCGGCAAGGCGGCCGACGTCACCACCATCGCCGTCAAGCCCGAGGAAGAGGGCAAGCTCATCGTCCGCGCCGAGGACACGCTGGCCGGCTGCAACCGCCGAGTGCCGGTCGACATGGTGATCCTCTCGCACGCGCTGGAGGCCCGCGCCGACGCGACGGAGGTGCGGCGGATGTTCAACATCAGCTGCGCCGCCGAGGGGTTCTTCCTCGAGAAGCACCCGAAGCTGGCGCCGGTGAGCACCGTGGCCGACGGGGTGTTCCTCGCCGGCTGCTGCCAGGGGCCGAAGGACATCCCGGACACGGTCGCCCAGGCCGGGGCCGCGGCTGCCGAGGCCCTGGCGCTCGTCGATGCGAAGTACATCGTGATGGAGCCGAACACCGCCGCGGTGACCGACGAACGGTGCAGCGGCTGCCGCACGTGTCTGCCGCTCTGCCCGTACACGGCCATCACCCGCAACGAAGAGAAGGGGCGGGCCGAGATCAACGAGGTGCTCTGCAAGGGATGCGGCACCTGCGTGGCCGCCTGTCCGTCGGGCGCCATCGTCCAGAAGATGTTCACCGACACCCAGCTATTCGACGAGATCGAGGGGGTGCTGCTCCATGCATGAGCCCAAGATTGTCGCGTTCTTCTGCAACTGGTGCACCTACACCGCGGCCGACCTGGCCGGGACGTCGCGGATGAAGCAGGCCCCGAACGTGCGCGTGGTGCGCGTGATGTGCAGCGGGCGCATCGATCCGCAGTTCGTGATGGCGGCCTTCCAGAACGGCGCCGACGGGGTGCTGATCGGCGGGTGCCACCCGAACGACTGCCACTACCAGGAGGGCAACTACAAGTGCATGCGCCGCTTCAAGCTGCTCGAGCGGATGCTATCCGACCTGGGCATCGAGAAGGAGAGGCTGCGGATGGAGTGGATCTCGGCCTCCGAGGGCAACCACCTGCAGCACGTGGTGAACGAGATGACCGAGCAGCTCCGCAAGCTGCCCAAGATGGCGTGTGTCGAGCCGGCCGAGGCCGCGACCGCGTGAGGACGGTGAACCGATGACCAAACCTAAAGTGGCATTCTATTGGTGCGCCAGCTGCGGCGGCTGCGAGGAAGCGGTCGTCGACCTGGCCGAGGACGTGCTCAAGGTCGTCGAGGCCGTCGACATCTGCTTCTGGCCGTGTGCGCTCGACTTCAAGCGCGAGGACGTCGAGGCGATGGCCGACGGCGCCATCACCGCTTGCTTCATCAACGGCGCCATCCGCAACTCCGAGCAGCTCGAGATGGTCCATCTGCTGCGGCGGAAGGCGCAGGTGCTGATCGCCTTCGGGAGCTGCGCCCACACCGGCGGCATCCCGAGCCTGGCAAACCTGACCAGCAGGCGCGACATCCTCGAGACCGTCTACGAGACCACGCCGAGCACGGTGAACCCCGACCGGACCGTGCCCAAGGAGATGCACCGCGAGAACGGTCACACCACGTCGCTCCCCGACTTCTGGAACGGCGTCAACTCGCTCGACCAGCGCGTCGACGTCGACTACTACTTGCCCGGATGCCCGCCGACGCCGAAGCTGCTGATGCAGGCGGTGCTGGCCCTGCTGACCGGCGCGCTGCCCCCGAAGGGCACCGTGCTCTCGCCGAACATCGCCCTGTGCGAGGAGTGCCCCCGCAAGGACACCAAGCCGGCCGACCTGGCGCTCAAGGAGTTCAAGCGGCCCGCGCTCGCGGTGGTCGACCCCGATACCTGCCTGCTCGCCCAGGGGTTCCTATGCATGGGGCCCGCGACCAGGGGCGGCTGCGAGGCCCCCTGCATCAAGGGAAACATGCCCTGCACCGGATGCTTCGGGCCGGTCGATCAGGTCAGAGACCAGGGAGGCAAGGCGCTTTCCGCACTGGCTTCATCCGTCGGGTCCAACGACCCCGATGAGACCGAGAAGATCCTGTCGGGTATCGTCGATCCCGTCGGCACCTTCTACCGCTACGGGATGGCGTCCTCGATGCTCTTCCACAAGCGCACGCCGGCAGGTCCCGGCCCCGAGGAGGAGAAGAAGGCATGAGCGTGCAGACGACCGAGGTTCACGGCAAGCGAACGATCACCATCGACCCGATCACGCGGCTGGAAGGCCACGGGAA
>CAZSVK010000152.1:0-12288 GCA_964610245.1 uncultured bacterium
GGCTTCGCCATCATCGTGGTGATCCTCATCTCGATGATCCTCGCGGTGTTCGCCGTGATCCTCTGGAGCATCGAGAGCGGCGCCTCGCACGAGACCGAGCTGATCCTCGAGAAGAAGCAGGCCGAGTACCTGGCCAAGGGGGCCCAGCAACACGCCCTGCTGAAGTTCCGCTACCTGCCCACGGAACTCTACGACGCCGTCGCCTTCTCCATCGGCAAGAACCCGTACTACGACTTCGGCCGGCCGCTCAAGGCAGGAGGCGTCCTCGACACCACCCTCAATCCGGGCCCGATGTTCTTCACCGGCTCGGGAGATCCGGTCACCAACACCGGCCAGGCCGCCGTGCCGATCATCAATCGCTCGGGGATGAACATGTACGCGGCCCCGAGCGGCGCATCCGGCTTCCCGCCGGGCGGCGCGACCGCCGAGCAGGTGATGGGCTACCTCCTGACGTTCTACTGCGCCGACGTGGCCACCGACTATCCGACGGGCGACCCGAGCACCAGCATCGTGGTGGTCACCAGCGAATCCCATCGCGACCTGGCGATGGGCGATGGCTGGCGAGATCCGTTCGTGGGGAACTTCGCCGTCGACTCCCTGCAGATCCTCGGCCTCACGGGCGGCAAGCTCTACGACAAGGATTCCATCCTGTTGACCACTCGCGGCCAGGCGTTCCAGATGCACGACGGCAACTCCCAGATCAGCCTCGTGACCGACGAGAACGGCGCCGACAGCGGCGCGCCTCGCCGCTTGACCGAGGGCCGCCGCACCGAGTCGGTGGCAAAATTCGGCCAGCACGACTTCCCCGAACTGGTCCAGAACTTCGAGGCGCTCAGCGCCTACCAGTCGCGGATCAGCACCGGCCGCACCGAGATCGCCACCGGCATCTACTCCGTGACCCGCAAGCAATGAACCATCCCATGAACAGGAATCGCCCGGCCTTCACGCTCATCGAGATCCTCCTCGCCTTCGCGCTGCTGCTCGCCTTCTGCCTGGGCGTATTCGGCATCCTCAGGCACTTCTCCCGGATGGGCGCCGTCGGCCAGTGGCGCAGCACGGCCACGAGCCAGATCCGCAAGGCCCAGGAGCGCATCCGCGCCCAGATCGAGTCCGGGGCCTATCCGATGCTCATCACGCCCCAGGCCAATCTGCTCTCCGACATCCCGGCGCACTACCTGGTCGTCAACCCCGACAGCGGCGCCGCCGCGGCCGACACCGCCGACGCGTTCGTTCGAGTCTTCGGGCCCGGCACCAACCCGGGCGCGCCCAGCGAAGGCGACACGACCATCCTGCAGGTGGTGAAATCCAGGCCGGGCCGTCAGGGGTTGGGCAGCAGCGGGGCGCTGGCCGATCGCGGGGTCGAGGCCTCCCGGATCAAGCTGGTGCTCCGAGGCAAGACCCAGGCCTATGGCGCAAACGTGAAGTGGAACCAGTCGCTCTACATGGTCGAGGAGCGCAACTCGGTCGCGGCCAGCTCCTTCTCGACCCCGGCCGAGTTCGCGTTCGCCGGCGGCCAGACGAGTGACACGCTCCTGGTCAACGACGTCAACGAGGTGAAGGTCCTGGTCGACAGGGCCGATCTCGGCGGAGGCTCCTCCAGCCCGAAGCCGGCCCCGGTCGAGGTCCAGATCAAGTGCGTCGACCCCACCGTCGGCGACGCCAACGTCGACACCACCGTCAGGGCCCAGCCCAGCTCCGGCGTGGAAGTGAAGTAGCGCGGGGCGACGGACCCGAGCAGAACCCGAGCAGCGCCCCCCGGAGCACAGTGCCCAAGAGCTGGCAGGAAATAGAGTTCCTCGACTACAAAGAGCGCCAGGTCAGGCGCAGAAGTCAGAAGACCCGCGAACTCCAGCAGGTCGCGGACGGCCCCGCGGCCCCCGACCGCCGCAGGTTGCTGCGGATGTCGCTCGGCGGCGTCGCTTTCCTGGCCATGCTGGTCGGAGGCATCTTCGCCTACCAGCGGATGGGCCTCGCCGGCAACCTCTCCTCCGCCTCCCGCTCCGTGATCCGGCTGGCCGGCGTCTCCGGCGAGGTCGAGGTCTCGACCGCCTCGACCAACCCCGAGGCGATCAAGTCCGGAGCGACCATCATCTCCGGCTCGACCATCCACACGGGCAAGAGCGGGAAGGTCGTCCTGCTGCCGAGCCTGCCCGGCGCGAAGATCATCCTGTACGAGAACTCGCTGCTGAGCTTCGAGAAGATCCAGCTCTCTCCGGAAGATCCCGAGAGCGCCGCCCTCTTCCTCTCGCTGGAACGCGGCGAGGCCATGATCGACCTCCCCAGGGGCAAGCCGGTGCTGCGGCTCGAGCTTCCGCTGGTGGTGCTCTGGTCGCAACTGGTTCGCTGCAAGGTGCGGCTCGGCAAGGACGTGAATCGCATCCTCGTCACCCGCTTCGCCGCTCAGGCCGAAGATCGGGCCGATTCCAGCCGCAAGGAGATCATCGCGGCCGATCAGGAACTCGTGGCCACGCTCAAGAGCCCCGTCGGCAAGGCCAGGAAGGCCGGGGGCGCCGCCCTCCGCGAACGCTGGGATTGACGGGCCGCCGGCCCTCGCCGCAATGGGAACGAGAAGCGATCCTCCGGCCGGGGCCATCCGGCGGGAGGATCTCTTCGAGGGCCACGGGCCCGGCGCGGAGCCCGGCCCTACTTGGCGAGCGCGCTCTTCGGCGCGGCAGGCGAGCCGTGGACGGCGCACGTCACGCCGTTGCCATCCAGCGTGAATTCGTAGTGCCCGGCGGTGCCCGGACCCTGGCCGGGATCTTCGGGAAGCGTCTCCAGGTACCCGCGCTCCACCAGCTTCGCGAGCAACTCGGGGGTGATCCGGTCGAGCTTCACATTGTTGTCGAGGCAGTACATCTCGATGGCGCCGGCGATCCAGTGCTCGTTGAGATAGCAGCGCTGCGCATCGGTCAGCTCGACGGCCAGATCGGAGCCATGAACGCGGCAGGTCACGCCGTTACCCGCGTCGTCCAGCGCGAAGTGGGAAGCGGTGCCCGGCCCCCAGCCCGGATCCTCCGGGAGCTTCTGGAGGTAGCCGCCTTCGACCAGCTTCTCGAGCAAGGCGGCGTCGAGGCGCTCGACGTTGGTGTTCTGGTCCATGTTGTACATCTCGATGGCGCCGGCGATCGTGTGCTGCACGCCGATGCAGGCCCTGCGGTCGCGGGCGGCGGCATTGCTCGGGCGCATGATCCCGACGGTCCCCGTCTTGCCGCGAGCAGGAGCGCGATCCAGGTTCTCGAACGACGGCTGGGCCGCCAGCGTCCCCGCTGCGAGCGCGATCGCCGTCACCGGCAGGGCCCACCTCTTCATCCCCCGAACCAGTTTCAGAAAGTTCTCGATCATTTCAATCCTCCAGCCGCCGCGTGAAAGCAGGAACGCCCGTCCGCCGGCGGTCGTCATGTTCTACCGGATGGAACAGCCGAAGGTTGCCGCCGAACCCCGAGCGGGCCCGGCCGGGCCTCTTCAAAGTTGAGCGGGCGGTGGCAGCGGAGGGGGGGGCGGCTGCGCGGGCCGGCCGGGCCACTTCACCCGCTTGTAGACCAGCAGGTGGTAGTTGTAGCGCGGAATGTATCGGTGAGCGATCTGCTCGAACTGAGCCTGGGCCCTCACGATGTTGTCGACGAGTTGAGGAGCCCGTTCCGCCACGCCCTGCGGCAGCGAGGGGGCGAACCGCTCGACGATGCGGTTCAGAGACCGGTGGTCGGGCCAGGCGGTGTCTCCACGGGTCGAGAACAGCAGGTAGTGCAGCTTGTGGAAGTTCTCGAAGAAGTAGTTCCAGTCATCCACCTGGGCCCAGAGCGTCGAGACGATCTTGACCCTGGGCCGGTGCACCTCGGCCACGTACGGGAGCGTGGCCCGGTAGCTGTAGGCCTGCCAGAACATCGCGGCCTGAGGCGAGGCCTCCGACGTCGGCGGCATCGTGTGCCAGTAGTCGGCCGTCTCGGCCACCCGGATCTCGTCCGGCGGAGGGTACTCGCGCCGCATCCGGGCGAGGACCTCCAGGATGAACCCGATCTCTTCCCGGCCGCCGATCGGCTCGTGCATCCACTGCGCCGCCGGGAAGACCGAGCGAACCATGTCGGTGGCCATCAGGTCGGAGAGGCCCGTCCAGGAACCGAGCAGCGTGTTGAGCAAGACGAAGAACAGCAGGAAGGCCGGCAGAAGCTGGACGGCGAGCGACTGGGAGCGCCTGAACCAACCGGTCGGCCTGGTGACGGTCGGCCGTGACGGCCCCGCCCCCCTCATCCGGTCGATGGCGTGCACCAGCCCCCAGCCGATGACGATCGCCAGGGCGGGCAGCCCGGGCAGATCGTAGGTCGGGTCCTTCTTCGGGATGAGCGTGAAGAACAGAGCGGGAGCGACCCACCACGCGGCCAGCAGCGACCGCTGGAACGCGCCGGCGGCCCTGAGCGACGGCAGCGCCATCAGCAGGGCCAGGCTCAGCGGCAGGTGTAGCTGGTTGTCAGGCAGCGCCAGCACGTAGTAGAGCCAGGAACGCAGGTGCCAGAAGTGCTCGGGGTTGGCGTCGCCGAAGGTGCGGGAGCGGCCCACCTCGCTGCCGATCCACTGGGCCAGCCAGTTGAGGTGGAACGGGCCGGCCAGGAGGCATGCGAGCGCGACGCCGATCAAGAGGCCGGCGCGGTGCAGCTTGATGCTGCGCCCCTTCCACTCGACGACCAGGAACGGCACGATCAGGTGCACGGCGGGGATGACGCGATTGGTCATCATCGCGACCGTGGCGAAACCGAAGGCCCAGATCGTCGGCCAGAAACGCGTGAAGCCCTCGGAGCGCACCGCCATGCCGATGGCCAGCGCTACCAGCGCGGTGCTCGGCAACGGCGGATCGAAGGTGCGCGACATGCCCACCACGATCGGCGCCGCCGCCGCCAGCACCCCGGCGAAGGCCCCGGTGCGCCGGTCGAACAGGGCGCTCCCGGCCAGGTAGGTCCCGACGCCGATGCCCAGCATCGCCAGCGTGCCCGGGATGTAGACGATGTACCAGTGCGCGTCGAGGAGCCAGTTGAGCCAGTAGCCGAAGATGTGGAGCAACGGCGGGTAGTAGCCCTTCGTCCACATCGACCAGAGCCCCTCCCAGCCGCGCGAGCCGAGCTGCCGGATCCCCTCCGTGAGCAACTCGAGATGCTCGTGGAGGTTGTGCATCGGCGGGGGCAGCGGGCTGGCCACCGTCCAGAGCGCGTTGTTGACGAGCAGGAAGATCAACCCGCCGGCCAGGAGCAGCAGCGGCCCCCTGGAACCGCAGGCGCAATCGTGGGTCGGTTCGACGGCCTCCCGCGGGTTCACCCCGGGTTCTTGCCCGCTCTCACCAATCCCGTCCTCCACCGGACACTCCCTTCGCGGCGCCGCCCGCCGTCCCCGACCACCCTCACCGGCCGACAGACTACACCTCTCGAGTTGTCTGCCGGGGTCAGCATGGCACATCCGGGGCGCAAACACCCCTGAAGCTCCGTGCTCAGAGATCCTCGATGACGCGGCTGCCGTCCGGGCGTTCCCGGATGACGAAATGCTCGAGCAGCTTGCCGTCGTCGGCCAGCTGGCCAGCCACGGCGCCGGGCAGCGCGCGTTCCAGCTCGGAATCGTCCATCGTGCCGCCCGCCGGCTCGACGACGCCGAAGACCCGGAACTCCATCCGGCCGGGCGTGACGTCGCAGGCCAGGAAGCTGTAGGCCTTCGCAAGGCGCGGCTCGGGGCCGAGCGTGGTGCCCATCAGCTGCCCGCAGCGAGCGAGATAGGCCGGCGTCTCGGCGGGCGGGACACGCTGGTCCTTCAGGGGCACACCGCCTCCGCCCGAAACCAGGATGGCGGTGCCGCGGTCGACGTCGACGAGCCTCTGCAGGTCGTGGTCGTGACCGCAGATGAGGGTCCAGACCCGGCGCTGCTCCTCGGCCGAGAGGCGCGGGAAGACCCTCCGGTAGACCATCTCGCGTAGCGCGCTGATGAGATCGCCGGCCGGATCGAAGGCGCCGCCGTGCGGCCCGATGCTGACGGGCGCGTGATGTGCGAGCAGCACCACCGGACCGGTGGCCGAGCGGATCGCGTCGGCCAGGAAGGCCTCCTGATCGAGCAGCGGCTCGGTGCCCGGACCGGACGCCACGGTGGCCAGGTTGCTGTTGAGCGTGACGAAGCGGACCGCGCGGCCCTCGACCCCGGGCATGGCGCGGTCGGTGTAGTACCAGGAAGGGCCGACGAAACCGGGCCGGTCGTGCGGCAGCGCCGCCAGGCTGGAGGCCCGCAGCAACGACTCCGGCAGGCGGCCGGCGTAGTGCTCCTTCATCACGGTCCAGCTCTTGCCGAAGGCCGCCCGCGAGTCGGCGGCCACCTCGCCGAGCCAGAGCCGCTCGTGCTCGCCGCCAGCCTGGGTGGCGAGCGCCCTGAGCGCGGCCAGGTGCTCGAAGACCGTGCCGAGACTGGCGTGCAGCAACCGGCCGGCCGGACTGGACGGGTCGGCCAGCAGGCCGAGCGCCTCGGCGGCCAGCCGGGCAACCGCGGGGTCGAGCCCCGTTTCCCGGGTCATATTAACGACAGAGTGAACTCTTTCGAGAGCCATATCGGGCTCGCGGCCGGCCAGCTCGGCGGCCAGCGACGCGGGCGACCGCCCACGCAGCGCCGCCAGCCTCACGGCGACGCGGGCGTTCCTCGCGGCCCGGGCCAGCGACTCTCGCGCACCCTCGGGAAGCCGGTCGACGACCTCGCTCGACATCTGGTTCCAGAGGACCCGGAAGTCGTTGGCCTGGAATCCGGCCGGAAGCTGCCGGGCCAGAAGGGATGCCTGCCCGGCGGTGGCCTGCCCGGCGGAGGCGAGCTCGGCGGAGGCCTGCCCGGCGGGACCTTGCCCGGCGGAGGCCTGCCCGGCGGGGGCCAGCTCTGCCAGGTGCGTCATCTGCGCCAGCACCACCGGCCGCAGCGGCAAGGTCGCCTCGAGCTGGGCCTCGGAGCCTCCCCAGCGCCAGAGCGCGCCGACCATCTCCCGGACCTTGTCGTCGTCGGCCTGATCGGACAGCGTCAACAGCTCGTGATTGCCCAGGGCCGGATAGAGGAGCAGGGGATGTGGCCGCTCGCGCAGGACGGCCATCGCCTCGTAGGCGGGCGCCCAGTCGCGATCCGTCCAGGGCACGTCGGCGAAGATCAGGTCGCCGCTGACGAGCACCGCGTCGACCTCGCCCTGGCGCGCCGCGTCATACTGGCGGATGGCCTGCGTCAAGGCCCGGTGCTTGCGCTGCTTCCCGAACGGGTAGAGGTTGGGGCGCGTGTCGCCGTAGGCCACGAACACCAGCCTGCGGCCGGGCTCGATCGCCAGCCCCGAGGAGGCCGACGGCGGCGCCGCCGGGAGGGAGGCGGCGGCCAGCGAGAGCGCCGAGAGCAGGGTCGGGAGGATGCGGCGAAGGCAGGGAGAGGTCATCTGTCGCTCCTGGAGACTGTCGCCCGGGCTCGAAAGCGGCCCGCCCCGGCGACGTTCGAACTGCTCTCCCATCATACCAGTCCGGATGGGACGGGAAGCCTGCTAGACTGCGATCGGCGGTCAGGAGGCGGGATCTCTTGGGGAGAGTGACGATGGGCAAGCTCCGGGAATACGTGGTGACGCGGCTGCGGGTCCGGACGGCCGCGCTCTTCCTGCTGGGCGGCGTGGTCCCCGTCCTGCTCACCGGCCTGGCCGCGTGGAGCAAGTTCGAGACGGACCAGATCGGCGCCATCATCGACGAGCACCGGCAGCTCATCCACCAGGTCTCGGCCGACGTCACCCGCGAGATCTCCTGGTACCGCGAACAGCTCGAGCGATTGGGCCGGCAGACCGAGATCCAGTCCGGCAAACCCGAGCGAATGCGGGCCGAGCTGGCGGCCTTCCTGGCGTTCAATCCGCTCTTCTACCGGGTGCAGGTCCACGCCGCGAACGGGACGCTCCTGGCCTCGTCGACCCGGGGGGCGCAGCTCGAAGCGGCCGGCCCCACGGCTGCGATCCCGGACTTCCTGAGGCCGGCCTTCGAGATGGCGCTCGCGCAGGGCAAGTCCTCGGTGCTGCCGATGGCCAGCGGCGACCGCGAGCAGGTGCAACTCTGCTTCCTGGCCTGCATCCCGGCCTTCACCGGCGAGCAGCCCGCCGTGGGCGCGGTGGTCTCGATGCTGCGCCTGCACGGGCCCGAGATCGAGGCGCTGCTCGATCGCCAGAAAGCGCTCGATAGCGGCGCCTACGTGCTGCTCACCGACCCGGCCGGCGGGGTCATCGCCCGCGCCGGAAGCGGCTGTCCGGGGCACCTGCGCTCCATCGAGGTGACTCCCGCCGACGCCGGCGACGAGGCCGTCGAGGGCCCCGAGCAACTGGTGACCGGTACGGGGCTGGTGGCGGGCCGGCAAGACCTGCTGGCCACCGCGGTGCTCCCGGCAGTGGGGTTGCACATCGTCGCGGGCCGGCCCTATTCGGTGGTCACGCGGGCGATGGTCGAGCTGGTCAAGTCGATCGCGCTCTACCTCGCGGCGGGCGTGCTGCTGGCCGCGCTGCTCGGGCTCTACCTGTCGGCGGGGCTGATCGGTCCGATCCTGAAGCTGGTCGACGGCATCCAGCGGGTCGCGCGCGGCGAGGTCGCCCACCGGCTGCAGGTCGAGCGGGAAGACGAGCTGGGACAGGCCGCCGCCGCCTTCAACGAGATGGCCACGCAGCTCGAGAAGGGCCGGCTGCTGGAAGAGCTGTGGCAGTCGAGGCGGCCGGTCCGGGAGCGGGAGCCCGAGTCCGACTGACCGATGCTCGCCCGGCTGAGACTGTCTCTCAAGACCGACCCGCGGCTGCAGTTCTGGCTGCTGTGGGGGTTCTTCTTCTGCGCCGAGACCGCCTCCTACCTGATGGGCGTGCTGTCGGCGACGTCGCTGGTCAAGCGCGCGGGCGCCGACAAGCTGCCGCTGGCCTACCTTTGGCTTAACGTCGCCTTTCTGCCGGTCGTGCTGCTGACGCTGGCCCGGCCGCCCAGTTCGAGCCTGCGGGCGGTGCGGCTGAGCCTGGCCGGCTACCTGGCGGCGGTGCTGGCCATCCTGCCGTGGGTCGATTCGACGAGCACCCCGGTGCTGGTCGCGCTCTACGTCTTCGCCCGGCTCGGGAAGCTGGTCTGGAGCACCTTCGCCGTGGGGATGGTGGCCGAGATCCTGCCCCTGAGGGAGGCCAAGCAGGCGATCCCCTCGCTGCTGGCGGCGGGCTCCACCGGCATCATCGCGGCGGGCCTGATGCTGCAGTGGGCGCTGGCCTGGATGGGCGTGGGTCGGGCCTTCCTGGTGCTGTGGCTGCTGCTGGCGCTGGCCAGCGTGCTGCTGGCTTTGCTGGGGCCGGGAGTCTCCGAGGCGGCCGGTGAGAAATCGGCCTCGGGCGTGCGGCCGGCGGCGGTTCCGGGCAAACGCATCGCCTACGGCACGCTCGGGAACATCTGGACCACCCTGAAGCGCCTGCTCTCGGAGCCGCTGGCGCGCGTCATCGCGGTGCAGAACCTGTTCGTCGTGGGGCTGCGCTACTTCATCGAGTTCGTCTACGCGCGCGAGCTGGGCGCCCACTTCCCCACCGAGCGCGAGATGGCCGGGTTCGTCGGCACCTTCGAGGCCACGCTCCAGGTCACGACCACGTTGGTCCAGCTCTCGCTCGCGAGTCAGCTCGTGCGCAGGCTCAAGGTGGGCGGCGTGGCCCTGCTCCTGCCGGTGGTGCTCCTGGCCACGACGTTGACCGCGAGCTTCTCCGGCACCTTCGTCGCGGTGATGATGTGTCAGTTCCTCTTCTGGGTCGGTTCGGACGGTTTCAACAAGCCGGTGCGCCAGATCATGCTGGGCGCGTTGCCGCCGTCGCGGGCCACGAGCGTGCCGGTGCTGATGTCGGCGCTGGGGATGGCCGGCTCCGTGGCGGCGTCGGCGGCGCTGGTGCCGCTGGCGTGGCTGGGAGAGCCGCGGGTGGTGATGCTCTTCACCAGCGTCCTCTCGGCCGTGTTCCTGGTGGTGTCGCTCGGAGTCGGCCGCACCTATCGCCGGTCGCTGTCGCAGACGCTCAAGGGGCTCGATTCGAGGGGCCGCGAAGAGTTGCTGGCGGCCGCCGGCGACCGGGAGCAGCGCTACGCCGTCCTGGCGGCGACGCTGGAGGCACCCGAACCGGAGCTGCGTTTCCAGGCGATCTCCGAGGCGTCCGCGTTACCCTCGGCGGAGGGCACGGCGCTCCTGCTGCCGCTGGTGCGTCAGGAGCCGGACGCCAAGGTCCGGGCGGCGATGCTCTCGGCGCTCGCGGTGTGGCGTCCCGCCGGGTTGCTCGAGCTGCTGACGCAGGCCGCGAAGGACCCCGATCCCCGGATCAGGGCCAACGCGGTCGAGGCGCTGGCCGATTACCGCGATGCCGGGCCGCTGCTGTCGCTCGTGAGGGGCGCCCTCGAGGCGACCGACCCGCGGGAACGGGCCTCGGCGGTGCTCGCCGCCATCCGGCTGGGCTCGGAACCGGGCATCCTGGGCCACGCCCTCGACACGCTGTCGGAGATGCTGGGCGACCGGCAGGACGCGCGCAACCGGCAGGCGGCGGTGTTCGTGGTGGGCCGGCTGGGTTACCCGTTCCTGCTGACCGCGCTGGAAGAGGCGCTGGACGATCCCGAGGCGCAGGTGCGGGGTACCGCGGTCGAGGCTCTGGTCAAGCTGCACACGCCGATGGCCGGCCGCATCCTGACCGAGGCGTTGCGACGCGAGCGCGAGCCCGCACTGGCCGCGAGGATGCGCGAAGTCCTGGGCAGGTTGCTGGACGACAACGTGCGGGCGATCCTCGAGGTGCAGGGCCGGCTGACGGGCGAGGAGAGGGCCCGGATCGGCGAGATGATGTCCAGCGGCTCGGAGGATGGCCGGCTGGAGCTGCTGCGGCGGGCGGTGCGGCTTCCCGAGGAAGGTCTGCGCTCGGCGCTGGTGAGGCTGGTGCACGAACTCGAGGAACCGGAACTGCTGGCGGTGCTCGGCCGCTGCGTGCCGGAGGAGGAGGGCGAACGCCAGGCCGACCTGGGGCCGTTGCTGGGCTATCTGGAGGGCAAGGCGGCCGAGGATTCGCCCGGCGGCTATGACGCGCTGCGCCATCTGGCGCTGCACTCGCGCCAGGAGAGGCTGGAGGCCCACCTGGGCGGCTGCGTGGGTCGTCTCTGGCGGCTGGCGCTGGTGGCCGCGGCGCGGCGCGACGGCTGCCCGGCCCAGGACGAGATTGCGGCCCGGGAAGAACGGCTGCTGGAGCACCTGCTCTCGGTGTCGGCGATGATGACGCGGCAGCCCGAGCGGGCGCTCGAGGTGATGCGGGCGGCCCTGCGTGGAGACCGCTATCTCTCGTCGCTCTCGGTGGAGCTGATCGAGCAGTGGATGCCGGCCAGGCTCAGGGACGTGCTGCTGCCGGTGCTCGAGAACTTCCCCGACCCCGGGCGCAGGCTCGGCGAGGCCCGGCGAGCGCTCGGAGTCGCCCCGGGCTCGGCCGGCGAGGCTGCGCTGGTGCAACTGGAACTGGATGCCGCGGGCCGGGCGCCCCGGGAGGACGCGAGATGACTCGGAAGACCAAGACGACCCTGCTCGCCCTGCTGGTCGCGCTGGCGGTCGCCGGCTGCGCGCCGGTGCGACGGCTGAACGTGAAGGCGGTCACCGACCAGGAGACCCCGCTGCGCTTCGGAGTGCTCCCCTCCGACGACGTGGCCGGTCTCAAGGAGCGGTTCACGCCGCTGGCGGAGTACCTGGGGCGCGGCCTGGGGCGGGAGGCAGTGGTCGTGGTCAGTCCGGAGTACGAGTCGCTCGGAGCGATGGTCGATCAGGACAAGGCCGACCTGGGGTGGTTCTCGGGGGTGGTCTATCCGCGCGCCAGCAGCAAGTACCACCTGGTGCCCATCGCCCAGTCGGTGCTGGGGGGAGACGCGACCTATCGCGGCATCATCGTGGTGCGGGCCGACAGCCCGCTCCGGTCCGTGCAAGAGCTGAGGGGCAAGCGCTTTGCCTTCGTCGACCGCGAGTCCGGCTCGGGCTTCCTGGCGCCGTGCCGCACACTCCTGCGCGCGGGGCTCTCGCCGCTGGCCGACCTGGGCTCGGTCGCCTTCACTTACAGCCACTTCGTGAGCGCGCGGGGCGTCATCGACGGCCGGTACGACGCCGCCGCGTTGTACGAGCAGGCACCCCAGGCGTTCAAGGACCGGCTCGACCCGACGAAACTGCGGGTGCTGGCCCCGACCGAGCCGGTGCAGAAGGACGTGGTGGCCTGCTCGGCCCGGACGACGCCCGAGTTCCTGAACAAGCTCTGGTCGCTGCTCGAGT
>CAZSVK010000153.1:0-9918 GCA_964610245.1 uncultured bacterium
CCAGTGGCCGTGGTAGCGGGTGCGGAGCGCCAAGAGCGTCCTGTGCTTGAGCGGCTCGAAGCACCCGTAGAGCTCGGGTTCCGCGGCGAGCACGCGGCGGGCTTGCTCGTGGACCTCGGCCGGGAGAGTGTCGAGCCGTTCGCGAAGGACCTGGAGCGTGTGCCCCGCCTGGTTTCGCATCGACTGGTAAAGCGAGCGTTGGGAGAGCCGCGTGAAGGGTTCCGGGGCCAGGGCGGGAGTCCGGCCTACCGGTGCCGGCCCACGGCGCAGGTCGCCGGAGTGCCGGGGCTCGCCCTCGACGAGGAAGGCCGACTCTCGGGTGCCCCGCAGGCGCCGGGACTGTACGCGCTCGAGGCGTATCTGGAGGACTCGGCCGGCACCACGGCGACCTTCACCGTGCCGTTGCTCGTTCGCGACCCGGAGGCTCCGGAAGAGCCACTCACTCTCTTCACTCGGAGCCTGGCGGTGGCCCAGCCGGGACGGCCCTACCGGAACGACCTGTCGGCTGTCGGCGGCGTCCGGCCGTACCGGTTCTCGCTCGCCGGGGGGGCCCTGCCGGAGGGGCTCGAACTGTCCGGCGACGGAGTGCTCGGCGGGCGGCCTGTCCGGAGCACGACCGCGACGATCGCGGTTCGGGTGACCGACGCCCGGGGCGCCGCGGCCGAGCGTGAGCTGGCGCTGGAGGTGACCCGGCCGGTGCCCTTCGAGCTGCCGCCATCGTCTCTCGAGCTGCTGGCGCCCGCCGTCGACGTGCTGGCGGTCGATCTGAACCACGACGGACGGGACGACCTGGCCGTGGGGCACGAGAGCCCCACGACGAACCTGTCGATTCTGCTGGCCGGCGAGGGCGGCGCGTTCGGACCTGCCTCGGTCGTGGCCCTCAGGGACGTGGGACAGCCCGGCACCGCCGCAGCCGGCGCCGTGCAAGCGCTGGCCAGCGGCGACTTCGACGGCAACGGCAGGCCCGACCTGGCCGTCTCGGTCTATCCTGGTCTGGGCACGCGCATGCCGGCGTTCACGCGGCCGGCCGTGGTTCCCCTGCTGGGGGATGGCGCCGGTGGGTTCACCCTGGCGCCCGCCCTCGATGTTCCGCTGGTCCTGGTCCAACATGCCGTCGGGGATCTCGACGGCGACGCCCTCGACGACGTGGTCGTGGTGAGCTTCGTCAACATCTCCGGTCTCGGAGTTCTGCCCGGCATCCACGTCCGGCTCTCCACCGGCAACGGCACCTTCTCGACGCGAGGTCCGTTCCTGACGACCAGCCCGCTGAACATTCCCGAGCATCCCGAGGTGGCGGAGCTGACCGGCGACGCCATCCCGGACCTGGCGGTGCGTTCGTACACCGCCGCCGCCGAACCCCAGTCGGTGCGGGTGTTCCGCGGAACCGGGAACGGGGGCTTCGACGTGGCTCACCCGAGCGTCCTCTTCTCGGCCCGGACGACCGGCACCGGGATCTCGGCAGTGAAGACGCGTGACCTCGACGGCGACGGCCGGGTCGACCTCCTGGCGATCGAAGACCGCTCGCTGGTGATCGTGTGGCAGACCGGACCCGGCGTGTTCTCGGAGCCTGTCCGGATCGAGGTCGGTCCCGGCCCGGGCCGGCCGGTGGCGGCCGACGTCGACGGAGACACGCTGCCCGACGTGCTGATCCCGCTGGCCGGCCTGGCCGAGCTGGATAACGCCGGCGCCGGCGTCGCCCTCCTGACCAACCTGGGAGGCGGCCGCTTCGACGCCCCGGTCGTCATCGCCGTGGAGGGGGCTCCGGCGGCTCTGACCGTGGGCGACTTCGACGGCGACCGGCTCCCCGACGTCGCCGTCACCTGCGGCGCCGCGCCGAGACTGACGCTGCTCCACGGCAAGCCGCGGTGATGGGCGGGCGGCCACGCGGTCGAGAGGGCCGCTGGCTCGGCCGCGGCCGCTCAGCCCCCGCCCATCCCCTTGAGCGCCTTCTTGCGAACGCCGTGCAGTTGCTTCAGGTCCGGGCGTGCGGCCAGCGCCCGATCGAAGGCCTGGTTCAGCTCCACCGCCATCCCGAGCTTCTGGTAACAGCCCACCAGCGCCGCCCTCACGTAGACGTTAGCAGGGTCGTCCTGGAAGAACGGCTCCAGCACCGAGATCGCCTCGAGGTACTCGCCCTGGCGGTAGTGGCAGAAGCCGAGCTGCTCGCGGGCGTGGCGGTCGCCGGGCGCCAGCCCCAGCGCCTCGCGGTAGGCGGTGGCGGCGCGAGCGAAGTTGCCCGCCTTGTAGTGGTGCTCGGCCGCCAGCTTCTGGACCTGCGGGTTGCGCTGGTAGGTCGGCACGCGCAGGATTGCCTCCAGATCGGCCTCCATCTCGGCGGGGGGAAGGCCGGCCAGGCGATTGCGGATCAGGTCGCGCATCGCGTACGGGTCCTGCGGTTTGAGCGCCAGGAGCCGTTGGCAGGTCTGGGCCGCCTTCTCGTGCTGGCCGCTCTCGGCGTAGGCGACCTCGAGATGGCTGAGCAGATACGGATGCTCCGGATAACGTTGCAGTGACTCCTCGGCCCGCCGCACCGCCTCGACCGGCTCGCGCGCCTTCACCAGCGCCCGGACGATCAGACCGGCGGTGTAGGCCGACGGCACCTGGCGGTCGGCCTCCAGGAAGTGCTCGATCGCATCCTTCGGCCGGCCCTGGCGCAGCAACACCTCGCCCATCAGCTTGATCGGCCCGGCGCTGCCCGGGTGGCGTTGCAGGAGGTCGTCGGCCACGCGGGCGGCGTCCGCCACGCGCCCCTCCGCCAGGTGCAACTGGCCCAGCGCTTCGAGCAGCACGGCATGGCCCGGAGCTGCCTCGAGCGCCCGCTCCAGTTCGGCTCTCGCCGCGCGGAAGTTCCCCTCGCGCTTCAGCCGCCGCGAGGCCTCCAGGCTGGCTCTGACCGGGTCTGTGAGGGCGGACACGCCGGGAGTATACAAGCTGGCGGCCCGAGAGGTGGGGCTCGGCTTCTCCCCGCCCTCATCCCTTGCGGATATCTCGCCCGGTCGTGGAAGATGGGGAGCATGGCGAGGCCAGGGCGCGGGCGGCGGACAGGATCGATCCGGACGGCGGTCTGGTTTCTGGCGACGCTGGCAGCGGCCTTCGCCGTGGCGGGCGCCGCCCCGGAGGGCCTACCCGGCGGGGGCCTGCCCGGCGGGGGCCCGGCCGACCTTCCGGCGGCACGCTTCCCTCCTCGAATCGAGTGGCGCCTCCTGTCGCGGCAGCTGACCGGCCTGCCGAGCGACCGCATCACGGCGCTGGCCGTGGGTCGAGGCTCTGACCTGTGGGCCGGCACTGCCGACGCTGGGCTGTTGCGGGTGAGGGAGGGGGCGGTGACCCGGTTCGCGCCCGCCAAGGACGCGCTGCCCGACAGTGCCATCGCCGCTCTCGCCCTCGATCACGAGGGGGCGGTCTGGGTGGGGACGGCCGGTCGCGGCCTGGCCAGGCTGTTGCGCGATTCGTGGGCGGTCTGGAGCGTGAAGGAAGGGCTGCCGTCCAATCGGGTCATCAGTCTGCTGGCCTCGGAGAAGGTACTGCTCGTGGGCACCGACGCTGGGCTTGCGGCCTGGTCCTCCACCGGCCCGACGGGCGACGTCTGGACGCGAGCCGGCGGCCTGCCGTCCAACCTGCTCACGGCGTTGGCCCCCCGGCTCGGCGGCGGCTGCTGGGCCGGGACCCGCGAGGGGCTCTGCTGGCTCGACGATCGCGACCGGCCGTCGGTCCTGGAGGCAGACGGCCCGGCGTGGGTCTCGGCGGTGATGCTGGTCGATCGGCTGGCGTTCTACGAGCGGCCGGTGTTGGTCGTGGGAAGCCCGGCGGGGCTTGTGGTACGCGATGCAGAGGAACCCGAGACTGTGCTGGCACGGCTCGGGCCGGAGCAGGGTCTTCCGGACGGGCGCGTCACGGCTCTGACCGCCGTGCGAGGCTGCGTCAGGGAGTTCTGGGCCGGCACCGACGGCGGAGGGCTGGTTCACCTGGAGGCGCGCAAGGATCGCATGGACCGCCCCTTCCTGGAGTTGCACTGCGTGCCGCCCGGGCCCGGCAGCTACGCCGACGGTCGGATCGCGGCCCTCGCCAGCGAGCCTGGGCGTCTCTACGTGGCGACCGCCGGCAGTGGACTGAGCCTGGGCAAGGTGCTCTCCGCCGGCGTCGAGCAGCCGCCCGGGGCGAGCGCTTCGGCCGGTGCGGCCGCGCCAGTCACGGCGACGGCAGCTGGTGGCCCTGCCTCGGCCGCGGCCGCCTCCGCGACCACTCCCGGTTCGCCGGCCTGTTCGCCGGTCGTGCGGCTCAACTACGAGATCGGGTTGATGGGACCGGGTTTCACGGTGACCGCCTTCGGCGCGGGAAGCCGTTCGCTCTGGGTGGGGTTCCAGGAGCGGGGCGCGGCGGTGGCCAGCCCGCCGGCCTGCGATTGGGGGTTCCGGCCGCGCGTCACGGGCGGCGAGGCCGAACCCCGGGCCTGCGACGGCTCGGTGCCTCACGCCGTCACTCGCGAACTGGCGTACACGAACATCGTGGTGGGCACCCAGGTCTCGGACATCGTCGTCGATGCCGATGGCACGCTCTGGTTCGCCACCATGGATCTGGGGCTGGGCAGCTTCGAGAAGGGCTGCTTCTTCGCCGTGGGCAAGGCGCAGGGCGTGCCGACGCAGCGCGTGCGCAGGCTCATCCCCGATCGCACCACGGGCGATCTCTATGCCATCGCCGCCAACACCCACGGCGTGACCTACGAAGATCCCGCCGGCGAGCAGGGGCCGATCTTGCCGCGCGACCTGCTGCTCAAGCGCTCGGGCGGCGTCTGGCAGGTGATGCCGCTGGCGCCTCGCGAGCGCGTCAAGGAACTCCGGCTCAACGCCGTGCTCTCGCTCCGGCGCGACGGTCAGTTCTACCTGGCCACCAGCCAGGGACTGATGAGCTTCGACGGGCGGCGCCTCAAACCGGCGCGGTTCAACCCCGCGATCATCGACCTGCGGACGAACCGACCGGTGCCCTGCGACAAGGCTCTCCGGGAGCGGCTAGAGCGAACCCAGGTCCGCGACCTGTTCGAGGGGCCGGCCGGCGTGCTCTGGCTCGCAACCGATGCCGGACTGTTCCGGGACGCCGGTCCGCCGCCGGCGCCGGCCGGGGAGGCTGTCGACCCCGCTGCGGGGCTGGCGGTGCAGATCCGAGGCACCTCGAACATGGTCTGCTGGGAGGGCAGCTGGGACGACCCCACTCGGATGACCTACTTCCTGGGCGCGGTCAGTCCCGAGGAAAGCCGTGGGCCCGTGCCGTTCTGCAAGGGCACCCTGTATCGCTACCAGCCGGAGATGGACACGCTCAAGGCGACCCGCTCGCGGTGCGTGGCCTACCTGGTCACCCACGACGCCGTGTGGTGCTCGGTGCCTCCGTTGATCGCGCGGTTCACGCCGAAGCCGATCCGCTAGCCGCGGCGCCCGCCCCCCTCGCGTCGACGGGTCTCACCGGCTATGATTCCCGGTGAAGTCAGGGGATCGTCATGGAGCAACGTCATCGGGGCAAGGTCACGGCGAAGACCGCCGCCGTCCAGCCGCCCGCCGAGCCGGCGCGTGCCGGGCCGCCGCGGCTCTGGTGGCTGGCCGCGCTCCCTCTGCTCTTCTTCCTCATGGCGGTGCTGTACTGGCGGAGCGAGCAGCCTTCCGTGACGCTGCTGCCGGGCGAGGCGCCCGGCCGGCCCGCGGCGACGGACCCGGCATCGGTCCCCGCGGCCGTCCCCAGGCCGCCGCCCGAGGAGCCGCCGGCGAAGCGCTGGCCGAGACTGGCGGGCGGGCTGGAACTGCTCGAGCGCAGCCGGCACGCCGAGGCCGCGAGCTTCTTCGCCTCCGAGCTGGCGAAGGGCGGCCTGCAGGGCGACCAGGCCGGGATGGCGCTCTACTTCCAGGCCGACGCGCTGCTCGCGGCCGACAACGCGCGCTCGGCACTCGAGTACATCGCGAGTTCCGAAGCGCGCCTCAAGGCGATAAACGCCAAGGGTAAGTCATGAACCGGCGGGGCGTGGGGTTGCTGGGGATCGTGATGGCCGCGCTCATCATGGCGGTGCTGGTGCCGCCCATCGCGGGGCTTTTCTCGTCGAGCTACAGCACGGTCTCGAGGAGCGAGGCGGCCACGCTCGCGGCGGTGGCCTCGATGGATCTCTTCGAACGAGCGGCCACGCCGCGGTTCGTGCAGGCCCACCTGGGCGAGACGCTCGCGGTGCCCGGCGCCGGCGGCCTGCGGCTGCTCGAGCCGTTCGCGACCGCCCACAAGGCGAAGGCGACGGTGGAGGTGTCGCGCGCGGCGGGCCACACCAATCCCGCGACCGGCAAGGAGGAGACGGGTCTCTACGAGGTGTCGGTGAAGGTGGTCTGGGAAGAGGGAAAGGCGACCCAGTCTCTCGAGACGCGGACCCTGGTGGCGGATCTGGGCCCGATGGAGGCGCATTGACACACCCCGCGCGACTCGGACCCGGTGCCGGCCGGCGGGGGTTCACGCTGCTCGAGTTGCTGGTGGCGATGGCGGTCGGATTGCCCGTGTTGCTGGCGGCGATGGCCTTCTTCCGCGGGCAATCGGAGGCCTATGCGCGCGGCGAGGGGCGGATGGAGGCGGCTCGCGAGGTATCGCTGCTGACGCGGGTGCTCTACTCCGAGTTGAAGGCGATCCACGCGCCGGTGGCGCTCGACGAGCACCTGGACCTGTGGCTCGCGGGCGAGCAGGACGGCCGGCCGCTGACCAACCGCGTGTTGCTCGAGGAGTCGGGCCGCGCTCTTCGCTACTGGGCCTATCCGCTGGAGAGCCCGGGCACGCGGCACGAGCGGAAGCTGGCCTTCAGGGCGGGCAGCCTGGTCGTCGACGAATCGGGACGCCAGCACCGGGTCGGCCGGCGCGTCAAGGACGGCCATTTCGAGCGAGTGACTGGCAATCCGGCGGCGGTGCGGGTGGAGTTTGAGGTGGAGGTCCCGGGCCGTGGCGGGGCGCAGGCGATCTCCGAGCGGGCCGTGTTCCAGGTCGAGCTGGAAGGGGAACTCAATGCGCTGCGGTAGCGATCGCGGGATGGCCGGCACCTTCGTGGTGCTGGCGCTGCTCGCGCTGCTGCTCGTGCTGGGCGTGAGTTTCTCGACCTTCTCGCGGCAGACCGGGCAGGACGTGGCCGCCCAGACCGATACGTTGAGGGCGCGGGCGCTGGCGCGGGCGGGGCTGGCGAAGGTGCAGATGGTGCTGAGGCGGCAGCTCGAGGCCCACAACTATAGCTGGCGTTATCCGGCGCAGAATGCGCGCAAGGTGCCGCCCGCGGAGTTCGAAGGCCGGCTCGGCGATGGGAGCTGGCGCGTGGTGAGCGTCGAGCCCCTGGTCTTCCGCAGGGGCGACGCCGCCATCGGCCCCTACCGCAACCGGCCCTACCGGCCCGGCGGCGAGGCGGTGGGCTACTACGACGTGTGCAAGATCGTGACGGAGGGGTACGTGCCCAGGACCGCGACCGGAGTGCGGATGACCTCTCTGCTCAAGCTCGTGCGGAGGCGGGTGGTGCCCCAATGACAGCCAGGCCAGGTGCCGTCAGACATCCCAACCGCGGACTCCTGCTGGCCCTCGTCTTCGGCCTCGCTTGCGCCGCGAGCGCGGTGCCGGCGCAGGACTCGGTGCATGCGGGACGCGAGAACGCGCCCGTCCGGCCCGGCTTCCCCGTCGACTTCTCGGCCAGCCCGGCGGGCGGCGAGGTGAAGGGGGCGCTGACCGCCGTGGACCTGGACGGCGACGGCCAGAAGGAGATCCTCCTGGGCGGTCTCGACGGCACGGTGCACCTGTTCCGGGCGGACGGCCGCGAGGTTCGCGACGGGCTCTGGCCGCGCCACACCGGTGGTCCGATCGTCGGGTCGGTGCGGGCCGGCGACCTGGACGGCGACGGGACGCCGGAGGTCGTGACCGCGGCCTACGACGGGAAGGTCTATGCCTTCAGCGATCGCGGCGAGCGGCTGTGGACCGCCGACACGCACCAGCCGGGCCTGATTTCGAGTCCTCTGCTCGCCGGCAAGCCGGGCCGGCAGACCCGCCGGATCGTCTTCGCGACGCCGGATGGCGCGATCGACTGCCTGGATGCGGGGGGGATGCGGGAGTGGCAGCACCCCGGGCGTGTGCCGGTCCAGTTCCCCGCGGCCGAGGTCGATCTGGAGGGGGCGGGCCGGAAGGGGGTGCTGTTCCGGGACGACTCGGGAATTCTCACGCTGCTCGGGGACGACGGCTCCGAGGTGCGCAAGTGGCCCAAGGAGCCGTACCAGGACCGGTACGGGCCCAGCCCGTTCACCGTCTCGGACCTCGACGGCGACGGCGCGATGGAGGTCGTGGCCGAGCAGCGAGAGCCGCTCTCGCCCGGCGCGGTCCAGGGCGCGACCGGAGCCTCCAGACGCCTGCCGGGCCAGGGCGAGACCGGTGTCGTCGTCTGGACTGCCGCCGGGGAGGCTTCTCACCTCTTCACCGCGCCGGGAACTCCGCCGGACGCCATCCGGGCGGCCGACGTCGACGGCGACGGCCGCAAGGACCTGGTGCTGCCCGACGAGGCAGGGCGCATCCACGTGTTCGCGCCGGACGGAGCGGCCCGCGGCCCGGCGCTCGAGGTGCGCGACCTCTACCGCCAGGTGACCGACCCCAGGCTCGACCCGCGGGGCACGCCCTTGCTGGAGAAGGCGCCGGTGCTGGGCGACGTGGACGGCGACGGCACCCCCGAACTGGTCTTCACCGTCAACGATCCCCGGCAGCGCGACGAGCTGGGCGGGATGGTCTTCGCCGTGACGCCTGCCGGCCAGCTCGTGGCCGGCTTCCCGAAGTTCATCGGGCGCAACCACGGCGAGTTGCTGCTGGCCGATCTCGACGACGACGGAGACCTGGAGCTGATCGTCGCGGGCGGCATCGGCGGCGCCGGTCACCAGCTCAACGTGTTCAACCTGCCCGCCAGCCAGAAGGTCGAGATGATCCTCCTGGGCAGCGACTTCAAGCCCTTCAAGGGCGAGTGAACGGAGCCGGAAGATGAAGCGAGTTATCGGCGTGATGGGCTCTTCCCGAGCGGAAGGCCCCGCGTTCGAGGAGAAGGCCCGCCATCTCGGACGGGCGATCGCCGCGGCCGGCGCCGTGCTGCTCACCGGCGCGACGGGCGGATACCCTCAGGCGGCGGCCCGTGGGGCCTCGGCGGCGGGCGGCCTGGTGCTCGGGCTCTCGCCGGCGCAGGACCTGGCGCAGCACCGGGCCCAGGGGCTCCTGACCGACGCGCACGACGCGATCCTCTGCACCGGACTCGGCTCGGTGGGCCGCAACGTGCTGAACATCCGCGCCTGCGACGCGCTCTGCTTCACCGGCGGCTCGGTGGGCAGCCTCAACGAGTTCACAGCGGCGTTCATCCAGGGCAAGCTGATGGGCGTGCTGACCGGCTCGGGTGGCATCTCTGACCGCTACCGCGAGATCCTGGCGATGTGCGAGCCCGGCCCGACCGGCGCCGAGGTGCTCTACGACGCCGACCCCGAAGCGCTGGTGCGCCGGCTGCTGGAGCGTCTCGGGGGCGCCTGAGGCGGGCCGCCCTCGCGAGCGGCACCGGGATGCCCTCGCTGTCGAGGCGTCCCAGCAGCTCGAGTGCCCTGGTCCGCGATTCCCGCGGCGGCTGCGGCTCGTCGCCGACCGCCGACCTCAACGAGGCTGTCGGTCTCCCTCTGCCGGGACCCTTGGCCTACTGCGGCCTTGGCTGGTGGCCCTTCGCTCGGCCTCGTTACGGTCAGGGTTCCTGGATAGGTTCCAGGTCTCACCTCGTGCCGCAGACGATGCCCGACAGGTTCGGTCCCGTGAAGTCGAGCCGGCGGACGCCGCGCAGCCCGACCAGCGCAAGAGCCTCGTGGAGGGAAAGCGTGTGCTCGGACGGGCAGCACCCGGTGGCCACCGTCGCATTAACAGAAA
>CAZSVK010000153.1:9928-12248 GCA_964610245.1 uncultured bacterium
GGGAGGACTTCACTTCGGCTTTAACCCGCAGACGAGTCCCGAGGAGTGCGGGCCCTGGAAGTCGAGCCGGCGCACCTCCCGCAAGCCGGCGCGCTCGAGCATGCTCTTGACCTGTCCGGTCGAATAGGACTGCCCGTTGGGCGTCCCGACCAGCATGTTGAGCGAGAACAGCGCCGGATGCTCGGGGCCGTCCATCGTGTCGTCCAGCAGGAACTCGTGCACCAGCAGCCGCCCGCCTGGCCGCAGCACCGACGCCGCCTTGTCGACGATGCGCTGGCACTCCTCGGGCCCCTCGGCGTGCAGGATCTGCGAAAGCCAGGCCGCGTCGTAGAGGCCCTCGATCGGCTTCTCGACGAAGTCGCCCGCCTCGAACCGGACGCGGTCGCCGACGCCGTGCTTGGCGATGGTCTTCTCGGCGAAGGGGCGGGTCGTGGGCAGATCGTAGACCGTGGCTCGCAGGCCGGGGTTGGCCAGGCAGAAGTGGATGGCGTAGGTGCCCGGCCCGCCGCCCAGGTCGATGAGCGCCGCGCAGCCCGACAGGTCGAGTTGCGCGGCAACCTGGGGGGCGGAGGCCATCGCGATGTTGTACATCCCCATCAGGAAGGCCTCGCGTACTGTCTCGTCAGCCCAGGAGGCCCGGGTGCGGACCGGCTTGCCGGTGAGCACCGCCTCGTCGAGCTGGGCCCACGACTGCATCAGATGGGCGTGGTGCTGGATGATGTAGCCTAGGTAGTGTTCGGAGTCTCTCGAGAGGTAGGCGATGGCGGCCGCGGTGTTGCGATAGGCGCCGTCCTCGCGGGCCAGCAGGCCCGTCGCCACCAGCGCATTGAGCAGCATCGTCAGGCCCCGTTCGCTGCAGCCCGACTTGGCGGCCAGCTCCGCCGCCGTCGCCGGGCCGTCGCCGAGGCGCGTGAAGAGGTCGAGCTTCACCGCCGCGTGAAGCGCGCAGGTCTTCCAGTAGAGGCCCGAGGTCTCCAGCAAGCTCTGCCGGGTCCACTCCTTGTTGCTCATGGTCGATCTCCCGCCGCCTCTCGCGGCCATCGTCGCAGCCGCCAGCATAGCGCGGCCGGGAACGCTCGGGAGAAACTCACTGGCAAGGCAACATCCGGGCCGCGCCCGGCCGGCGAGGATGCTATGCTGGAACGGCTTGCAGGACAACCAGACTGGGCCCGAGGAGCGGTCGCGGCATGACTGACGATCGCAGAGGCCCGGCAGTAAGCCGTGACAGGATCGATGGGAGAGTCGTGCACAGATATCCGGGACATCGATGGGCCGTTCTGCTGGGACTGTTGCTCGTGGCGGCACTCGCGACCGGCGGCTGCGGCGGAGGGGCGGGTGGCGTCACGACGGCGCCCACCGGCAACGCGGCGCTGTCGGATAGCTACCTCTTTCAGCTAGGCGAGGCCGCCCAGCGCAGGGGCGATCCGGATGCGGCGCTGGTGCTGTACCAGCGGTTGCTGGCAGAGTTCCCGGCCAGCGCCCTGGCTGACGACGCGCTGGTCGACGTGGGTGACCTCGAGCTGGCCAAGGGCAACTATGAGTCGGCCCGTTCGGCCTACGCGGCGGCCTCCCGCGACTACCCGGGGGGCGACCGGGCCATCGATGCCCGGTTGGCCTGGGCCCGGTCCTTCACCGCCGAGTTCGATTCGCTCGACAGCGGCACCCCGGGCTTCGTCGACTCCGGCTCCACCGGGGAGTTCCTGGTGAACCTGCAGGCCCAGGAAGCCTTGCGGGCCCTGGCGTCCGACGAAACGCTGGAGTTATCCGTCCGGGCGTCGGCCTCGCTCGAACTGGGAGACGCGCTCGCGCGGAGCCGCCAGCTTCCGGAGGCCCTGTCGGCCTTCGAGCAGGCGGCACGTCTGTCGGCTGACCCGGTGGTGAAGAGCCGGGCGCGGATCCGGTCGGGACTGGCGCTGCTCCAGCAAGGTCTGCCGGAGCTGGCCGATGAGGCGTTCCGTTCTGCCGGGGCCACGTCGATTGCCTCTCGGGCTTCGGAGCCCGCAACCGCGGCGATGGCCCAGTTCGGCTCGTTCTCGGGCCCGCCGATCGGCTCGTTGACCCTCGATGACCTCATCATCGTGGTTCGGCAGGTCGTCGAGACCGAGACCGCCGCGGCTCAGCTCCGCAACGCGGCCGACCTGGGCGTGGCGCTCAACCGGGCGTTCGCGCGGAGAGACTTCCCGGGAGCGGTGACGCTCTTCGAGGCGCTGGCCCAGCGGCATCTTCCCGAGCCGATGGGCGATCTCATCCAGTTCCAGCTCGCCGAGGCCCGGCGTGAATCCGGAGATCCGCACGGAGCCCTGAAAGACTACGCCGCCTT
>CAZSVK010000154.1:0-11067 GCA_964610245.1 uncultured bacterium
GTCACGAGCGACAACCACACGGCATCGCTCCACTTCAGCTCGGGCTTGTTCGCGAGCTCGAAGTACATGTACCCGGTCGAGGAGTAAGCCACGATGGCGAGGATCGCGACAGCGACCTTCATCTTGAGGCCTCGATGCCCCATCTTCTTGCGGAAGAAGTCGAAGAGCAGCCTAAACATCTGAGCGCGCAGCCTCCCACGACGAGATCAGGGCCATGGCCCTCTCGGTCGCCTTCTGGCTGCCCCAGAGGCCCTTCCCGGAGAGCCGCGCCTGGGTCTGGAGCGAGACGTACTCGGCTTCCTTCGAGAACTCGTATCTCGTGTAGGCCAGCGTCAACCCTTCCGCGACGAGCTCCTGCCCGACGTCCAGGTTGCCCAGCTGGACGTAGGACAGGACTCGTTTGCTCGTGTCCTGCTTGAACTCGGGGAACAGCAGCGCGACCTTCGCCTTGGAGAGCTTCTTCCGCAGCGCCTCGGCCGCTCGCTCCCCGAACGAGGAGATCCCCGGCTCGAACGAGTTCGACTCGAAGGCCTTGATGCCGAGGATGCGCACCACAAAGGGCTTGCCGGCCTCGTCGAGGACGCTCAGTTCGTCGCCGTCCAGGATCGCGGCCACCGTCACGAGAATCCCTGACTTCAACGACTGCTCGGGGCCGCCCCGCCCCAGTTGCTGGCGCTGCAGCTCCGCCGAAACGCCGAAGAACAGCGACAGGCCCGTCAGGACCGCTACGAAACTCCAGAATCCGGTGTCTCTGCCCAGCGACCGCAGCAGCTCCATCGACCATCCTCGGAGTTGCGGCAGGGAGACGATCCCCGCTCCGATGGCAACAATACACCGGGCACTCCCCGTCCTGCCAGGCTCGACCCGGCCCGGAGAGCCCCGCTCCTCGGCGGGGTCGCCCGGCCTCGCGTCGCAGACCCGCCGGTGCCTTTGAACGCGAGGATCCTGAGAAACCCAAACCAGTGATGTGTCCCAGGGTTTCCTAGCGGTTTCCGAGGCAGCACTTCTTGGACTTCTTGCCGCTGCCACACGGGCAGGGCTCGTTGCGCCCGACCTTGACGGTGTGGATCGGCTCGCTCGGCGCTTCTGAGCGCGCTCCCAGGAGGTCGTCGCGATCGCCGGCAGCCTCATCGACCAGCCAGTCCCCGTCGGCCTCCTCCACGTCGTCGTCGCAGCCCTCGTCCTCCAGGCCATCGCACAGCGCGCACTCCCACTCGTCCTCGTCGCCGAGACCGCCCTCGGCAAGCTCCAGGGCCTCGGCGGCTGCGTCAGCGATCTCCGCATCCTCCGAGCCGGTCAGCTCGGCCAGGATGGCAGGAGCCTCCTGCGGGCTGACACCGGGCGCGGAGTAGATGGCTGCCATCAGCAAAGGCCTCGGCGTGCCCTGGTCCGTCAACAGGTGGTGGAGGTGAGGCCAGGCCTTCTCCAGCCCCCACTCGCCGGCCGCACCGACCGCATGGAACTCGATTTCCTCGTTCGGGCTGTGCAGTGAATCGAGAATCTCCTTGCCGAACCCGCTCACGTACCTCATGCAGAAGACGCCGGTCAGCTTCCAGTCGCTGTCCTCACTGTCGTACGCGGCCCGCACCGCTTCACGGTGCCAGTCGCGCGGGGCCCGCACCGAGGCCTCCAGAATCCGGCGCCGGACGTCCTCGGGAAGACTGGTGTCCTGGTAGAGCGTCTTCAGAGACGCCTCGAGCAGGTCAAATGTCTCTTCAGCGAGTTCCGTCTCGTCGTGGCCCTCGAACCCATCGGTGTCGGCCTGCTCCAAGGCGGGGCCCAGGGCAATGGCCGCCTGGCCACGCAACCGAGGTGGGCCCGAACTGTCCTGCACGACGGCCAGTAACGCTTCGGCTTGTTCGTCGTTGATCGCCGGGTTGTAGCCCGCCATTTCGACCGCCAGAAGACGATCGGCCTCCGGGGCCTCCTGGTCGCGCAGGACTCGGAGAATCAACTCCGTGGTGTCGCTCGGCCAGTCCCAAGGCGGTTCGTCTTTCAGGAGCCGCAGTTGCTCAGCCACGCTCGAGTTCATCGGTTCAAATCCTCTCCAAGCTCCCTTACCCTCGGCTCATCGGTCTGCAGACGACCGGAGGACCTGCAACGCGGCGCTCGCCTCCGGAGTTGGAGCCCGACTTCGGAGTGCGATGTTCGTCCCCGCGGAACCTACCCAGTATTTCACATCAGCCGCCTCGATGACGACCCGAATGGCGTCGTCGTCCGTGACACCCGACTGGAGGAGCCGCGGCCACGGCCCGCTCGAGCGGGGCCGGGCCTTTCCCGGACGCGCAGCAGGCCGAGAGCGCCTCGGCAAACCGGTCGCTCAGCGTCAGCGCGAAGGCTTGGCGCGTGTCAGCCCACTCGGTCTCTCCGGCCGGTGGGAGAGGCTCGGCTGCTCGACGCCGTGAACGGATCCCGGGCCGGGCGGCTGCCGGTCTGTCGGACGAAGGCTCCGAGGCCCCAGCCGCCGAGCCTGCAGACTGCGGTTGGTGGGGCAAAGGCTTGCCACCTTGTTCCAAGGGCATGAAGAATCCCCCCCGTGAAGCCACGACCTCACGAAACCGTACCGGAGCACCAGCGTAGCACTCCCTGCTCTCTCCGGCTTGAGGCAGCTTCCGCGGGGGAGCATGTCATCCAGGGGGCCTCGTTGAACTTCAATCCCTGTCGGGGACTTCGTCCCCGAACCCCTACCAGGGCCAGAGCCTGGCCCTGGACCCGGCGTTGTTTGCAGAGAACGTGGCCTGAGCGGCAGAGCATAGGAAGTTCAAACGGGGGGCTCGGGAGGGCCGGAGAGGGGATCTGGTCGTCGAGGGCCAGCTGCGAGGGGAAATCGGTAACCCGTGCCAGCTTCTGAAGTCGTCGGGCCAACCTGGAGGCTCGGGCAGCCAGGAGCGTGGGCAAGCCGAAGCCGGCCAGATGGCTCGCGGCAGGCGTTTCTCGTGAGCCTGAGGAGTTTTCGGGCAGCCGCGACCAGGCCGTCGGACGGGTCAGGCGGCCACGCCGAACAGGTCCTCGCCCTAGCGGGGCGGGGAGCAACTCGCCCGCCTCGAGTCTGCCTACCCGTGAGAGCCAAAAGCACTGACTCTTTGCGAGACGGTCGGAACCGATTCCAGGCAGAGGATACTCGTCCGGTCACTCTCGTGCCGACCCCGGATTCGTGGCGGAGACAACCCTGGGGACGTTGACGCTTGCTCGACCCGGTAGTAACTTGGGGAGGATGTGCGACCTGGTTCGCGCCCCGCGCGTGGAGACCGGTTCCTCTCTCATGCAATGAATAGCAGGCCAGAACGAACTCGCCCCCCCGAGCTGTCCCAAGCCGTCCCGCTCCGCGTGTTCCTCGATACGGCCAACATGGCTTGCCGCCCCAACGGCATCCTGTCGTCGCGGATTCTCACCTACCTGCAGCGGAACGGTCACCAACTGGTCCCCGACGCCGGGGATGCCGAGTACATCGTCTGCAACACTTGCGGCTTCGACGGCAAGTTTCGCGGGATCTCGATGTCCCTGTTCTCCGACTACGAGAAGCTGGCAAAGCCCGGGGCCAGCATCGTATCCGTCGGCTGCCTCAACACCATGTACGGCGAGCTGGGCGCCTCGTATCCTCACTTGATCCGGATCGCGGACTTCGGGGAACTCGACACGATCTTCTTCCGTCGGGTCCGGTTCCGCGACATCAAGGAGGCCTATCTCCGGCAGACTGACGTCGTCAAGTTCTACAAGAACACGAAGCTCATCGGCTGGAGCGAGAGACTCCTCCTTACCATGATGAGCGGGATGCGGAAGCTGCTGGCAGAGCCGGTGCGTCGAGGGGTTCCCGAGGCTGTCGCATACCAGCATGTGATGGACGAGTTCTCGTTCGAGACCAAGTCGCTTGTCGAGATCGGGTCGGGCTGTGCCAGCAACTGCAGCTACTGCGTGATCAAGAAGGCCAAGGGACCGGTGAGGTCTCGTGCCATCGAAGACATCCTCGGCGATGTCGAGGCGGCCCGCGAAGTCGGCCGGAGTCTCTGCCTGGTCGCCGACGACTGCGGAAGCTACGGGCTCGATATCGGAGAGTCGCTCCCGAAGTTGGTGCGCGCCATCAGCGGCCGGTATCCGGAGCTTCCCCTAGATATCCTCTATCTGAACCCGCACTGGCTCGAAGGCGAACGGGATGCCTACTCGGCCCTCCTGGCCGACACGAACATCCGCAGCATCAACATCCCGATCCAGAGCGGCTCTCCGAGGATCCTGTCGCTCATGAACCGTCACTACGACGTCGGCGAGATCGCCGAGACCGTACGCGCCTGGAAGCGCATCAGCCCGGAAACTCTGTTCTACACGCACATCATGGTGGGATTCCCGAGCGAGACCGAGGCAGACTTCCGCAAGACCCTGGAGGTCCTGGAGGCCTTCGACATCTGGTGGCACTTCCGCTACACCGACCACGAGGGAACACCGGCCTCGAAGTTGTCCGGTCAAGTGCCCGAGTGGCGCCGGCGATGGCGCAGTGTCCGACTGAGTCTCAGGCGTCTCGCCCAGCACCTGCGCTTCGCGTCCGCCGCGCTCTTCCCGTCTTCGCGGTGCGTTGGCCGCATGTCCTGATGCCGCTGGATTGGGCCGATTCACGCCGAGGTCTGGTCGCAGGCGCAACCGAGACCCCATCGACAGGCGCGCGGGGCATCTCCCGTTGACTGCGTTCGACTCGTTCATCAAGCCCCTCGATGGCCCATCACATCGCAGCCCAGTATGGCCTGTTGCAGCGGCGCTATCGTGAGATGGTCTCATCGGCGCCGGAAGCGCCGGTCTTCCTGAAGATCCTGATGCTTCTCTTCAGTCCCGAGGAGGCCGAGCTGGCACGGCAGATCCCCTCTAGCCCCACCAGGCTCGACACCCTTGCGGCGAGGGTCCGGCTGCCCGCACGCGAGCTGGAGAGGAGGCTCGAGGAACTTGCCCACCGTGGGTTGATGTTCGATCTCTTGCTCGACGGCGAGCGCTACTTTGCGCTCCCTCCCGTGGTCTTGGGGTTTTACGAGATGGTTTTCATGCGCCTTCGTCCGGAGCTCCCCCAGGCCGAATTGGCAAGGCTCTTCGAGGAATTCATGATCGGCACGGCTGAGTTCCCCACCGTCGCCTTCGAGGGGACGACCCAGTTTGGTCGTGCGATGGTCCGTGAGGAGACGATTGCCGGGGCGGACCATGCGGAGATCCTGGATTGGGAGCGGGCGAGCCTCGTGGTGCGCGAAGCGTCCTCGGTCGCCGTCGGCATCTGTCCCTGTCGGCACAGGAAGAGCCACCTTGGTCTGGCCTGTGCGAACCCGCAACGGGCGTGCCTGAGCCTCGGATATGCCGCCGACTCTCTGGTGCGTGCCGGCCTTGCCGAGCGACTCGAGCCGGGTGCGGCAATGGACATCCTCGAGGACTGCAAGCAACGGGGACTCGTCCAGATCGCCGACAACGTCCAGCGCCGGATGACCTTCCTGTGCAACTGCTGCGGTTGCTGCTGCAGCATGCTCGAGGCGATGCGGAAGTATGACATCCGAACCGCCGTCGTCTCGTCCAACTGGATTGTGGAGCTCGACCCCGGGAGGTGCGCAGGGCGAGGCGATTGCGTCATCGCCTGTCCCACCAAGGCCTTCGAGCTCGCAAGCGCGGCCCCGGGGGAGGCCTCCGTGAAGCGGGCCGTTCTGACCGAGGACCTCTGCATCGGGTGCGGCGTTTGCATCTCGGGGTGCACGGAGGGGGCTCTCCGGATGCGGCCCCGCGCCGGGAGGGTCTTCTATCCCGAGACCGTCTACGAGAAGATGGCGGCCCGCGCCATCGAGCGAGGCAAGCTTGCCGAGCTGATGTTCGACGACCCTGGCAGCTTGACCCACCGCGCCCTTGCATGTCTTGTCAAGGTGCTGGAGCGGTCGACTCCCTTCAGATCAGCCATGGCGATCGAGTCGCTCAAGTCCGTCTTCCTGAAGGCGGTTGCCCAGGGGGGCAGACGCAAGAACGGCAATCTCGCCGCGGTCTTCGACGATCGGCATCCCGGCAGGTAGATGGCAGGTTCCGCGGTTGGGACGGTCGCGGCACCGCGCGCCTGGAGCTTGGGGAGCCACTTCCCCCGCGACGGGATGAAGAAGTCGGCCGCAATGGATGCTCCGGTCTCTCGCGAGCCGCTCGTAGATGTCGCCTTCCGGGTCGAAGTTCAAGTCCACGACCTCGAGGCCGGCGCGGACGAGCGAATTGCAGACGTGATCCAGCCCGAGAGGAGCCACCGCGGGCTTGTAGCGATTCGGTGCAACCATGAGAACCTTCACTGCGAGCCACCTGGAAGCACCCTGGGGCGTGTCGGGTCACCCACGTCGAGGCCATCGGCCATGAGCGTGGGAACTCCCTCCTCCAATCCGGACTCGCCCGCTTCGCGTGCTGCGCCGTCACTCTTGAACACAGGGGCTCCGCCCCTGCACCCGCTCGCCCCCGCCGGGTGCTCGCCCTTCGCCTGCAGGATTTCCGCGGTGTAGCGGATGAGATGGTGGCCCAGGACCGAGTCTACCAACCCGACGAGGTACTGGCGGGGGTAGGTGGTCACCAGGCGCCACAGAAAGCGCCACCAGATGCCACGGTAAGGCGAGAGAAGGCCCTGCGCGACCACGGCCGCCACGGTCATTCCAAGGATCTGGAAGCAGCCGAACGCCTTGCGATGCAGCCGCGGGTGGCCAGCCCTGGACAGCCGCGCCACGAGGGCCAGGACGCGATCGAAGTAGGCCTGGGGGGCGAAGATCGAGCCCAGGAGGCGCAGGTATCCCTCCAGCAGCTTCGTCGAGTCCATCCTCGTGACGAAGTTCGTGGGACCGAACGGGTCGCACGAGTGCGTCCCCAGCAGACGGCCTTCTCCTTCCAGACGCGTCCACAGCGGCGTGTTGGGAAGGGCCGCCAGGATGCCGGTCATCGCGAAGGGGATCTCGCTTCGCGTGATGAAGTCGAACTGCCGCTCGAAGATGTCGTCGGGGTCGCTATCGAAGCCCACGATGAAGCCGCCCATCACTTCGAGGTCATGCTCGACGAAGGTATGGACAGCCTCGAGCAAGTCGGGGCGCAGATTGTGCATCTTACGAGTCTCTCGCAGGCCCTCGAACGACGGTGTCTCCAGGCCCAGGAAGACTCGCTTGAACCCGGCCAGCCGCATCGAGTCGAGAAACGGCCGATCATCGGCCAGTTCCACCGAGGTCTGCGTGGCAATGAGGAACGGATAGCCACGTTCCTGCATCCAGGGGATCATCTTGTCCAGCAACGCGCGCGCCGCTGGCCTGTTCGCCCCGAAGTTGTCGTCGACCTGATAGACCGGGCCGCGATAGCCCAGGTCGTACAGCGTCTGAAACTCGGTCAGAGTCTGCTCGGGCGTCTTGGTGCGCGGGATGCGCCCGCACAGCGCCCCCGTGTCGCAGAACTCGCACTCGAAGGGGCAACCCCTCGAGAACTGGAGCTCGATTGTCCCGTAGCGCCTTAGCTGCAGTAGCTCGAACCGAGGGACCGGCGACTTCGAAAGGTCGGCCTTCTGTTCCAATCGGTATCTCGGCAGCGGTCGGCCTCTCTCCAGGTCCTCCAGAAACAGCGGAAGCGTGACCTCGGCCTCGTCCAGCACGAGATGGTCCGGGACCGGTTTCACCCAGGAAGGATGGCTGCTGGGGAACGGACCTCCCACGACGGTCCTGCAACCGAGCGCACGGCAACGAGCGAGGAGCTCGAGTAGCGAATCCGCCTGGTTGTTCAGCCCGCCCGTGAACACCATGTCGGCCCTCAGGATCTCGTCATCGGCGAGTCGGTCGAAATTCAGATCGACCAGGCGCACCTCCCAGTCCCGGGGCAGCAGAGCTGCGACAGTGATCAGCCCGAGCGGCGGGTGCATCGCGCGCTTGACGTGCAGCCACAACGAATGGTGGAACCCCCAGAAGGACACTCGTTGCCGGGGGTGTACGAGAAGCACTCTTCGCGGAGCCACGGGAGCCACTGTAACACCGACTCAGTCTGCGTCAGCGGGATCCTGGAACCTCGCGTCCATGCGGGTTCGCCGGGGCGTTTACAGATGGATGCCCGGCCTCTCCCGGACCCGGGGGACTTGGGCTACGCCGAGCCGGTCGGTTCATGACGCATGAACTCGTCCCACGTCAGCGCCGAACGCAATTCGAAGGCGCGATCCCCCACCCGGACGCTTCCGTCACAGAGCAGTGCAAGTTCCATCCCGCGACGGCCGACCAGCCGGAACCGCAGATCCAGTTCGAGTCCGCCGTAGGTGGTCCGGGCCGTGAGCCCGAGTGGAATGCGGCCATGGACGGGATCGGGCGGGCCTTGGTCGTAGTGCGTGTGCTCGATCTCGAGCCCCAAGAGAGCCAGCACGCGTTTCTCTTGCCTCAGGTGGACGAAGCCCTCCGCGTAGGTGCCAGATCTCACCCCGGGGGGAAGGCGTCGATCCCGGAACCTCACCCGGAACAGGAACAGCTCGAGTTCGTCGGACTGGAGCGTGATCCAATCCTGCTCGAACCAGCCCCACTTGTCGCCGTCGAAGAACGTGCGTTCCCCGACCAAGCTGGCCCGGACTCGGCATTGACCTTCCGGGAGGCGCAGGGTGCCAGCGCCGTCCAGGAACTCCTCGAAGCCCATCAGGAAGTTCGGAGAGCCCGGCATTGGCACCGGATGGCCTCGGTTGAAGAAGAAGACCGGCTCCATCCCGCGCAGGTCGAGTTCCAGGGCGAACTCCGGCCCGTCCACCGCAAGCGTGTGCGCCGCCCGGGTGACCTTCATTTCGAAGGATGCCTGCCCGCCGGCGCGCAGTGCGGATACCTCCGAGGTCTGCTCGGACTGACCAGCCTCGAAATCCCAGCTCAGTCGATAGGCGGGAGTGTCCCCGCTGGAGCAGGCCGAGTCTCCTGACAACGGGACAAGTTCCACCTCACCGCCGGGGTAGTAGCGGCTGTGCGGCGGGAAGAACGAGACCCGGAGCATGAAAACCCGCCCTGTCTCGTCGGTGAGGAAACCGGAGTACCAGGCAGAGAACCGGGGATAAGCGCGATCACCGCGGTAGAAGGGCCCGTACTCATCGAGGCCAGGCTTGTGGTAACCGGCCGGGGTGCGTCGATGCGGCCGGAACGGGCCCCAGTTCCGACGGGGAAGGCCGGGCAGGCTGAATTCGATCGGGCAACCCCGCAAGGCGAGAACGGCGAGCCGGGTGCGAGTGAGCAGGGCCAGGGCATCTCGGACGCGAGCGAGCGCATGGCTCCAGACAGCCGAAACCAAGTCGGTCAGGCTCCTCGCTCCACGCCGTGGCCCGAAGGCGTCAGCGGCTTGGGGCGGCGTGGTCGGTAGCGAAGCCATGTGTTCAAGGAAACCGGGAAGCGAGACTCCGATCTTACCGTCTCCCGCTCGGCGATGGCGGACTCCCCGCTACGGTGTCCCCACCCGGCAGGCTGAGCGAGGGGGAAACGGAGGAGCCTGGCCCACCGCCTGCCCCGAAGAGCGGGCCCTCCCGGGGGCCGGCGGGAAGGTCAACGCGGGAGAAGTCCACCTTGCGGACCTTGAACCGCGCGTTCTCGAAGACAACCTCCGAGCAACGGCAAAGGTCGGCCCACAGCACGGGCATCTGCACCTCGAGGGGCGGGGTCTGATAGGCCGGATCGCCGTCGAGGATGACCCACCGGATGTCTAACCTTCGGGCGACCTGCCAGGCGAGAGAGCCGACATAGCTCTTCACCCATGGCGCCACTGCCGGAGGGAACCAGACCATCGAGAAGCAGGAAGGCGCGTGCGTGTCCAGCAGAGCGTAGAGAAGAGGACAGAAGGGCAGGGCCACAATCCTGTCGCCGGGCTTGCGGTTTGCGTTGACGAAGTCGAGCAACTCTCGCAAGTCCCGGGCATCCGAACGAGTCGTTCGCAGCTCGAATCCCCGATAGGGAAGCCGGACCTCGGCCATCCGGAGAACGCCGATGGAACCCGAGTACGAGTTGACGATCCAGAAACTGGACGCCACGAGCAGCGACCATGCCACCAGCGCCGCCCCGGGGAAGACGCGCCGCAGCACGAAGCCCAGCCGCGGACCGCACGGGGTCTGCGCGGCCCGCCAGACCCCAATCGTGACCAGGATCGACCCCATCGGCAGGAACTGGGCGAAGTGCGGCAGGTCGACCCGGGCTGCGCACTTGAGCAGGGCCGCGGCCGACACGCAACAGAGCAGCAGGCCCGGCAGGTCCTGCCTTCGAAGGGATGCCCGGGTTTCGAACAGAAGCGTCAGGAGAAACATGGGCAGCAACAGAAACTTGAGGCAGACACCGAGAGCAATCCCGGACTCCGGGGGACGCGCCCAGGCCGTATCCCAGTCGCGGGCGACAGGGAGCCCGCCACTGGCCGCGGAACTGAAGTCGATGATCGCCAGAATGGGCAGGTGCCAGATCGGCCGCTCCGGGACGCCGAGGAAGCGGTCTCGAACCACGCGTTGCCAGCCGTCCTGGGTGAACAGTTCGGCCGCGGTCGGTGTCGAGTGCCAACCGAAGGGGGTGGCACTCGCCACCACGGCGGCGCTTCCGGAAAGCAGGATGCCGGCGGCCGCCGCCAGAAGAACGAGCCAGTGGACCAGCCAGCCTCTTCTGGCTGCCGCCGCGAGCCAGGGAATCATGCAGCTCAGTATCGAGGCGACGATCTCGGGCCTCCAGAAGGTGGCCAGGCCCAGGACCGCACCGGCAACCGCGCTCCGGAAGCGCGAGGGCCGATCTGAGAGCCAGTTCGCGAGGAAAGGGAGCGCCACATACGCCAGGACCAGGGTCGCCTTGTGGAAGGGCCCGGAGAACGCCAGCGTGAGTATGGCGGGCGCCAGGGCCCACCGCAGTGGGACGATCCGGCAGGCGAGCAGGAACACCAGCACCGCGGACAGCACTTTCTGGACGGCCATCACGGCCCTGATGCTGACCTGATCGACGTGCCCGAGCAGTTTCAGGAACAGCGCCAGCAGGTAGAACCGGCCCTGAGGGGCTTGCGCGAAGTCTCGCACGATCATCTCGCCATCGAGGATCCGGACGGCCGAATCGACGGCGATGCCTTCGTCGGAGTAGTTGAGCC
>CAZSVK010000154.1:11118-12221 GCA_964610245.1 uncultured bacterium
TCGTAGTACAGGCTGACGAAGGCCAGGCCGCCGACCGCCAGCAGGGCCGCGACCGACCCTCTCAGCCGGGCTGCCCGCGCGGCTCCGCCGTCGGGTTCCGCCGTCAGGTTGGCAGCCGGGTGCCTTCCCAGCCAGCGACCCACCGAGGCCCGGTACGCCGCGTACTCCGCTCCGAACTTGCCTTCGAGATAGGCCTCTTCCTGTGGAATCACCCACAGCGACAGCACCGCGATCGCCGGAATGACCAGCGCGACGAGCCATGGGTTCTCGAGCCAGCATCCAAGCCCCGTCAGGAGCAGGGAGAGCGAGACGTAGACCGGGTTACGGCTGTACCGGTAGGGACCGTCCCGGAGCAGGCAGGTCGCGGGCCGGTCCAACCGCAGCGAGGTGTTCCCGCGGCGGAACTCCCGGACCCCGCCCAGGAAGAGCAGCAGACTTGCCGGCACCAGGCCAGCTCCGAGCACTCGCATCAACCCCGATGGCCCGGCGGGCAGCGGCAGGAGCCACTGCGCCCCCAGGCCCGCCACGAAGCACGCCGCGAACAGGGCCGGAGGCGGAATCCGCACGTGTGGACGAGCCCCCGCGCTGCCGGCCGCGGTCCCTTTCTCTGCGTTGGACTGGCCTTCGATGTTCGCCATGGGCTACCGCTGTGAGAGCCATCCCCCCGGCAAAGGCTTCGAGAGATGCGTCGAATTTCGTCAACCGATGAGATCGCTCGAGCCCAGTAGGGTGTACTTCACGTACCTGTAGGCATCTCTGACGGGACCGAAGAACTCCCTTCTCGGAACGGGATCGATGAAGACCATCAGCCGGAGCCCCTTCTTTCGCCTGAATAGCGTGAGCCACTCCAACAGCCCGAGGAACGCCGCGAAGGTCCACACCTTCTCGATCAACGGCGGGATGACGAAGACGATACGTTTTGGCATGTCGGCAGACCATTCTGCCTGCCGCCGGGAGAAAACCGCACCGAATTTCTTGGGTGCAGTCGTGGAAAGTGGGCTCGGAGCGTGTGAAGAAATCGAATCCAGCCGCTCTCCGGGGGCTCCGCCCCCGGTCCCCCGCCAGGGCGGGAGCCCCGCCCTGGACCCGGCACGGATTGCACG
>CAZSVK010000155.1:0-12212 GCA_964610245.1 uncultured bacterium
CCTGCGTGGCGTAGGCGAGCCCGAGGCCGAGCTTCGCGAGGCCCGTTACCGGATCTCGCCGGACTATCCCGCGGCCCGGATCCAGGCCGTGTTCCGGGCCACCACCCGAGGCCGCGGCTGGAAGTCGCTGGCGCTCGCCGGCGCGGGCGTGACCCTGGGCGGTCCGGCCGAGGCCGAGAGCGCGGGCAGGCCCGTGACGCTGCTGCCGGCGAGGGGGCCGGGTCTCTACCTGCTGGAGGCCGAGGGCCCGGTCACTATAACCCAGACGTTCACCGCTCCGGTGGTGCGCGACGGCGCCCGCTTCACTCTGGCGTTTGCGGTGCCGGCGGCGGCCATCGGCACGGTCGAGCTGCCGGACAAGCAGCCGGATTACCGGGGTTTCTCCCTGGCCGGCGGCGTGATGGACCCCGCGGAGACGGGCGGCTCCCTGCGCGCCGGGCCCGAGGTGCGGCTGACGTGGACCAACGCCGGGACCGCCGGCACGACGCCGGAACCGCCTCCCTCGGAGCCGGCCGTCGAAGCCCGCCCGCAGGTGGCGGCGGAGCTGTGCCTGCTCGGCCACGTGACCGAGCGGACGGTGCGCCTCGAGGGCCGTGTCGAACTGACGGTCGAGCACCGGCCGGTGAGCCGGACGGTGCTGGAGCTGCAGCCCGGAGTGGCGGTGATCGACGCCCGTTCGCGCGAGCTGGCCGACTGGTCGGTCGCAACCGGACCCAAGGGACAAGCATTGTCCATCGAGTGGAAGACCGCGGTCTCGGGCCGCGTCGGGCTGACGCTGACGCTCGAGGCGTCGCGCGAGGAAGGCGCTCCCTACGAGGTGGCACTGCCTCGGGTGGAGGGCGCCTACCGCGAGAAGCTGTTCCTGGGGCTCTCGTCCCAGGGCAACCTGCAGGTCGAGGCCGAGAAGCCGCCCGCGGGCATCAGGCAGCTCGACCCCTCCCAGGCCCCGCCGGGACTGACCCGGCCGGGCGACCGGCCGCTGGGGCTGCTCTTCGCCGCGGTGCGTCACGGCGGCACCGGCCCGGCGCCGGACGCGACGGTGCGGCTGCGGGTGGAACGGCACGAGCAGGTGCGGCTGCTGACGGCGGTCGCGGATCTGGCCGAACTGTGGACCCACGCCGGCCGCGACGGGCTGCTGCTCTCGAGGGCCCACTTCCTGGTGAAGAACAACTCCGAGCAGTTCCTGCGCGTCAGACTCCCGGAGGGCGCCAGGGTGATGGACAGCTTCGTGTCGGGCACCGCCGTGGTGCCCGCGGTGGACGCCTCGGGCGACCTGTTGATCCCGCTCGAGAAGTCGGGCGTCCAGAACACGCAGGCCGCGGCCTTCCCGGTCGACCTGACCTTCCGGGAGCAGCGCGAGCCGTTCGTCGAGGGGGCGACGTTGAAGTTCGTCCTGCCGCGAATTCACCTGCCGGTCAGCACGCTGCGCTGGAAGCTCGCCCTGCCCAGGGACCTGGAGGCGGTGCCGCTGGCGACCAACATGCAGGCCAACTCGTCCTATCGCGAGGTCTCCTACGCGGGCGAGGCCGGCGAGCAGGAGTCGCAGACCCGGGGCCGGCGGTTGTTCGAGGAGACCGCCCCGCCCCTTCGCGTCCCCTTCCCCCAGATGACCCGCGTCGACAACTACTCGCTCGACATCCTGGACCCGTCCAGCGCCGCCCCCTTCCTGGAGGCCCGCCTGGTCACCCGCCAGACGAGCCGGCTCAACCGGTCGGTCGCCTTCGCCCTGGCGCTGCTCATCAGCTTCGGGATGATCCTCCACGGAACGACCACGCGAGGCCGGCGACTGCGCGCGGCCGCGGTGCTGGTGATCTCGGGCGCCGCGGTCGGCGTGACCTCGTTCCAGCCGGAGACGCTGGCGCTCGGCCTGTACTTCGCGCTGGGCCTGTTCATGGGCGTCACCCTGGCGCTGGCCCGCTGGGCGGCGGAGTGGAAGACCAGAGAGGGGTTGGGCGTAAGGGGTTAGGGATCAGGAACGAGGAAGGTTGTCGGCGGCCCCCTCTCGGCGGTCATATAGAAGGTGCCGGCCGCTCCCTTGTCCCTCCTGACCCCCAACCCCTTACCCCTGACCCCTGTCTTTCATGCCCACACTCCCCTGCCTCGACTGCATCCTGAACATCACCGGCCTGCGAAAGGTCTACGAAGGCGGCGTCGAGGCGGTGCGCGGCATCGACCTGTGCGTCCAGCGGGGTGAGATCTTCGCCCTGCTGGGCCCGAACGGCGCCGGCAAGACCACCACGATCAAGATCGCGGTCACGCTCGCCCAGTCGACCGCCGGCACCGTCACCGTCGACGGTTTCGACGTCGCGACCTCGCCCGACGAGGCGCGGCGGCGAATCGGCTACGTCGGCCAGGAGGTCGCCGTCGACAAGTCCCTGACCGCCCGCGAGAACCTGGAACTCCAGGCGGCGCTCTACCACATCCCATCCTCGGAGCTGGCCGGGCGCGTCCAGGAGGTGCTGGAGCTGGTGGAGCTGGCCGACCGGGCCGACGATCGCGTGAAGACCTATTCCGGGGGGATGAAGAAGCGGCTGGACATCGCCTGCGGGCTCCTCCACCGGCCGCGATTGCTGGTGCTGGACGAGCCCACGCTCGGCCTCGATATCCAGACCCGCACCCGCATCTGGGACTACATCCGCCGGATGCGCGCCGGCGGCACCACGGTCCTGATGACGACCCACTACATGGAAGAGGCCGACCGGCTCTGCGACCGCGTGGCGATCATCGACCACGGCACGATCCAGGCGATCGGCACGCCCCACGAACTCAAGGCCCGCGTCGGCGGCGACGTGGTCACCCTCACCGTCCCGGCCACCGAGATGAAGCGAGTGCCCGGCGACCTGGAGCCGCGCCTGCGCGCCCTGCCATTCGTCCGGGAGATGTCGCTCACGGACCAGATCGTGCTCTACGTCGAACCCGGCGAGAACACCGTGCCGCGCGTGTTCGAGGCGGTCTCGGCGACCGGACTCAAGGTCGACGAGTTCACCTACTCGCGCCCCACGCTCGACGACGTCTTCCTCAAGTTCACGGGCCACTCGATGCGAGACTGAAAGGCAGATTCCCCCCGCGATGACCTCCGTAGACGCCAACCCGACCGCCCACGCGGCAGCCGCCCTCCTGGCCCCCGATACGTACGGTTCGTTCTGGACCGAGACCCGCGCCCTGACCCGCCGCTGGTACCTGCAGACCAAGCGCGAGAAGATGATGCTCGTCTTCGGTCTGATGCAGCCCCTCCTCTGGCTCCTGCTCTTCGGCAACGTGTTCAGCGGCGTCGCGAAGTGGCGCCCCGAGATGTTCGGGACCTCGAGCTACCTGGCGTTCCAGACCGCGGGCATCCTGGCCCTCACGGTGCTCGGCAACGCGATGATGGGCGGAATCCCACTCCTGTTCGACCGCGAGAGCGGGATGCTCGCCAAGATCCTCGCCACGCCCGCCTCGCGCGGCTCGCTGCTCGCCAGCCGGTTCATCTTCACGTCGGCGTTCAGTCTCGTCCAGACCCTGATCATTCTCGCCGTCGCCTTCGCGATGGGCGTGCGCGTCGAGACCGGCCTGCTCGGCTTCGCGGCCATCCTCTGGATCTGCTTCCTGCTCTCCGTCGGGTTCACCATCCTGTCGCTGATGCTGGCGTTCGTCTTCCCCAGCCACGGGGCCTTCTTCGCCATCACCGGCTTCCTGACCCAGCCCTTGCTCTTCCTCTCGACCGCCCTGATGCCGGTCAAGGTGATGCCGGGCTGGATCCAGGCCGTGGTCTGGCTCAATCCGCTCACCTACACCGTCGAGGTCGTCCGCAGCGCCATCCTGGGGCCGGTCCTCTCCCTGCAGACCCTCTTGCTGGGCACCGTGGTGCTGGGACTCTTCGATCTCGCAATCTTCTACAAAGCCTCGGAGGTGATCCGTCGTAAAATGGAGTAGTGGATGATCTGCTGGTCATAGACGACCAGGACGAGGCGACGCCCCCGCCCGAATCCGACTACCTCCTGATGCTGGCCTACCGGCTCAAGGGCCTCATCGAGGTCCTCCGGAAGCTGGAACAGGCCGCCGTCGCTCACTACTGCCGGCTGATCGCGAGCACCGTCGAAGCTCTCTCCCCTCTCTACGCGACCCAGGGCCTCCTGCCGCGCGGCGCGATCGATCGCGACGACTCGGGCTTTCCCTGCACCGAGGATCTGCTGTTCCTGTTCAGCGAGTGGCTGGCCGCCGAGGCCAGCGTCAAGGCCGGCACCAGCGAGGCCGAGCTGCTCGCCCGCATGCGCCGCCGGATCTTCGCCGGCGAGTTCCCCACCGAGGAGCACGCCGCGCTCGGCCGGATGAGCTACCTCAGCCGCATCCGCGGCTCGGAGCTGGCCGAGGAGTTCCGCATCCTCAATCCCCTGCTGCTGAAGGAAACCGAGTTCCTCCGGTTCATCCGCCAGGGCTGGCGCGGCTGGGACGCCCGCGCGGGAGTGTTCCGGCACTACTTCGCCTTCTTCGCCCAGCAGCGCGGCACCCGCCCGTTCGAGCGCATCCGGGAAGATTCCGACCTGGCGGCCAGGCTGCGCGAGGGGTTCCAGCGCCCGCTCGCCGAGCTGCTCGAGCCGTTGTCGTTCCGGGACGACTCCCAGCCCAAGAGCGTCGACCGCTACACCATCGGCCCCTACTACGTCCCCTGCCCCGAGAACGCGCCGGCCATCCGGGGCCTCTTCGACGGCCTGGAGCATCCCTGCATCCTCAAGCTGACCCTCGAGCGCGTCATCGTCGAGAGCAGTCTGGCCCAGCCCGCGCTCATCCACGAGTTCCTGGGCGAAGATCGCCCACGGCCCGTCAGCCTCCGCGAACAGCGCAGCCGCTACGTCCTCTGCTCTCCCGAGGTCCAGACCCGCCTCGGCACGGTCGACGAGCGCGGCGAGCCGGCCACGCTCTGGGCCCTCGACCGCCGGGGACGCGTCTCGTCATGACCTCGTCCGACAACACCGTCATCGCGCAATCGCCGCCCTGGCTCGCTCCCGCCTGGCGTGTCGAGGGCGACGAGGCCGCGCGTTATCGCGAAGCGGCGGCGCTCCTCGGCCTCGAGCTGAGCGCGCCGGCCTTCGACGTCGACCGGGCCGGGCAGTGCCCCGAGCTGGCCGCGGCGCTTGCGGCAAAGCCTCCGGCGATTCCCGCTGGGGCCTCGGTCTGGTTGATCGCGGGGTCGGGCCAGGGCAGGGTCAGGCACGGCTCGGAGCGGTTCAGCTTCGAGGAGGCGTTGCTCGATCGGCTGTTCCTCCATTGCGCTCCCTTCGTCGAGGCGATCACGCGCCGCGAGGCGATCCTGGCCATCCTGACGGTGCGGCCCGCCCCGCCCACCAGCCTGGAAGAACTCTCGGCGGTCGAATCGGCCCGGCTCGAGCTGCGCTCGACCAGCGGCATCCTGGCGCGCTTCGGGATCGTGGCCGAGCTGGATCGCGGTCTGAGTCAGCCGGAGAACTACCTCAGCCGCACCTACCTCCAGAAGATGGTGGATAGCGTGGTCGAGCTGAGCGGAGTGTTCGGCGATATCGGCGAGATGGCGCCGCCCGACCTGCTCTGGGAGGCCGGCTCCTTCGCCGCGCCGGCGCTCGGCGGGCTCTACCTCTTCCAGGGCGATTCCAGGACGCTGCTCGTTCACCCGCCGCCCTATCACAAGCCCGATCTCGAGGAGACCTACAAGGGCCTGGCGACCCCGATGAAGCTCTCGAGCCCCGGCCTCATGCAGGAACTGCGGCAGATGGGCCTGCTCGAGTTCGACCTCCAGCTGCTGCCCCGCCGCCTCGAGGAGATCGAGGACGAGAACCTCCTCGGCGCCGGCCTCGACCCGCTCACTCTCGGCGCGGCCGACCGCGGCCCGGCGCTCGCCTCCAGGCGCGCGACCTTTCCCCGCGTGTGGCGCGAGCTGAGTGCCCTGCAACCCCTGCTGCGCCGCCGCGAGCCTCTCACCGAGGAACGGCTCTCCCAGCTCTCGTCGGAGGCCCGCGTCAAGCTGGCGGTGCCGGTGCGCGACGTGCCGGTGGTGAGCCGCCTGCTCGCCGAACTCGACCACCTCGACTATCCCCGTTTCCACCTGTATAACCGGCTGCGGTTCGCGCGGCAATTCGAGGGTTTTTCAGAACTCAAGAAGGCCCACGTGCTGGAGCGCATCCGGCGGGCGTCCCTGCCCGGGGCGCCCGTTCTTCCCGCGGCAGCCGGCCCACGCCCGGAGGCCGACCCCGAGGGCATCACCTTCATCGACTCTTGAACGCTGGCGCAGGCCAGCCGAACGCCGGAAGGCGGGTATCGGACCCGTGACCCCATGTCCGTTTCCACAAGGAGACCTGGCGCCGTGAAAGACCTCTTCCTGGGCATCATCGGAGCGGCCCTCCTGGCCGTCGCCTTCCAGCTCGGACGGATGCAGCAGCCCCCTCCCCGCCAGGCGCAGGTCCCGAGCGAGCCCCAGAAGCCGCTCCCGACGCGGTACAACGCCGGCCCGAAGGCCGTGGTCAGCCTCTACAACCCGGACGGCCGCCTCCTGAAGTTTTTCGAGCTGGCCGGCCCCGTCGAGCGCACCCTCGAGGGCGAGCTGGTGTTCGAGACCCGCGACGGCAAGAAGGTCCACACGAGCGCCTGCTACATCCTGGAGAGCGAGCCCCCGGAGGGGGCGAGCGGGTCCAGGGGCGGAGCCCCTGGGTCCAAGAATGACGGCGCAGCACGCGAAGCGGGCGAGCCCTCCGGCCAGGCCACGACCGTGAGCGACTTCGGGCTGTAGGGGAGGCCGGCCTAGCGGACCACGACGGTCGGCTCGGGCTGCTTCGGGTCCCAGTCGGCGCGGTCGAGCGTGCGCACGCCGTCGTGCAGGATCACGCTCAGGTACGCGGTGGGATAGATGGAGCGCAGCACCGGGAAGAGAAGCGCCGGCAGCCGCTCCCGCAGGTCTCGCTCCTGCTCGACGGGCAGCATCCGCTCGAGAATCACGAAGAACTCCGCCCGCTTGACCGAGCGGCGCATCTGCTCGCGCGTGGCCGGAGGCGGCGAACCGCCGGGTTTCCGCAGGTCGAGCTGGAAAGAGAGGTCGGCGGGCCCGACGCGAGGTTCCGAGTAGGCCTCCACGTACTGCTCGAGCGTCAGCGCGACTGTCGCTTCCTCGTCGGCGAAAGGCTCGTCGGCATCGAGCGGCTCGGCGACACGGACGGCCCCTCCGAGGGCGGCCTCGGGATCCGAGGTGTAGTGGCGCTCGCCCCCGGCGTCGAGGTACTCGAAGACCGGCCTGGGGCCCTCGGCGGCGAGGGCGGTCGAGGCCAGGCAGAGTCCTGCGGCGAGTATCCAGCGACGGGGGTTCATGAAGCCTCCTGCCATGGTTATCGTACGGCCTCCCCGGCAAGGTGAGCCTGCTACAATCGACGGCATGTCCGCGCTCCGCATCGCCGCCGTGCAGATGGATATCGTCCTGGGCGACCGCACCGCCAATCTCGGGCGCATCCTGGCGGCGATCGACGAGGCCGGCCAGCGAGGCGTGGGGCTCGTGGTCTTCCCCGAGTGCGCCCTCTCCGGATACTGCTTCGCGAGCCGAGAAGAGGCCTGCGCCGCCGCGGAGACGGTGCCGGGGACGGCCACGGAACGCCTGGAAGCCGCCTGCAAGGCCCGCAACTGCGTCGTGGTCGCGGGGCTGGTCGAGGCGCAGGGCGAGGCGCTCTACAACTCGGCCGTGGTGGTCGGACCCCGCGGGCTCATCGGCTGCTACCGCAAGAGCCACCTCCCCTTCCTGGGCCTGGACCGCTTCGTGCAACCGGGCGCCGGCCCGCTCGAGCCATTCGACACCCCCGCCGCCCGCCTGGGCGTGGGCATCTGCTACGACGGCAGCTTCCCGGAGGTGTCCCGCACGCTGAAACTCCGGGGGGCCCAGCTCATCGCGCTGCCGACCAACTGGCCCGAAGGGGCCGAGGTCTCGGCCGAGCACCATGCGGCGACGCGGGCCCACGAGAACCACCTGTTCTTCATGGCCGTCAATCGCATCGGAACGGAACGCGGGTTCAGGTTCATCGGGCGCAGCCGCATCACCGACTGCCACGGACGGGTGCTGGCCGCGGCCACCGGAGACGAGCCGGCGCTGCTGCTGGCCGAGATCGACCCGGCCGCTGCCGACCGGAACCGCGTCGTCATCCGGCCGGGCGAGTACGAGCTGGATCGGGTCGGAGACCGGCGTCCTGAACTCTACGGGCCGCTGCTCGACCCGGTCGGTGGCGCCGCGGCACACGGATCGCGCCGCTCGTGAGCGCCGCTGTCGAACACAACAGCTATCACCGGCTGTTCGAGGTCCAACCTGGCTTCCGGAGCCCCGCGACGCCCGCGCTGGTCGAGGCGGTGGAGGTCCGCGGCTCGGCGGTTCGCCACCGCGTCGTCACCTACGGACAGCTTCTGGAGGATGTCGACCGGTTGGCGGCGGGGCTGGCGGCGCGGGGGGTAGGGCCGGGCGACCGGGTGCTCCTGCTGGTGCCGATGAGCGTCGAGCTGTACGAGAGCGTGCTGGCGGTGATGAAACTGGGTGCGGTGTGCCTGTTCATCGACCCCGCCGACGGGCTGGCCAATCTCGACCGGATCGCGGCCTCGATGTCGCCCAGGGCGTTCGTCGGCGTGCCGAGGGCGCACCTGTTGCGGCTCGCTTCGCGGGCCTTGCGGAGCATTCCGCTGCAGCTCGCGACGCGCCCCATGCGGTGGCCGCGGGCGCTGACCTGGGCGGAGTTGATGGGGCCGGCCCGCGACGTGCCGACGGCGGCCGTTCGCGGCGACGACCCGGCGATGATCAGCTTCACCTCGGGCTCCTCGGGCGCGCCGAAGGGCGTCTGCCGCACGCACGGCGATCTGCGGGCGATGTTCGCGATGCTCGGCAACCACGAGGCGAAACGGCTGCAGGGCGTCGACTTCTGCGCGTTCCCGGCCTTCCCGCTCGACGACCTCTCGGCCGGCCGGACCTCCGTGCTGCCGTGCTTTCCGCCGGGGCGGCCCTCGCCGGACCACGCGGCTGCGCTGGCGACGCAGCTTCGCGAGTTCCCGCCGGTGCTGGTGACGGCACCGCCTTGGGTGTTGCAGATGCTGGTGCAGCACTGCCGCTCGACGGGCGAGCGGTTTCCCTCGGTGCGGCACCTGTTCACGGGGGGCGGAGTGGTGCCGCTGGCGCTGGTCCGGGAGCTGGCGTCGGTCTTCGCGATGGCGGAGTTCCACGCGCTCTACGGTTCGACCGAGGCCGAGCCGGTGAGTCTGATCGAGGCGGGCGAGCTGCTGGCCGAGACGGCGGCGCTGACCGAGGACGGCGCGGGCATCTGCGTCGGCTGGCCGGCGCCGGGCGTCGAGGTGAGCATCATCGAGCCGTCGGAGGAGCCTGCGGATGCATTGCATCCGGTGGATGGAATAGGTGAGATCGCGGTGAGCGGCCCGCACGTGAATCGCGAGTACTACCGGGACGAGGGGCTGACGCGCCGGCACAAGCTCCGCGACGCCTCCTCCGGCCGGTGCTGGCACCGGATGGGAGACCTGGGCTACCGGGACGCGAAGGGGCGGCTGTGGCTGGTCGGGCGATACTCGAGCCGGGTCGTGACGGCCGGCCGGACGCTCTATCCCGATCAGGTGGAGCCTATCTTCGATGTTTACCCGGGCGTGGCCAAGACCGTGCTGATCGGGGTGGACGCCGGCCCGCCGGGCCGGCAAGTCCGGGTGGCCGCTCTGCTCGTTCAGTTCCGGCCGGACGCGGCGGATTGTGCCGGCAAGCTGGACGAGGTACGGCGCGGCTGTCGGGAGCGCGGACTGCCGATCGTGGCGGTGCTGGAGTGCGAGCGGCTGCTGCACGACCGGCGCATCGGCGCGAAGGTGCAGTACGCGGCGCTGGCCCGGAGGCACGCGGGGGCGGTGCGGGCGGCCCTCGGCGAGACGTGGCCGCACCGGTTCCTCAGGTGGTTGCGGGGGCCAGTCACCTGACCCCGACGTCTCGGGGTCAGGTGAGTGTTCCCGACACGATCTGTTCGAGAGCGGGTCTCAGAGAGGGGTACTCGAAGAGGTAGCCGGAGCGTTCGGCGGCGCGCGGAAACACGCGCGTGCTGTCGAGCGCGATCGCGGCCATCTCGCCCATCGCCACGCGCAAGGCGAGTTCGGGCACCCTCAACGCGCAGGGCCGTCCCAGCACCTCGGCCAGGAGCCGGGAAAAGGTCTCGTTGGTCTCGGGCGCTGGGGCGGTGGCGTTCACCGGGCCGCTCAGCTCCGAGCGGTCCAGGGCGTGCAGGACCAGCCCCGCCGCATCCCGCAGGTGCAACCACGAGAACCACTGGAGGCCGCTACCGAGCGGCCCCCCCACGAACGCCTTGAACGGCGTGAGGATTCGCTCCATCGCCCCGCCGTGGGCCGCCAGCACGACCCCGAAACGCAGCAGCACGAGCCGCGCGCCCGCCTGCTCCGCTGCCACGGCGGCCCGTTCCCAGCTCTGGCACGTTTCCGCCAGAAATCCGCATCCGGGACCGGACTGCTCGGTCAGCTCCTCGTCCCCGCGGTCGCCGTAGAAGCCGATGGCCGAGGCGTTCACGAGGGTCCGCTGCCGGCGGGAGACACGGCCGAGAACGGCCGCCAGAGTCTTCGTCGGGCCCAGGCGACTGTCGAGGATGAGCCTCTTGCGCTCGGGGCTCCAGCGGCCCCCGGCGATCGACTCGCCGCAGAAGTTCACCACGGCATCGGCCTGCTCCAGCAGCGGCTCGAGCCCCTCGCCCGAAACCGGGTCCCAGCGAGCGGTCGTGACGGCGCCGGCCGGCTGCCCTCCGGCGGGCAGAGGGCCCCGGGTCAGCACAGTGACGCGGTCGCCTCGCGCGGCAAGCCGCTCGCGCAGATGCCGCCCGATGAACCCGCTGCCTCCGGCCAGGACCACGTTCATGCTCGTCACCCTCGGGTGCAGATCATACTGCCTGCTCACTGCCAGTCGGCCGGCGGCCAGCCTCGAGGCGCCTGCCGGACCCGCTCCCAGGGCGGGGCGTCGGCAGCGGGCGGGGTGCTCGCCCGCGAGGGAAGCCGCGAGCCGGTCACGAAACCGGCGGCGCCGGTGGTGGTCGCGCCGGCGACGGAGCCTAGGCGACCCGAGGCGGGAGCTGGTCCGGCGGCCGGCGAGGTCGCCGCGACGCGCGGCGTCGAGGGTTTCCGGGCGCCGCTCCAGTGCCAGGCCAGGAACGCCGGGACCGCCAGCCAGGCGAGGGCGCTGCCGATGAGGAGCCAGCGACGCAGGTCCTCACCGACCAGGCCGCGAGGAGGGGCCGCCGCCCGGGACCCGGAGCGCGAGGCGGAGGGCCGGGACGCCAAGGAGGGTTGCGCCACGGGGATGCTCGTCCGAGACGACTCCTGCCGCCGGTAGAAGCCCGAGACAGTCAGATCGTCCACACCGAGGCGGCCCTTCAGCGCGTTGAGGGCACGGGCGTAGATCTCCTGGCGCGCTCCCTGGGCATGCTCGCGGAGGTAGACGAACAGGCCGAGATCCTCGGCCTGTTTGCGGGCCACGAGCGCCGCGCAGGCCTTCTCCAGGAGTTCTTCGAGCGTCTCCTGCTCCACCCGCTGACGCAGGAGATGGACCACCTCGAGATCGTCCAGCTCCGCCAGCAGGTAGATCGCGCTCGCGCGCAGCCGCTCCTCGGGGCTGGCGGCCATCCCCGATAGCGCCGCTAGCGCCCGGGCCCGATCGAACCGGAAGAGGGCCTGGACGGCGCTCGCGCGCACGCGATGGTCGTCGTGCTCGAGCATCGGCACGAGCAGCGGGAAACCCAGGTCCTCTCCTATGGCGGCGACCGCCTCGACCGCGCTGGCGACGACCCGGGCCACCCGGTGCTGCAGAAAGCGCTGCAGCGCGGGCAGATCCTGCCGGGTGCCGAGCAGGCCGGCGGTGTGAACCAGGGCCGAGAGCACCCAGGGATCCGGTTCGCGCCCCAGCCGGTCCAGCGCCTGAGGCAGCAGATCGGGCCGTCCGCTGCGCGCCAGCCTCAGCGCGGTCGCCAGGCGAACGCTCACCTCTGACGAGGCCAGCCAGCGCGCGACGTCGGCCGCGGTGAGCACCTCCGCCTGCTCCACGGCTCGCACCGCCTCGGAAGGTGGGGCGGTGGCGAGGCCCTTGACGGCGGCGAGCTGCTTGCCGGCCTGGTAGCGCACCGTCGGGTCGGCGTCCTCGACGGAGAGGTGCTCGAGCGTCTCGAGCACGGCCGCGCCCTTGCCCATCTTGACCAGCAGGG
>CAZSVK010000156.1:0-12168 GCA_964610245.1 uncultured bacterium
AGAGTCCGCACCAGCATGCCGTCCCCCCTCCGATCAAGTCCGACGGGTCTGCCCCTGCGGCGGCTCGGTTGCCGAATCGGCGCTCGTCCCGTATGATGGCGGCCATCACGCGCACTCCCGGCCAGCCGCCGGCGTCAATCGAAGGTGCGGAAGCAGCAGAGGTAGCAGATGAGCGGAACCAAGACAGCGATCACCCCCACGCGCACGGAAGACTACGCCGAGTGGTACCAGCAGGTCATCAAGGCCGCGGATCTCGCCGAGACCTCGCCGGTCAGAGGCTGCATGGTCATCAAGCCCTGGGCGTACGGCGTCTGGGAGAACATCCAGAAGTCGCTCGACAAGATGTTCAAGGAGACCGGCCACCAGAACGCCTACTTCCCGCTGTTCATCCCGCTTTCCTTCTTCGAGAAGGAGGCCGCCCACGTCGAGGGCTTCGCCAAGGAGTGCGCCGTGGTCACCCACCATCGCCTCGAGGCCCGCGAAGGCGGCAAGCTCGTCCCCGTCGGCGAACTGGAAGAGCCGCTCGTCGTCCGCCCCACCAGCGAGACCATCATCGGCGCGATGTTCGCGAAGTGGACCCGGAGCTATCGCGATCTCCCGCTCCTCATCAATCAGTGGGCCAACGTCGTCCGCTGGGAGATGCGGCCCCGCCTGTTCCTGCGCACCACCGAGTTCCTCTGGCAGGAAGGCCACACCGCCCACGCCACCGCCGCCGAGGCCACCGAAGAGACGATGCGCATGCTCGATATCTACGAGCGGTTCGCGCACGACTTCATGGCCCTACCCGTCGTCAAGGGCGAGAAGTGCTCCTGGGAGCGTTTCCCCGGCGCCGTCGACACCTACACCATCGAGGCGATGATGCAGGACGGCAAGGCCCTCCAGGCGGGCACCTCCCACTTCCTCGGCCAGAACTTCGCCAAGGCCTCCGGCATTCGCTACCTGGGACAGGAAGGCTCGCACGAGTTCGCCTGGACCACCTCGTGGGGCGTCTCCACGAGGCTCATCGGGGCGCTCGTGATGGCCCACTCCGACGACGACGGGCTGGTGTTGCCCCCCAGGCTGGCTCCCAAGCAGGTCGTGCTGATGCCGATCTATCGCAACGACGCGGATCGTCAAGCGGTACTCGACTACTGCAAGAGCCTCAAGGAAGAGTTGCGCGGCCAGCGCTTCGGCGACGGCTCCCTCGAGGTCGAGCTGGACGATCGCGAGGTCGGCGGCGGCGAGAAGGTCTGGTATCACATCAAGCGCGGCGTCCCCATCCGGGTCGAGGTCGGGCCCCGTGAGGTCCAGAGCGCCACTCTGTCGGTCTGCCGGCGCGATCGCGGGCCGAAGCAGCGCGAGTCGATGCTCCGGGCCGAGTTCGTGGCCCGCGCGCCCGAGATCCTGGCCGACATGCAGCAGGTCCTGTTCCAGCGCGCTCTCGAGTTCCGGAAGGCCAACACCCGCGAGATCCACGACCGGCAGGAGTTCGATGCCTTCTTCACCCCGAAGAACGCCGAGAAGCCCGAACTCCACGGCGGCTTCGCTCTCTGCCCCTTCGTCGACGACCCCTCCATCGGAGAGAAGCTCGCGGAGCTGAACGTCACCGTTCGCTGCCTGCCCCTCGACCGTGTCCGCAGGCCCGGCAAGTGCCTCTTCACCGGCAAGCCGACCGAGGAGTGGGCCATCTTCGCCAAGTCGTACTGAGCCGCTCCCCCGCGTTCCGCGCGCGTACCCTCGAGCGCCCCGGGGTCTTGTGGTCTGACCCGGGCCAATGTACAGTCGTTCCGGGGCGACAACGTACGGGGTTTTCTGCCGGAGGGCGAGCGGCTCCATCCCCGGCAAAGCATGGCTGCCGAGGTGATCGCCACGGACCGGCTGGTGGTCGTGGAGGACGCCCGCACTCACGGACCCCGGGCGGCGGCGCTGCAGGCCCACGGGCTCCTGAGTTTCGCGGGGGTGCCGTTGCAGGCTGACGGCGGGCCACCGTTCGCCGTCATGTGGGTGGTGGCCTGTCTACCGGCTTGCGACCCTGCCGAGTCGACTCCGGCCACGGTCCGCGGGTCGGCCGACCAGGCCCCGGTACACGCCCCGGGTTCGCTGAGAATCTTGATGGTGGAGGACGATCCCGGCACCGCCCGTGCCGCGGCCATGAGCCTCCGGCGGCTCGGCAGTCACGAGGTGATCGTCAGCGAGGACGTCCCCGAAGTCCTTCGCCTCACAGCGGAAGGGGGCATCGATGCGGTCCTGATGGATGTCTCGCTGTCGACCAGCACCTACCGGGACCGCCTGGTCGATGGCCTGGAGATCACCCGTCTGCTGCGCGCCGATTCCCGTTCGCGCGGCGTTCCGGTGCTGCTGATGACCGCCCACGCGATGGCCGGCGACCGCGAGAGGATGCTCGAAGAGTCGGGCGCCGATGGCTACCAGGCCAAGCCGATCCAGGACTACCGCGAACTCGGAGACCGGCTCCGGGGCCTCGTCAGCCGGCGGCGTGCCGAGGCGTGAGCTCCCCGACGCCAGCCTCCGCGCCCGTCCCATTCCCCGGATGTGATACGGTGTCTGGGCGCTTTCGAGCGCCGTCCGGGACGGAAGGAGATCGCTTGGAACACTCGAACCACCCCCCGAAGACAGGTCTACTCGCCTGCTGGCTCGTCCTGATCCTGGGCGCGGCCCTGGCGGTCGGCTGCGGGAGCGCCGCCAAGCTCACCGTTGCCGAGACGCTGGCTGCCGGAGCGCTCACCTCCTCGGGTACTTCGCCGGTCTACTTCCAGATCCCGTCGTCCAGCGGCGGGTCGGAGTTCCTGACCGACCTGCGCTATCCCATCGTGAACGTCTCGGTCTCCGGCCGGCTCGCCAGCCTCTCCTACAGCGTCGCGGGCGGCGCCGCCCAGGCCCTGCCGACGACCGGCACGATCAGCTTCCCGCTCGATCTGAGCAGCGCCGTGGGCTCCGTCGTCGTCTCGATGCGCGGAGTCGAGCTCGACGGTCTGGTGACCGATCTGCGAGTCACCGTCCACGACGGCACCCGGCCCGTCTTGGCCTATTTCCCCGACGCGGCGGTCGGCGATCGGTACGTCTACCGGGTCTCCGCGCTAGATTCGTCGAGCGCAACCGGCATCGGCACGCTCACCGTCGACGTCACGGCGGTCAGCACCGCCGCGGTGACGGTGCGCATCACCGCCTCGGCCGCCGGCACCGTGACGACGACCCGCACCTCCCAGTATCCGCGCTGGCAGGCCATGAACCTCGCGTTCCTCACGGAGGGGAGCGGCCTGTGCCTCGGGAATCCGATCGTGCTCGACCTCGCGTCACAGCTCGGGCAGTCCTTCAGCTTCGACACCGACGCGGTCAACTGCTCGGCCAGTGCCTCGTACGGCCGTTTCGCCGGTTCGGTGCGGCTCTCTCGGGCGCCCGCGGGGGTGGTCCCGGCCGGCACCTTCAGCGACGTCGTGCAGGGCAGCTTCTCGTTCACGATAGGTACCCCGACGGCCGGTGGCCAGAGCGTCACCGCCACGTTGCGCGCCGTCGGCGCCATCGGCATCGGGATGGTCTACACGATCTTCAGCGTGAGCGACGGGTCGGTGCTCGAGTTGGGGCTGGTGGGCGCCCGGCTCGGCTCGCGCACGATCGGCACCCTGGCCAAGACCCGTTTCGTGCCCTGGCCCGACGCCGTGCGCTGAAGGCCGTGGCCTGCGCGGCCTGATGGCAACTTCGCGAGGCGTTCTCGCGTAGGGAGGAGTGAACCCCCGGAGGTTCCTCAAATGACTCATGCCCTGACACCGCGATCTCTCCCGGTCCACCTGCTCCTGGCCCTCGTCCTGCTCGCCGGCCCGCTGGCGGCCCAGGACACGGCCACCGTCACAGCCTTCAATCCCGATCAGCGCCCACCCGTGCTGGTCTCCGGGGCCGCGGGCGGGAAGGTCGTGCTGGACGACGTCCGGCTGGGCTACGACGATTTGAGCGATTGCCGCAACAGCGCCCGCTTCGGCCAGGTGACGATCGATCCCGGTGCCGTGGAGGATGTGGTCTTCGTCATCAAGCCGTTCGCCCCCGAGTGGATGGCCGCCCACGTGTTCTTCTACTTCACCTTCCCGGCCGAGCGCCCCGTGGTGGGCCCGGACGGCCAGACCTCGCGCGGGCTGGCGGTCTCGGTCGAGGCGCGCCTGCGCCGCGACCAGCGCTACGACCTCTTCCGCGGGATGGGCAAGGAGTTCCTGATCGTCTACCAGGTCTCGATGATCGAGGACGACCTCAAGCGCACTGCCCTCGAAGGCAAGCGAATGCTGCGATACTCGTTGAAGTTCACTCCCGAGCAGCGCCGCCGGCTCCTGCTCAACTCGGTCGACGCTGCCGTGAAGAACCGGGATTCCGAGTACTACAACACCTACAACAACAATTGCACCAACTCGGCCATCGCCATGCTGAACACGGTGCTGCCCGAGAAGCAGCGGTTCAGGCTGGAGGCGGTGCCGGGCGTCAAGAGCATGTTCATCTCGCTGCCCCGCTGGATCGATCAGGCGCTGCGGCTCAAGGGGCTCGTGCGAGAGCGGCTGCCGGACGTCGTGCCGCAGCAGGAGGCCGACGTCATCGCGCGTGGGCCGAAGAAGCTGACCGGCGCGGCACTTTCGGCGGCGATGGCCCAGGCCAAGCTGGCTCGAACCGCCATCGAGCAGAACACGGCGCTGGTGCTCGATGCCCTCCAGGAGGGAAACCTCGACGCGAAGAAGCTCGAGTTCCTGTTGTGGGACGCCTCTTCGGGGTCGGTGCCGTGGTTCGAGGTCCCGGGCGTGACCTCCGACGAGAAAGACCCGACGCACCACAAGGTGGGGCGCGAGTTCCTGGAAGGGCTCCGGAGCGGCCTCTCCAACGAGATCGAGGCCTCCTATCGCAAGGAGGCCACGGCCTACGCCGATGCCGTCGGCGCCCGGATGCTCCTGGACGGCCCCGAGATCGCCGTCTTCCTGCTGGAGCGCGAGAAGCTACTCGCCGGCCAGCTCCGCTTGGCCTCCTACGTGCCGCGCTGAGACGGCTTCGCGTTCCGGAGCCTCAGCCAACGGCTGCCCAGGCGTGACAGCACCACCAGTGGGAACAGGCCGAGCGGCTTCGTGGGTAGTTCCCGTGCGCGGCTGGGCCCCGAAACGAATCGGCCCTCCGTGCCGATGATCTCAGCAAGATGAGTACGAACGTACCTGCGCTGAGTATCGAAGCTTCGTTTGCGTCGCCGCTGGAGGCCCTGTTCGGGAAGGTCCGCCGGGAGCTGCTGGGCCTGCTCTTCGAGGAGGACGGGCGCCGGCTCTTCCTGATGGAGATCGTCCGCAGGCTCGCGGCCGGTCGCGGGGGCGTTCAGCGCGAGCTGGCCCGCTTGACCGGGGCCGGCCTGCTCTCTCGCACTCGCGAGGGCAACCAGATCTACTTCCAGGCCGATCCGGGGTCGCCCCTCTTCGCCCAGCTCCGCCGGCTCTTCGGGCACCGCGGGGGGGAGGCCGAGCCTGCCGAGGTTCCCGCCTGGCGGCCCAGCCCGAACCGCTCCGAAGATGGCCGCGGCGGACTTCCGATCGACTGACGACGGCCGTCATCGGCCACTCGCCGTGGAACTCCTCGTCCGGTTCGTCGCTCGCCGGATCGGAGCCTCCCGGCCGAGCGGCACGCCCAGTTGGCGGGCCAGTGCACGGGTCGTCGCCAGCACGTCGATCAAGTCGCGCTGCATGTCGAGGTGCAGGCTCGCCGCGTCGATCACGGCCGCCGTGCCGCGTGCGGGCGGGGCCGTTCGAGGATCGTACGGCCACCGCGTTATCAGCCGGTCCCGGGCATCCACCAGATCGTCGAGACGCCGCGCCATCCCCTCCTGCCGGGTGGCGGCGCCGGCCTGGTAGGGCTCGGCCAGGCGATGGCTCTCCAGGAACAGCTCCAGCACCAGCAGCTCCTCCCAGGGCTCGGCGGGACCCGGCCCGGGGGGCTGCCTCAAGGACTCGAGCGTCGAGAGGGTCGTCTTCATCGCGTCCGCCGGCTGCTGGATGCTCCAGATCGCCTCGAGCAGCGCCCTGGCCACGAGAGCATCGGGCCGGGGAGGTCTGGGCGGCCGCGTCATCCGCGTGAAGCACGAGAGGCCGGCATCGAGCGCGAGCTGCTGCTGCTTGCGTCGCAGCGCTCCGTCCGAGGCGAGTAGCTCCAGCGTCCGCAGGCAGGCGAGGCCGCCCTTCATCGCCGGTTCGGCGGACTCGAGCATGGGTCGTGGTAACGTCGACGCTAGTGTGCGCGCCTTCGAGCCGATGCTCCGGGCAAGCGCATCCAGGAACCGAGGAACGCGCATGCCCTCCAGCATGATGTTGGCTTCCCCGCCGGAGCTGACCCAGATTCCCATCGTGAAGCGAAACTCGGACTGGCACTCCTCGGCCAGCAGGTAGAGTGATGCCAGGATCTCGCCGGCGCGTCTGGCGGCGCCGGGCCGCCCGCCCGCCACGACTGGCGCCATCTCCCGGAGCGCGCTCGCGGCCGCATCGGCGATCGGGTCGAAGGCGAGACTCGTCTCTCGCAGGATCTGCTCGGGCCTACCCTCGGAGCCCTGCCGCCGGAGCCGACCGTTGAGTTCGACCAGCCCTGCCGCGCCGGCCCGCATCTTCCTGCAGGCCGCATCCAGCCCGGGCCAGGCGGTCTCGTCTCCCGCGCGGGAGGGGACCGCGAGCCAGTGGCGAGCCTCTCGTGGGCTTGGCTCGATCGGACGCGTCGTTGGCCCCACCCGATCCGCGGCCGGGGGCGAGATCGGCGTGACGGCCGCCTTCGGCCGGGTGGCGTTCGCCCCGGAGGCCGGGAGGACGGGCGGCTCGCCTCGGCCGTTCAGCAGCTGGACCACCGCGGCGGCCGCCAGAAGCACCGCGAAGCCGAGGAGCCATCCTGTGCGACCCCGCGTGGGCCGGGCCGGCGAGGCCGCGAGAGGATCCTGGAGCCTCGTCGTCGCGGAGGCCGGCAGCCTCGACGGGCGGCGGCCCAGCTTCAGTTCGACCGTCCTGGGCGCCGCGGGCCGCATGCCGCTCCGGGGCGGAGCTGGTGGGGGGAGCTGGCGCAGTGCCGCCGCAAGCGCCTTCGCATCCGGGAATCGATCGGCGGGCTCCTTGGCCAGCGCCCGGTCCGTGAGCGCGGCGTAGGCGGGGGGCAGCTCGGGCCGCATCGCGCAGGGATCGGGCGCCGGCTCGGAGATGTGGCGCCTGAGCGTCTCGCCGGGGTCGGCCGCTTCGAACGGGGGCCTTCCCGTCAGGCACTCGTACAGGACGACGCCCAGCGCGTACAGATCGGACGACGCGGTGGCGGGAGAGCCCCGGACCATCTCGGGCGCCATGTAGGCCGGCGTTCCCAGGAGCAACCCCGCCTGGGTCACGAACCGGCCAGTGACCAGGTCCTTGGCGATGCCGAGGTCTCCCACGAGAGGGCCGCGACCGGGAGAAAGGAAGATGTTGGCCGGCTTGAGGTCCCGGTGGAGGATCCCCGAGTGGTGGAGCAGGGCCAGCACCTCCGCGCAGGTGGCGCAGAGCTCGACCGCCTCCGTTACCGGCAGCCGTTTCTCCTTGTCGAGCCGCTGCCGCAGCGTACCTCCGACGATCAGTTCGTAGGCGAGCAGGAGCCGGCCATCGTGCTCCGAGACGTCCAGAACGCGCACCACGTTCGGATGCACCACCCGCGCCGCGAGTATGCCCTCCTGAACGAAGCGGTGGCGCGCGGATGGGTCCGAGGCGAGCTGTTCCGAGAGGACCTTGAGCGCCACCTCGCGGTCGAGCGAGACCTGGATCGCGCGGTACACGACCCCCATCCCCCCCACGCCCAGGATCTCCTCCAGTCGATAGCCGCCGAGGATCGTCCCCGGCCCGAGCGCCGCGGGACTGTCCTGGGTGTGCTTCAGCATCGATCGGCCCAGAGGGCAGGCCTATCGAGGCGAGTCGGTTCGCCCCTCGCCGCCCGTCGTCGGGATCCCGGGCGTGGGCGCCGGCTCCATCGTGGGCATGGTCGACGGCGACGGAGGAGCCATGTCGGGCATAAAGTCCGCGCTCTTCCGTGCTCCCACGACGTCGAGTTCCGCCTGACGCCGCTGCTCGATCATCTCGTCGCGAGCGCGCTCGACCTCCGGCGGCCAGGCCGGCGAAGCCCCGTCGCGCACCGGCACGGGCATCGGCTGGGACACCTCTTGCGGCGCGGGGCGGACGGCCTTGCGCCGTACCCGCATCGGGGCGGGGCGCGCGGCCTCCTTCAGGATGCGCTCCCGGCGAAGGGCCAGGTTGGCGCTCATCGCCTGCAGAAGCTCCAGGCGGGCCCGGCAGAAATCCGTGGCCTGGGACCCGGAGCGCTCGGCGGCCGTGGAGGCGAGCCCGGCGTTGCTGTGCTCGATGACCTGTTGCAGCCTGGCCTGCCGGGCGGCGAGCCGCTCCAGGTAGGTGCCTTCCGCGGTGCCGGGCGTGGCGGCCCAGGCGCCGGGGGCTGCCAGGAGAACGGTGACGAGAGTGAAGGAAACGAGACGGGACACGACGACCTCCAGGCTTGGTTGAGGGGGCGCGGACCTCTCCGGGCCGCTTTCCCGGGGCGGCCGGCCAAGCCTGCCCCACCGGGCCAGCCTCCGCACACGGGGTGGCCCTGTCAAGGCGGAGCGCGGGCGTCTTCCCCGGCGGGACCGGAGAGGGTGTACGCTTCCAGTCGATCGACGGGGCCGAGATCGATCGGGGACGGGAGGTGCGACATGCAGAGGCGGAGCATGCTCGAACTGGGGACGAGGTGGCTGGGACTCTTCTGGTGGCTTGCGGCGTCGAGCGTCGCGCCGATCGCGGCGCAGACCACCGATTCTCCGCTGGTCTTCGGAGGACGGTTTGCGGACGTCCGGGGGCGCACCCTGTACGAGCTGTCCGCCGGCGGCAACCAGGTCACTCTGGGGTTCACGCTGCTCAGGACGGGTCAGCGTGTGAACGTTTACGTTCATCCGGGTTGGGGTGACAACGCGCTGACGGCTGACGGCCTGGCCTTCGTGACCTTCTCCCCCGGCGCCACGGCCGGCGACGTGGTGCGCTGCCACCTGAGCGTCGGAGGGTCCTCGCCGACGACGCTCGTGGTGCCGCAGGAGGTCGCGCTGACGGCGCAGGAGATTGCGGCGTCGCGCGCCGAGCGCGAGTTCCTCGTCGGAGGCCCCCCCGGCGCACGGGCGCTGCGCTTTCGCGCGCGCCTCGCCGATCAGCTCGGCCGGAACCTCTGGGACCTGACCGCCGGCGGCGGCAACGTCTCGACGCGGGTGACGAATCGGCGCAACGGCCTGGCCCGGGACGTCTACTACCATCCGGGTTGGGGTGACAACGCCCTGGCGGCCGACGGCAGCGTATCCGTCGACTTGAGTGAGGCCGGCAACCAGGCGGCCCGCGCGGGCGACACCTTCGACCTCACGCTCTCGGTCAGCGGCTCGTCGGTGTCGACGCTCGCCCGTCCGCGCAGCTTCGTCGTGACCGACGGCGACATCGTCGCGGGGACCACTCCGGTCTATCAGGTGGTGCTCGACGGACCGGTCGCCCGCCGCTCCGGACGGCTGAATCTGCGTTTGCAGGACGAGGCCGGGCGCAACCTCCACGCTCTCACCGCCGGTGGCCGCGACTCGGGCGTCAGGGTGGTCAACCGCCGGAGCGGCCAGTCGCTGAGCCCGTACTTCCACCCCGACTGGGGCGACAACCAGCTCGCCGCCGACGGCAACACCTACGTCGACTTTACCGAGAACGGCAACCAGGCGGTGAGGTCGGGCGACCTGCTCGACGTGTCGGTCTGGCGCAACGGCTCCACCTCGTCCCAGCTCTCGCACCCGCGATCGTTCCTGATGACCGACGGCGACGTGGCGGCCGGCGCCACGCCGCCGCGCCAGGTGCTCCTGGGAGGGCCGCTCGCGACTCGCGGGATGCGGCTCAGGGCGAGGTTCATCGACACCTCGGGCCGCAACCTCTTCGAGCTGACCGCCGGCGGTCGCGAGTCGGCGGTCACCTTCACCGGCGAGCGCAACGGCCTCTCTCGTAACCCGTACTTTCACCCCGATTGGGGCGATAACCAGCTCGCGGCCGACGGGGCCACCTACGTCGACTTCACCGAGAGCGGCAACCAGGCGGTGATGGAGGGCGACGTGGTCCGGATCGCGGTGAGCGTGTCCGGCTCCCGGCCGGTCACCGTGGCCGAGCCCGCCTCGTTCGTCGTGACGCGCGGCGACATCCTGGCCGGCGAGACGCCGGCGCACCAGTTCGTCGTCGGAGGCCTGCCTTCGACCCGTTCGCTCGAGGTTCGCGCACAGTTCGCCGACGCGCTGGACCGGACCCTCTTCGACGTGACCGCGGGCGGTCGCGACACGGTCGTGCGGTTCACTCACCTGAGGACGGCTGCCACGGTGACGCCGTATCTGCACCCCGACTGGGGCGACAATCAGCTCGCAAGCGATGGCAGCACCTTCGCCGCCTTCACCGAGAACGGCAACCAGGCGGTGATCGTGGGCGACCGCATCGCCGTGACGGTGACGCCCGGGTCGGGTCTGCCGGCACTCTCCTCCGAGCCTCCCGAGATCGTGGTCACCGCCGGCGACATCCAGGCCCGCCGGACCCCGGTCTGGCGAGTGCGGCTCGGTGGCCGGCCGCTCTGCCGTACGCTTCGCGCGCGGGCACGGTTCGTCTTCGCCGGCGGGCAGAACCTGTTCGAGACGACCACCGGCGGGCTCAACACCGTCATCGCGTTCCGCAACCGGCGAACCGGCCGCACCGTGAACCCGTATCTGCACCCGGGCTGGGGCGACAACCAGCTCGCGACCGACGGCAGCACCTTCGCGGACTTCAGCGGCGACGGCAACTTCACGGCGGTCGCGGGTGACGAGATCGAGGCCTGGGTGACCCTCTCGAACGTCAGGCAGGAGTCCGACCCCGCGACCTTCGTGGTCACGACCGGCGACCTGCTGGCGCACCAGACGCCGGTCCACGTCGTCACGCTGGGCAGGGTCGCCACAGCGCGCCGCCTCACGGTGAGCGGACGGATGAGAGACAGCCTGGGCCGGGAGGTCAACGGCGTCTCGGTGGACGTGCGAGTCGAGAGCGAACTCTCCGCGATGAGCGGACTCTCGGCCTCCGCCGTGACCCCCTCGACCTGGTCGGGCTCCGGGGACTTCGAGGTCGTGCTGGCCTCGCGCGAGGCGCTGGCGACCTCCTCCGGAACGCGGGTCAGGCTCTCCGCGACCCACCCGGTGCTCGGTTCGCTCGAGGCGACGGTGCCGTTGACGGCGGGGGCCGTCACCGCCGGCCGGGTGACCAGGGACTTTGCGTTCGTCGCCTCGATGGCCCGGCACTTCGAGGTGACGGGGACGGTGACGGACTCTATCGGCCGGCGGCTCGACGGTGTGCGCGTGAGGGCGAGCCTGGTGGCCGCCGGAGCGACGAGCACGACCGTGGATGTGGGAACCGTGACGCCGGGGATGAGCGGCCGGCCCGGCTCGTTCAGCGCCAGGCTGGTGGCCGCTGGCTCGCTCGCCGTCGTGCCCGGGTCGGACCTGCGTCTCGAGGCCATCGATGCGGCGGCCGGCACGGCGTCGGCGGTCGTGCGGGTCACCGCTGCCCACGTGGCGGCCGGCGGCTTGCGACAGGATCTGGTGCTCCCCGCGGCCAGGCAGCAGCGGTTCGAGGTCGAGGGCCAGGTGGCCGATCGGCTGGGCCGTCCGGCCGACCGGGTGCGAGTCCGGATGACCCACCTGAGGCTGGGCAACTCGGTGGAATCGGTCACGCCGACGACCAGCGGGACGGGTACGTTCCGCCTCGCTTGCCCCGGGGCGATGGCCCGGGCGATGCACGTCGGAGACCGGGTACGGCTCGACGCCTACCTGCCCTCCGGCGGCCTGGCGGCCACGCAGGAACTGGCGGTGCAGCCACAGCATCTCCTGGCCGGCGGCATGATCGCGCTGCGGGGCGCGCGACTGACCCTCGGCACGGCGCCATCGGCCGGCTCGCTCCGGGTACGGGGCGTGCTCCGGGATCGGGCCGGCCGCGGGTTGAACGGGGCCGTCTTCACGCTCACCAACGGGCGAACGGGCGAGCGGGCCAACGGGCGAACGGGCCAACCGGCCAACCGGCTAACGGGCCAACGGGCCAACGGGCCAACCGGCCAACGGGCCAACAGGCCAACGGAGAAAAAACATGCCGGCAATAGATT
>CAZSVK010000157.1:0-4449 GCA_964610245.1 uncultured bacterium
TGGCCACGCACGGGAGCTTCCCTCACACGGCCCCGGAGATGCTGACGGGGGTCCCGCCGGTTGCCGGACGCATGCTCCAGGCCTGCCGCCCGGACACCCCACCCGTGCGATTCGCCGTGGTCGAGCCGCCGATCACGCCGTCCGGCCCCGAGTGGACGGTGTTCGACAGCCACGTCCACAAGCGCAACGTGCTCCGCACCGAGCGAGGCATGCCATTCGGGCTGGATGCGCTCCACGAGACGGGCGCCATCCCGCTGCGATCCCACGTCGCGCTGGTCCAGACCCTGCTCACCGGCAGTCGGGAGCAGCGGCTCCGCGCCGCCTCGTCCGCCGGTGTCGCCTGGACCCTGTGGACCAACCCCGACCTGTCACTGACGCTCACCGCGCAGACCGATGCCAGCCCGCGCGCCTTCATCGCCCAGCGCGCCCAGCCCTGGTCGGGTCCCGTGCCCGGCCAGATCCTGCCGATCGATCGTCTGCCCCAGGAAGCGCTCTTCCAGCCTCCGGAGGGAGAGGTTCCCGCGCCCGCCACGCTGGAGCCCCGGCGCGCGGGCGGTTGCGTCCTCGAGCACTACCGTCCCGACGGCCTGCGGGTCCGCTTCGACCTGGAGGGGCGCGGCCTGCTGGTGGTGCTCGACGCCTTCTACCCCGGCTGGGAGGCGACCGTGGGCGGCCAGCCGCGGGCGGTCGCCTGCGTCGCCGGGTTCTTCCGCGGAGTCGAGGTGCGGGAGGGCGAGCACACGCTCGAGATGCATTTCGTGCCCTGGCCGTTCCGGATCGGGGCGGGCGTCAGCCTGGCCACGCTACTCTGCCTGGCGCTGGCGTGCTTCCTCGCGATGCGCCGGGAACGGGCCGCCGTTCGGGCGTTGTCCTGACCTCGGAGCGAGGGCACTGCCCGCGAACCAGGACAGGTATCACAGCGCGGGCTTCGCCCGCTCTGAGGCTTGAGGCTCGAGGCTGGAGGAAAGGCTGGCGTCCCCCTTCAAATCCTCGTCCGCCCCCTCACGGCTCGGGCTCGGCCCCCGGTTCGAAGACCAGCTCGGCGCCGGAGCAGATGACGCGGTTGCGGCCGGTGTCCTTGGCCTGGTAGAGCGAGGTGTCGGCCATCTTGATGAGGTCGTCCTTGGTCGCCGGGTGGCTGGCGAGGAAGCTGGAGACGCCCAGGCTGATGGTGACGTGCAGGGGGCCGGCGCGGCTCTGGATGACGTGATCCTGAACGAGCCGGCGAAGGCGATCGGCGAAGATGCCGGCGCCCTGCAGGTTCGTCTCGGGAAGGATCATGGCGAACTCCTCGCCTCCGTATCGGGCCACGACATCGGGCACGCGCGCGGTGCGCTTGAAGATGGCGGCGACCTCGGCCAGGACCATGTCGCCCACCTGGTGGCCGTAGGTGTCGTTGAACTTCTTGAAGTGATCGATGTCGATGAGGATGAGCGAGATGTCGCGCCCGTAGCGGCGGGCCTGCTCGAAGTGCTTCAGCAGCACCGCCTGGAAGTAGCGGTGGACGTAGACGCCGGTGAGCCCGTCGTAGATCGACAGGTTGTAGAGACGGTTGTTCTCGATCGTGACGGCGGCCTGGGTGGCAAGCGATTGCAGCAGGCGCAGGTCGTCGGGAGTGAAGCGCTCGTTGTTCTTCTTGTTGACGAGGTTGATGACGCCCAGCGTGCTGTCCTGCAGCTTGAGCGGGACGCAGAGGATCTCACGGACGTCGCGCTCGCGGGCGGTCAGCTTCTTGAAGTGGGGATCGTGGAAGCCCAGGTTGGAGATCTGGCCGATGCCGGTCTCGGCGACCTTGCCGGCGATGCCCTCGCCGCGCTTCAGGCCGATGCTCTCGCCGGGGGCCTGGGTCGCCCCGCGGAGCACCTTCACCCGCAGGATGTCGGTGCCCTCGTCGTAGAGCATGATCGAGCCGCGCTCGGCATCGATGACCTCGATCGACTTGTCGAGGATGGTCTCGAGGACCGTGCGGAACTCCCGGGCGACGTTGAGGCTCTTGCTGACGTCGAAGAGCGCCTCGACCTCTCGCACGCGACGTTCCAGATCGCGATTGGAGGTGCGCAACTCCTGCACGAGCCGTGCGTTCTCGACGGCGATGGCCGACTGCGCCGCCAGGGCGGTGAAGAAGTCGACGTCCTTCGAGCTGAATTCCTTCATGCTCTCCTTGGCGTCGACGTAGAGCGTGCCGATCGGCTTGCCCTTGGCGAGCAGCGGCGCGCAGATGGCGGAGCGGATGTTGTAGTCGAGGATCGACTTGGAGCTGATGTCGGGATCGGACGACGTGTCCTTGCTGACGATGGTCTTGGCCGATTCCAGGGCGCGCCGGGCGATCGACGTCGAGAAGGTGGCGAGCTGGGTGTCATCGAGGCTCGCGTCCATGTTCCTCGCCAGCACCGGCCGCAGGTTCTTGCCGTCGGGATCGAGCAGCATGATGAAGCCGCGTTCGGCCGCGGTGGCCGGGATGACGTGGGCGAGGATCAGATCGAGCACCCGGTCGAGTTCGGTCTCGCGATTGATGGCGTTGCCGATCTCGTAGAGGCTCTTCAGCTCGGCGACCGAGCGGGAGACGCGCTCGTTGAGGTTGTCGACCAGGGTCGAATCGGCGCTGCGGTTCTTCAGGGTGGTGAAGACCGAATCCATCTGCTGGGTCAGGAAGTGCGCGTAGGAATCGCGATCGACCTCGGCGGGACGCAGATGCCGGGCCAGTTTCTCGACCGCCTCCGGGTCGTCGCGCTCGAGGAACACGAAGTTGATCTTGCCGCCAAAGCTGAGCTGATCGCCGTGCGTGAGCGCGTGCTCCTGGCGCTCCTTGACGGGCTTCTTGTTGAGGTAGGTGAGGTGGGTGCTGCCCTCGTCGACCAGGACCCAGCCGCGAGCACCAGAGCGGATCGAGGCGTGGCGCCGCGAGACCCACGGGTCGTTCAGGACGATGCCGTTGCCCTCGTCACGTCCGACCGTGAGCTTGGCGGCATTCAGGGGATAGCGTTGCTCGACCCCCTTCTCCGAGACGAGCACCAGGCACGCGCCGCCGGCGGCCTGACCGGCCTCAGCCACGAAACAGCCTCCTCTGCTCGAGCCGCACGAGGTCCATTGTACCATCCTGGGTGGGCATTTCGTGTATCATTTGCCCGGTCTCGACTGTCGTCCCTGCGGGTCGAGGCGCGCCCGAAACGGGGTTTGCCGGGCCTCTCGAACGAGTCCCCGCCAACAGATGGAATCACCGGAGATCGCCGAGAAGTCCGGGGAGGGCGAGACGCCCCCCAGAGTCCGGGCCTGGCTGCTGGGCCTCTGGCTCGCCAGCCTGCTCTTCTACTATCCCGTGATCTTCGGGGAGCAGTCGTTCTGGATGCGGGATTCGATGTTCGTCTATTACCCGCAGGCCACGCTCCTGCGGTCGGCCTTGCTGGCCGGCGAGTTGCCTCTCTGGGAGCCTCGCATCGGCATCGGTTACCCGTTCCACGCCGATCCCCACTCGATGATCTTCTACCCGCCGGCGTGGCTGCTGCTCCTGCTCCCGCTGCCCCGCGCCTACGACCTGCTCGTGGCCTTGCACGTCCCCCTCCTGGGCTCGTTCTTGTTCCTGCTGCTTCGCCGCTGGCGCCTGTCCTGCCCCGCGGCGGCGATGGGCGCCGCAACCGGGATGTTCTGCGGATACACGGCCAGCGTCACCTGCCTGACGACTCTTCTGAAAGGCACCGCCTGGGCCCCCCTGGCGGTCCTGGCTTTCGACGGTTTCCTCGCCACGGGCCTCTGGAGACACCTGGCTCTGACCGCCCTGGTGCTCGGCATCCAGGGCAGCGGGACCGATCCGCAGTATGTCCTGTTGACGACGCTGCTGCTGGCCGTCTCCGGCTGGCTGCGGCCGATCGAGCCTCGTCCGCGCATCCGGCGCTGCCTGGCCGGCGCAGCGATCGCGGGGGCCCTCGCGCTGGGACTCCTGGCCTATCAATACCTGCCGCTGGCCGAGCTGATCGCCCACTCGAACAGGGCGGCCGGCCTGGGTTCCGGGATGCGCTTGCTGTTCGACGTCTTGCCCGGGAATCTCTACAACCTGGTGCTGCCGCTGCCCGTTCCGGACGCCCGGAACGCGGCCCACCTGGCGAGCTACACCGGGGCCCAGTCCCCGTTCTACCCGGACCTCTACTTCGGCCTACCGGTGCTGGCGCTGGCCCTCACCTCCCTGGCCTAGCTCTGTCCCGGCGCCAGGGCCGGCCGGACGGAGCCACGGGGCACCACGGCGGCGTTGACGGTCGGCCTCTGCGCGTTCAGCGTGCTGCTCGCGCTGGGCTCGCACACGCCGGTCTTCGGCCTCGTGGAGTGGCTGGTGCCGCCGCTCGAGTACTTCAGATATCCGGGCAAGTACTTGCTGTTCACGGGCCTCGGCGTGGGGCTGGCCGCGGCGCTGGGTCGGGCGGGTCTGCGCGACGGCCGCCCGACCCCCTCCCGCGGGCT
>CAZSVK010000157.1:4459-10294 GCA_964610245.1 uncultured bacterium
CAGCGCGCGCGGCCGGGGCCGGCCTTGGTGATGCGGCCGCGGCGCTGGGTCTGGAGGGTCTGCGCGACGGCTGCCGGATCCACTCCCGATGGCTCCGGGCCTCGCTCGGCGCGGGAGCGCTGCTGACGGCGACGCTCCTGGCAGTGAGCCTCACTCGCGGTGAGCCGCTCTTGCGCTGGTACCTCGGCTGGGAAGCGGCGCTGACGCCGGGGCAGGGTCTGGTGGTGTCCACGGCCTGCGCGGGCTGGGAAGAGGCACTCCTGCTCTCATGCGGCATCTGCGCGGGGCTGGCGGGGCTGCTCGTCCTGTACGAGAGAGACAAGCTGGGGCGGGAGCTGGCCGTGATGCTGGTGGGAGCGGTGGCCCTGGCCGACCTGGCGACAACCACTCGCGCCGGGCTCGCCATCGCGCCGGACGACATCCTGGCCGGTTCTGACGGCGCCGCCCGGATCATGGCCTCGCATGGGGCGGATGGCCCGTTTCCTAGGTTCGTTTCGAACAGACTGCACGCGCTCGGCGTGGACGGCCTCAGGAGCGAATTCGACCACTACCGGCTCAGCCGCGAGCTACTCCTGTTCATGCGAGCGTCCATCCAGGGGAGCGCCAACCTGCTGCAGACGATGTCGGTCTCGCTGGCCACCGGAGCCGGCCTGAGCGAGTTGATGGCCGTCAGCCCACCAGCCGTGAAGGCTTCGCTGGTGCGCGCGGCCGGAGCGAAGTTCAGCATCGAGGCCCCGGGCTGGACGGACGAGTTGCCCGGAGGGCAGGTGGCGGGACGCCACGGGCCGATTGCTCTGCGCGACCTGGGCGACGAGTGTCCCCGCGTGTTCATCGCGCCGAGGGCGATCGGCACGTCCAGCGAGGCGACCCTGCCATCGACCCAGCTGATCCTGGCCCTGCCGCGGGTCGCTGTCTTCGAGGCGCCCGGCAGTGAGGAACTACGGCCAACGGCCATCCTGGACTGCCGGCTGAGCCGGTATACGCGCAACGCCCTCGACGTCGAGGTCGGGGTGCACGGAGAGGCGCTTCTCGTGGTCCTGGATTCGATCTACCCGGGCTGGGAGGCCCGGGTGGATGGGCAAACGCGCGAGATCGTCAAGGTCGCCGGGCTCTTCCGGGGCGTGCGCTTGCGTCAGGGCGATCGCCGGGTCGAGATGCGCTACCGGCCGGCGGCCTTCCGGGTGGGAGCGGCCATCAGCCTCGCGTTCCTGCTAGGGCTGCTCGGCCTGGCTCTGAACCGCAAGTCGCGGCCGGCAGCGTAAGCGCTTCAGTTCGCGCCCTTCTCCAGCAGCTCGTTCAGCTTCTCGTAGGCGGGCAGGACATCCTTCGCGGCCTGCGAGGTCTCTTCGTCCTCGAGATTGGCCTTGACCCGCTTGATCATCACGTCGATGAGCTGCTGCAGCGGCTCTTTGGCCGGGAACGTGCCCGCTTCGATGTACTTCTTCACGAGCTTCAGGTGTTCGAAAGCGCGCGGGTCTTCGTTCTCGCCATCGGGCAGGGCCGAACTCAGGGCGTTCATCAGGATGGTGTAGTTCCGCTTGGCGCCCTCGGTCATGAGCGTCTCGTCCCAGATGGTATCGAGTTCGTTGAGCCAGTGAGAGTACTTGGCTCGCGTGGTGCCGGGGGCGGCCGCTTCCATTTCCTTGCTGACAACGACCTTGAGGGCCAGCTCCCGCTGACCGGACTCGAAGTTGGCGTTGATGTTCTCGACCGCCTTGAGCGTGACGCCGTCGAAGAGCTTGATGTTGGAGAGATCCTCGGCCGTTCCGATGTGGAGGATGCGATCGCGGTGGGCCATGTCGATGTAGTACAGCTCGTGATCCTCGGCGACGAAGACGTAGTCGTTCTGAATGGCGATGGAATTCAGGTTCAGAACGGGGAGCTCTCGGTTGACCACCTTGACCGCCCTGAGCATCTCAGTGAGGAAGGATTCGTCTTCCTGGAGGTGCAGCTGCGTAAAGGTGCCGAAGAAGAGGCGGCCGGCCAGGTCGCGAGCCTGGGCCGGAGCCGACAGGGTAATCAGAAGGGAAACTGCCAACAGGATGGCCACTGGCCTGAATACGGAGGTCATGTCTTCTCCTACCGAAGAAAGGGGCCGTAGGTTGCAGCGCCCGCAACGAAGAGGCGCGCGAGAGGTCTCGCAGGAGCCGATCAGGCCCAGCGAGACCGGTAGAAAGTATAGGCCCATCGGCGGGTGTGTCAAGCCTGCGACGGCAAGACGTCGCGCCGGCGCGATAGAAACCAGGCCAGGACGACCGCGAGAGCGGCCAGACCCAAGGCCTGAGGCAGGGTCGATTCCCAGGCAGGACAGTAGCGGAACTCCAGGCGCGCAGTGCCCGCCGGAACCTCGACGACGGCCCTCCCCCACTCGTCGGCGGCGACCGTCGCAGGCCGCCCGTCGACCCAGGCGAAGATCCTCGGCCGATAGAGGATGTTCACGACCACCCGGGAGCTGCCCCCGAGTGAGGAGAGCTCGACCGTGCCGCCGTCGCCTCGGAACCGGACGGGCAATCGGGAGGATGCGGGCGCTCGCGTCGATCAGACCGGTGGAGGGGTCGCTCCCGAGCAGGGGTTGCAGGCCTGGATAGGGCATCGGCAGGTTCCATGCCCGGAGAGCGGGCAACGACGGCGAAGCATGGACGAGCAGCGTGACGAGAACGGCCGCGAACAGGACCCTCTCGCCGACTCCGATGGGATGCTAGAATCTGCGGCATGTCGCCGCCGGCCCACCCGCTCGAGAGCGTTGTCGCGGATGGCGGTCCTCCGCAAGATGGCGACACCGGAGGGCCGCCGCCGTCGGGGACCCTCCGCGACCTGGGGTGGGTGCTCGCTCTCTGGCTGTCGGCCGCCGCCTTCTCCTGGGCAGTGTTGTGGGACGGCCAGAGCCTCTACTTCAGGGATACTCATCAGGTCCACTACCCTCAAGCCGTGCTGACGGCCCGGGGGCTGGCTTCGGGCCATCTGCCGCTATGGGAGCCGAACATCGGCCTGGGGTATCCCTTCCATGCCGACCCGCAGTCGATGCTGTTCTATCCGCTGGCGGCATTGCTGCTGCTGGTCCCTTTCCCCCTCGCCTACAACCTCTTCACCCTGGTGCACATCCCGCTGGCGGGCACGTTCATGTACCTGTTGCTCCGGAAGTGGCGCCTGTCACGCATGGCGGCCGCGGTGGGTGGCGCCGCGATGATGTACAGCGGCTATGTGACGAGCACCTTCTGCCTCGAGCCCCACTTGCGCGCGCTCGTGTGGATGCCACTGGCCGTCCTCGCCTTCGTCTGCTTCCTGGAGAACGGTCGCCCGGGCCCGCTGGCAGCCACGGCGCTGGTGATCGCCGTACTGGGCAGCAGCACCGACCCACAGTACGTCGTCTTCGCCGGCCTCCTGCTCGCCAGCCTGCCCTGGCTCTCGCCTCGCGCCGGCCCGGTGCCCTGGAAGCGGGCTGGCGCCGGTCTGGCCGGCGTGGTCGTCCTGACCGCACTTCTGCTCGCGGTCGTCTACTTGCCTCTGGCGGAGTTCGTGAACGCCTCGGATCGTCAGGAGCTGACCTGGAAAGAACTGACGACCTTCCAGACCGACCTCTTCAACCTCTACAACCTGCTACTGCCGCTGCCGTTCCCGGACCTGGCCTCTCCGTACTTCTACGCGAATTTCGCGGACACCGCGCTGCCTTACTACTCGAACCTCTACCTGGGCTTCCCGGTGCTCGTTCTCGTCCTCGCCGCGCTGGGATGGGCCGGAGGCAGGGGCGCGGCGAGTGCCGGCTTCGCCAGGACGGCCGTCGCCGGAACGCTGATCGCCTCGGGCTGCCTGCTGATCTCGCTGGGAGACCAGACGCCCGCTTTCGGGCTCCTGGTCTCGGTCGTGCGGCCCTTGCGGGTCTTCCGGTTTCCCGCGAAGTACCTGATGCTGGTCGCCTTCCTCGTGCCGGTGCTGGCTGCACTGGGTCTCGAAGGCCTGCGACAGGGCCGGAGCCGCGCGTGGGCCTATCTCGACGGCGGTCTGGCGGCGGCAACCCTGGCCCTGTCGGGCTTGCTCTGGGCGCTGACCTATCGCGGAGACGAGATTCTGGGGAGGTTCCTCGGACCGTGGGCCCAGGCGATGGATGAGGCCACGCGGCGTCAGTGCTTCGACACGATCCAGGCGGCCTGGATGGGCAACGCCTGGCTCTATCTGGGGCTGATGGTGGGGGCCGGTGGGCTGGCCGCCCTGCGGGAGCGGCTCCCGCGCGCGGTCGTGGTGGGGGCGCTCGCCCTCGTCGCCGTGGCCGACCTCTTCACCACGGCGCGGAGCAGTCTCCCGCTGATCGCCGGCTCGATGCTCGAAACTCCACCGACCGCCGTCCGCTGGATGGCGGCCAGAGGTTCGGCCGGGGCCCCGGAACGGATCCTGGTGCGGCCACTGGAGGAACGCCAGGCCTTCTTCCCTCGCAGCGCACGCGACTATTTCCTCCTCGACAGCGAATTGCTGGACGGTATCAAGGGCACGCTCTTCGGCCTGAATTCGATGGCCTTCCAGCTCTCGATCCGGACGCGGGAATCGGCCGCCCTCTACTGGCTGCTGCAGAGCTCGACCCCGGCGGTCCGAGAGAGGCTGGCGGCAGCCATGGGCGCCCGCTACACGCTCGTCCCCGAGGGGCTGGGAGTGGCCGCCGGGACGGCCGAACCGATTGGCCGCTCGGGGCCGGTGGTGGGGCGCCGACTGGCGAACGTGTCGCCGCGCGCCTTCATCGCTCCGCGGGCCAGCATGGGCCGGCAAGGCACCCTGGAAGAGTGGACAGGGTCGCTTCTGGGCTTGCCGTCGGAGGCCATCTTCGAACCGCCGGCCGAGGGCCCCGCGCCGGAGCCCGTGCTGGCGCCTCGAGCGATCCGGCGGTGCCAGTTGTCCGAGTACGGTGGAGGCCGGCTCGCGGTCGACTTCTCGCTGGAAGGGCGCGGGCTCCTGGTCGTGCTCGACGCCGTCTATCCGGGCTGGAAGGCGTTCGTCGACGGTCAGGAGAGACCGATTCTGCGGGTAGGGCGGTTGTTCCGGGGCGTCGAGGTTCGTGAGGGGGAGAGTCGCCTCGAGATGGTCTACGAGCCCAGGCCATTCCGAGTGGGGGCCGCAATCAGCCTGCTGGGACTGGTCGTCACGTTCGGGCTGATGGTGCCTCGCGGTCTGCGCAAGGGGTCACCGGCAGTCCAGGAGAGTTAGCGGCCAGCCGGTGGCAGCAGCCGTCGCAGCTCCGGCTCGAGAGGGAAGGACGGCGCCTGTTCGACCAGTCGGACGAGTTCGCGCGTCGCGAATTCGGTGGCCCCCGCCCGCAGGTAGGCATCGATCAGGCACTTCCGCGCCCTCGGCTCCTGACGAAGATCGAACAGGTAGATCGAGTATCCGATGCGGCCGACCGACTTGCAGAGGAAGAGACGATCGTAGAAACCCCGGATCTCCCGAGGGACCAGGCCATGCATCTTGAAAGCGCTGATGGCCAGGATCTCCGGGCCGTCAGACTCCCAGCTGGCGGGCGAGAAGGCCTCGCGGTCCGGGTAGAAACCCCAGTCGTCGTTGCCTGGCACCCAGCGGTAGTCGAGGCCATGGTAGGAGAGTGGGGTGGTGCCGAAGTAGCAGAGGTAGATCCTGCCGAGACGGGCACGCCGGACGTGGTCGGCGAGCCTTCGCAGATCCTGTCCCCAATCGAGGTTGGAGTCGCTCGCGTAGCGGTGCCCCAGGGCCGGCCCGCCGGCCAGCTCATTGAAGTAGGACAGATGGTGCGGGGTCAGCGCCAGGGAGGAGAGGGCGGTTGCACCCAGCGCGAGCGAGGCAAGGCTCACCACCGCCGCCGCGCCCAGCGGTGGCAGG
>CAZSVK010000157.1:10304-12021 GCA_964610245.1 uncultured bacterium
GCGCGAGCGAGGCCAGGAGCGGGGCGGTGCGAACGGGCGCCGGCCCGCCCGAGACCACCCGCGAGGCCAGGACGAAGAGAAACGGGTAAACGGGCAACACGTGCCGCAGGCCGATGTCTAGCCCCGAGGCCATGGCCGCCGCCATCAGGACGGCCGGCGGCACGAACAGGGCCAGCAAGGCCGCGGGCTTGCTCGACGGGCCGTGCCGCCAGAACAGCAGCGAGCAGGCCAGAAGGGCCAGAAGGCCCAGCGGCGTCTTGACGAGCATGACGACAGGGAAGTAGTACCACCAGCCGGAGTCCGAAACCTCGCCCAGCAGGTAGGCCGGGTGGCCCTGATCGAAGTGCTGGAAGACCGCGCCGACACCACCGAGCCAGATCCGGAACCCCTCGCCGCCGTGAAAGAGGTAGACCAGCTGGAAGGTGGCGGCGATCGTGACCGCCGCGATCGAGAAGTGGAGAGCGAGACCGGCCAGGAGTCTCTCCGGAGGAGGAAGGAGGAGAGTCCCGGCGCGCCAGCGGCAGAGGAGGTGTCCCGACCCGATCAGGGCCAGGAGGACCGGGCTCACCGCGCAGGAGTACTTGGCGAGCAATCCCGCGCTCACGACGAGCGACAGCCAGAAGAAGAGAGCAGGTCGCGGCGAGGATAGCCACTCCCAGAACAGGTAGACCGACGCGAAGATGAAGAGGGCAGCCGCGACATCGTTGTTGGCCAGCGAAGCGTGAGCGATCAGGTTGGGGTCCAGAGCGGCCGCGGCCAGCGCAACCACCCCGGGCCAGGGGCCCCAGAGTCGGTAGGCCCACCAACCGCAGAGCAAGACCAGGAGCATGCCCAGTCCGAGTGGAGGCAGCCGGCACAGGGCCAGGAGCTGGTCGGCGGGCACCGGCGACCGATAGAGGAACTCGTTTCCGATCTGGTACTCCGTCAGAGTGGAGACGTTGTTCCATGCCTCGGGCCTGGGGAGGAACGGCGGCTGGTGGAGGAGCAGGACCGGCAGCGTCGCCAGCTCGAAGACCAGGGGCGGATGCGACTGATTGAGCCTGTAGTCGCCGGTGACCCAGTAGGAGTAGCCGGCGCCTACGTGTACCGCCTCGTCGAAGGTCTGGGAGTTGCCCAGGATGCACGCAAGGCCGAGCAGGAGGAAGAGACCGGTAAGACCGAGTGTGCAGGCAATCCGGAGAGATCGGCTCGCGTGAGTGGTCACGACGGGAGATAGCCTTGAAGGAAAAGAAGCCCCGGGGCGCAACCGCGCCCCGGAGCAAGAGGGTTGAGCCAGGTACTTCTTACCAGCGAGCCGAGTGGCGGTTCAGCGACGAGCCATCGGGGCCGACCGGGCCGCCCTGGTTCGTGGCGCCGGTGCCGGGGACGTTGGCCGCGGAGCCCGGGCCGAAGCTGCCGTAGCAGCCGCAGAAAACCAGCTTGAACGGGGTCTGCGGGGCGGGCGACTGCGTGTTGAGCGTCGTGGCGGTCGAGGTGCCGCAAATCCAGCTGGTCGGGAAGCCGCCGTTGGTGATCGGCGACAGGCCGGTCGTGGTCCTGCCGCGGCCGGCGATGCAGGCTGCGTAGCGGCCGTAGATGCCGACCGGGGTGCTGCGCAGGGTCGGGGTCACGCCGCCGCCGCCGATGTCGAGGTAGTCATCGGGCACGTTCTGGATCTCGGCGCCGTAGTAGCGCGACAGGGCCGAGGGGCAGACCCACACCTTGTCGTCGCGGATGA
>CAZSVK010000158.1:0-11968 GCA_964610245.1 uncultured bacterium
CCGCCTGGTTCACCTTCTCGCCCAGGTAGGCCTCGGCATCCTTCCGGAGCTTCATCAGGATCTCCGCGGAGATCTCGGGCGGAGAGTAGTTCTTGCCCTGGATCTCGACGCGGGCGTCGGCGTTCTGGCTACGAACGACCTTGTAGGGCACCTGGCCGCGCTCGGAGGGAACCTCGTCGTAGCGCCGCCCCATGAACCGCTTGATGGAATAGACCGTGTTCTCGGGGTTGGTGACCGCCTGGCGCTTGGCTACCTGCCCGACCAGGCGCTCGCCGTCCTTGCTGAAGCCGACGACCGAGGGGGTCGTTCGGGCCCCTTCGCTGTTGATGATGACGACGGGGTCTCCGCCCTCCATGACGGCCATGCAGGAATTGGTGGTTCCCAGGTCGATACCGATGGTCTTAGACATTGATGATTCGTCCTTTCATGACTGAGGGTCCGGCAGACGCCGCCCATAGATGTCCGCCTGAGCCCAAGCAAACATCGATCCATAGCAACACTTTCGTTTATCGATGAGTGTTTTCATCGATTCACGCCGAGCGAGCAACCCTCCCACTGTTTCAGCAGCCGTTACAGGCTGAAACAGCAAACCGGCAGACGCCCGTGCAAGAGGCGGCGCCTCGCGTCCGGTGCCTGTCGCGCGCGGGCCCGGAAGGACCGGCTACTCCTGCGCCTTCGAGTCGGCCGAGTTCGCCTCGCCGGTAGCCTCGCCCGCCGGCCGGCCGGAGCTGACGACGACCCGGGCGTGACGAAGCACTCGCTCGTTGAAGAAGTAGCCCCTCTCGGTCTCGGCCGAGATGACGCCCTCGTCGTGGTCCGCCGACGGAAGCTGGGCGATCGCCTCGTGCAGGTTGGGATCGCACCGTTCGCCCACCGCCACGATAGGCTTCACGCCCTGACGGCCCAGGTAATCCTTGAAGATCTGGAGGATCTGTTCCATCCCGGCCTTCACGGCCGCGGGCTCGACCGCGCGCTGCAGACTATCCACTGCTCGCTCCACGTTGTCGACCACCGGCAAGAGCCCCTTCAGCAGCGAGATCTGTAGGTCGGCCAGCTCCCGCTCGCGGTCTCGCTGGATCCGCTTGCGCGAGTTGTCGAGATCGGCGGCATGTCGCCGGAGCTGCTCGAGCTGCGCCTGCAGCTTCTCGACCTCGGGGGGCGACACGGCGCTCGCCTCGGCGGGCGGTTCGGCCGGTGCGGTGCGAGCCCCGTCTCCGGCGGCCCGAGGCGATTCTCCGTTGCTTCCTGCTTGTTGATTCGGCGTGGTTTCTTCAGTCATCTGTCTTGTCCGAGAAGACCCGCGACAGCGAGTCGGAGACGTGGTTTACGTAGCCTATGATTCGCGGGTAGTCCATTCGCCGCGGGCCCAGGATACCGATGGCGCCCTTTGCGACGCCCTTGGACCGATAGACAGCGCTGACGAGAGAGAAGTCCTGGAGCGCCGCGGAGCCCGACTCGGGCGCGTTCCCCACGAAGATGATCTGGGAACCGCTGGTCTCGGCGGCGGTGAGCATCCTCGCCAGCAGCTGCCGATCCTGGAAGGCATCCAGGATGGCGCGCACCTTTTCGAAGTCCTGGAACTCGGGCTGGGCCAGCACGGAGGTCGCTCCCGAGACCAGCACCTGCTTTTGCGTGGAGCGGTCGATGCGCGCCAGAAACGCCTGCAGGGCGCGCTGCACGCAGACCCGGTAGGACGACTCGAACTGGTGGACCACCAGGAAGAGCCCGTCCAGGAACTCGGTCACCGGCCGGTTGCCGAACAGGTCGTTGAGCATCGTGGCGCACAGGTCGAGGCGATCCTGTGGCACCGCTTGCTCCAGGGGAACGAGATGGGCTTCCACGGCATTGTGGTCGGTGACGAGCACCACCAGCACCTGCCGGGGATCGACCGCCGTCAACTGGAGCTTCGTGAACGTTCGCTGCACCGGCGTCGGCATGGCAGCGACCGCCACGAGCCGGGTCACCACGTTCAAGATCGACACGGCGTCCCGCAGCAGGTCCTCGGCCTCCCGGCACGAGTCGAGACACTCGTGCTCGAGCTGCTCGAGGCGCGTCCGCTCTTCCTGAGGCTGATTCACGTCGCGAAGGCTCTCGACGTAGGATTGGTAGCCCCGATCGGTCGGCACGCGGCCGGCCGAGGTGTGAGGCTGGGCCAGGTGCCCCGACTCTTCGAGATCCGCCATCTCGTTGCGAATCGTGGCGGGGCTGTACGGCAGGTTGAACCGTCGAACCAACGTCCGTGAACTCACGGGCTCCGCGGTCTCGATGAAGAGCCGGACGACGAGATTGAGGATCTGAAGCTGTCTCTCGGTGAGCGCCTGCACCACGAGGACCTCCGGAAAGCCCGGCGGGGCTTTAGCAGTCATCCCAATCGAGTGCTAACGGAGGTTATACCACGACCGGAGTCTCGCATCAAGTCGGACGTCCCCGGGAGCATGTCCCCGACATGAGGCACTCCCCCGGGGCGGGCCCCGGGGGAGTGCGGCAAATGCTAAACGGCAGCGTTCAGTGGGGCATGGCGCCCTTGCCGAAGAACTGCTTGAACTGCTGGAAGCGGATGATGAGCGGCGCCATCAGGATGATGAGCAACGGCGGGAAGATGCAGAACACCGTCGGGAACAGGATGAGGATGGGGGCCGTGTTGGCCGACTTCTCCATGTCCTGATAGATGACGACACGCATCTGTTCGGCCTGGGCCCGGAGGGTCGAGCTGACGTCGATGCCCAGGCTGGTGGCTTGCACGATCGACTCGACGAAACTGAAGAACGCCAGGATGTCGATGCGCTCGCCCATCTTCTTGAGCGCTTCGGCCATGGTGGCGCCGAGGTCCAGGTCCTGGTGGAAGATCTTGAGTTCTTCCATCAGCGGGCTGGGCTCGGAGAACGAGATGAGCCGTTCGACGGCCATCTTGAAGTCGAGGCCGGCCTCGATGGCGAGGCTGAGGAGGTCGATCACGTAGGGAAGATCCTCGAAGATCTTCTCCTTGCGGATCCGGGCGCGCTGCTGGACCTTGAGCAACGGGTAGTTGAGGCCGAAGGCCAGCATGATGATGGCGCCCATCCAGTTGTGGAGCAACAAGAGGGAGCCCGAGATGGCCGACAGGATGGCGAGGGTCGAGAAGCCCAGAACGCATCCGGTCACTTCACGAGCAGCGAGCAGCTCCTCGGCGTCGATCTCGAGGATACCGGCCCCATCGAGGTGCATCTTGTTGGCCTTGATGACCTTGGAGTGCTGGTCGAGGCCGAGAGAGCGATTGAATCTGACGGCCAGCGAGATGAGGGGCCGGCCGAGCGTCAGGAAGAAGCGCGCCTCTGTGCTGAGGTTACGAAGGGTGGTGTCGCGAGTTCCCCGCATCATCTGATAGATGAGGAGGAAGGCGACGAACAGGATCAGGCTGATGATGGCTACGAATCCCATATCGGAGCTCCTCCGGAGATCAGGCGTTCAAGTTGCGGCTGAGGATAGAGCGAAGGATGATCACGCCGAGGATCTGGAGGAAGATGGCGCTGTAGAAGGCCAGCCGACCCAGGTCCGTGGTGTGAAGGACGGCCACGTGGGCCGGGTTCAGCCACGAGAGAATCAGGTAGAGCGCGATGGGCAGGGCCATCACGACGTACGCTGAGTACCGTTGCTGCAGGGTCAGGGCCTCGAGGCGGCCCAGCACCTTCTTGCGCTCGGCCACGGCGAAGATGATCTGATCGTAGAGGGCGATCAGGTTGCCGCCGGTCTCGCGCTGGAACAGCGTCGCCGTGACGAACAGTTTGAAGTCCTTGCTCGGAATGCGCACGAGCAAGTTCCGGAGGGCCTGTTCGAAGGTGACGCCCAGCTCGATCTCGGCGAGCACCGTCCGGAACTCACCGGAGATGGGCTGGGGCATCGAGCGGCTGACCAGTTCGAAGCCTTGCTCCAGTGTTCGCCCCGCCTTCAGCGCGCCGGATGCGATGAGCAGCGAGTTCACGAGCTGGTCGTTGAGCAACCGGGCCCGCTCCTCTTCCTTCTTCCCCATGAAGCTGACCACGGCGATGTTGATGAGCAGCAGGAACACCGCCACGATGTGGACGGGCAGATGGAAGATGGCCCAGAAGAGGAAGACCAGGATGAGGTTGATCATCAGCACGCGAACGCGCTGGGGCGGCGCCAGGTTCTGGATCCTCCGGTAGAGGATCACCACGGCCATGACGCCGAGGAAGACGAGAACGATCTGGATCAGACCGACGATGGCGGTACTCATTGTTCAGCGGCCTCCCTCTACTTGTCTGCGCCCTTCTTGGGCTTGGGGGCATCGGCGGGGGCGTCGGCCTTCGCGGCCGGGGCCTCCTTCTCGCCCTCCTTCTTCGCCTTGGCGACCTTCTTCCCGAAGATCTGGGCCAGCATCTCGCGCTCTTCCTTGACGAAGCTCTCCAGGTTCTTGGGCGTCTTGCCGGTCCAGCGAAGCTCGCCCTGGATGGTGCCGTCGGGCAGCACCAGCTCGCGGTGGAACAGGAATAGATCCTGGAGGACGTACTCGCCGTCCTTCATGGCCAGGATCTCCGTGACGGCGATGATGCGCCGGCTGCCGTCGCCGAAGCGGCCGACCTGGATGATGAGGTCGACGGCCGAGGCGATCTGCTTGCGGATCGAGGAGAGCGGGATGTCGAGACCGGCCATCGTGCACATCGTCTCGAGGCGAAGCAGCACATCCTCGGGGCTGTTGGCGTGAACGGTGGTGAGAGAGCCGTCGTGACCGGTGTTCATCGCCTGGAGCATGTCGATCGCCTCGCCGCCGCGGCACTCGCCCACGACGATGCGATCGGGGCGCATGCGCAGCGCATTGCGAACCAGGTCGCGGATGCTGACGGTGCCCTTGCCTTCGAAGTTGGGCTGGCGGGTCTCCATCCGGGCCAGGTGAGGCTGGGTGAGCTTCAGCTCGGCGGTGTCCTCGATGGTGACGATGCGCTCGTCGTCGGGGATGTAGTTCGACAGGGCGTTGAGCAGCGTGGTCTTGCCCGAGCCCGAACCGCCCGACACCAGGATGTTCTTGCGGTTGCGCACGGCGATCTTGAGGTACTGGGCCAGTCCCTCGGAGAGGCTGTGGTGCCGGTCGATCAGATCCTGCATGGTCAGCGGGTTCTGGGGGAACTTCCGGATGGTGATCTGGGGCCCGTCAACCGAGAGCGGAGGCACGACCACGTTGATGCGCGAGCCATCCTCGAGCCGGCCGTCGGCGTAGGGATTGAGGTCGTTGACGCTCTTGCCGATGACGCGGAGCATGCGGTCGATCGTGGTTCGCAGGTGCTGGTCGTCCAGGAAGGCCCGGTTGCTCAACGTCAGCTTTCCGTCCTTCTCCACGAAGATCTTGTGGGAACCAACGACCATGATGTCGTCGACGTGATCGTCGGCGAGCAGATCCTCGAGGGGCCCGTAGCCGAGGACGTTGTCGTAGGTCTCCTTCTTGAAGTCTTCCTTCGTCATGGCGACGAAGGCAGGCAGATCCTCTCGAGCGAAGATGCGATCGATGATCGACTCGACCTGATGCTTGAGCTCGTACTTGTTCAGAGACTGGCGCCGATCGATCTGGTCCAGAATCCTCTGATGAAAGTCCTTCTTGAAACGAAGAATGCGCTCTCGCGTGCGCTCGTCGACAACCGGCTGATCAGCCACGGCGACCTCCTCTGAAATGTTTGGCAAGCTCCCGATCCGCACAGAACCCCGGCATGCTATAACATGGTGGGAGGGGCGGGTCAAGGATGGGCGACGGGCCGCGGTGCCTGCGAGGATTGGCTCGGCGGGCCCGGCGGTCGCTCAAGTCTACCCCCGTGGAGGTCTGACGCGCTCGTCGTTCCCGCGCGTTCGAGCGATCAGGGAGTCGCCAGCGGATCCAGCGGAACGTCGAGTACCGGCACCGGATTTGGAACGGAGTGCCGATGCCGTCTCAGCCGCTCGAGCCCATCCAGCAGCACCAGGTCTCGCACCAGCACCGAGCGGCGCCCGGCCGGGTCGGCGCCGCTCAGGAGCAACCCCACGTAGAGCGCCCCCGTCTCGGGCTCGGTCACCAGCGACGCCTCGAAGCGATCCAGCGTCAGGCCGCCCAGGCGTTGGCCATTGCGATACAGACCCGCCTCCGGAGAGCCCGGCGGCACGAATCGGTAGCTCACCGTCTCGACCTCGAGCCGCTCCAGGCCGGGGGCGAGACCGGCGGCCGTCGGGGGGGTGACCGCCAGGATCTGCAGGTCGCCCGGCGCCGCCAGCCGGACAGGCCGCGGAAGGCGATCGAACGGAGGGTGAGGACGCTCGACCGCCAGGCGAGCCAGGTCCCGCCTCACCCACTCGATGGCGATCGCCGCCGACCGGACGGCCGACGACATCGCCGCCGTCTCCTCGAAAGAGCGGTTCCCCGTTGCGAGTAGCTGCCACAAGCCGGCCGAGACCACCGAGAAGATGGCCTTCACCACGACGGTCTCGATGAGCGTGAAGCCCGAGCGGAGTCGGAAGTTCAGATGAGTCATGAGGAGCCTCCTGGCGACGATTGGAAAAGCAAGACCGAGACCATGAGTGGCCGGCTCCCGAGAATCCGCACTGCTGGCCGAGATGGCAGACCCGGCCGCATGGGGCCGGGTCACCAGGCTGTTCCTGCAGTATCGCTGCTGTTACCGGGGATCGGGGCTGGGGGCAGCGCGGGCAACTGCCCGCGCTGTGACCGTGGGCTCAAGACCTGAGCTGTAGCGATGCTCGCCAGGAGCTTCGCGCGACGCGACGACTCTCGCGAGTGGCCGCTCAGAACCCCGGCATCGGAGCGGCTCCCAGGGTCGCGGCTCGCGTCACATCGGCGATAGCCAGACCGCCGCGGGTCACGGCCCCCGCAACATTCCCGTCCACGCCGGCCTGCGCCGACGCGAGCCCGGCCGACACCGCCGCCGGCGCCAGTACTCCCACGGCGGGTGCCCCGGCCGCCGCGGCTATCGGGGCCGCGACTCCCGTGGCCGCGCTCGCGATCCCGAGACCGGCGCTCACGTCGGCGCGGCTCGGACTCTCCGCGGAGGCCGCCGCCGGAGACACTCCCGCGAGGGCCCCGCCCGCCGGGCCCCCCCCCAGGCATCCGGCCACGGTCGTCAACAGGGTCATCAGGAGCGGCAGTATCTCTTTCATCTCGACGTTTCCTCCGGTTGGTTCCGTCACCGTCACAGGTTGGAGTCGGGCATCGGGCTGGCCGCCTCACCCGCCGCGACCTCGGCGGTCGCCGTGCTCTCCGCGCCGGCCGCCGCCGACTCGTCGGAGCCGGGCCGATCGGTCGCCTCGCTGACCTCGCCCGCGGAACTCCCCTGGGCGCGTGCGGGGCCGCTTGCGGCGGCGACGGCGGTGGAAACCGTCTGGCCGTCGACCGAAACAGGCGCGCTCGGAGGCCGCTGAACGGTGATGATCGTCCCGTCGGTGGTCGTGTAGGTCGTCAGGCCGTCGGTGCTGACCGGGCTGGCGGGGCCCGAACCGGCCGCCTCGGTCGTCGGAGCCGACGGACCTTCCGAGTTCACTGGCGGGTCGTACACGTACTGCACGTGCGGACGCACCTCCGAGGGCTGCTGGTTCTCGTTCGACATGTACTCGTTGAGGGCCACTCCGCCCATGATCGCGACTGCTGCCACCAGGGCGATGAGGATTCCGACCATTGCTTGCATGTCTGCCTTCCTTTCGGCGCATCCGCGCGGTTCGTTCTCGGAGCGTCTTCCCTGCAGCAATCCTCGGACCACTTACCATGAATGCCGTTCCAGACTGCATTCACAGGCTCAGAGCGACCGCTCGCGAGGTAACCCGGGCATGACCCGGTAACGGCGCTGTTACACTCCGGACACCGCCGCTTGCCGGGAATGCGCAAGGCCCCCGCGAACGGGGGCCCTGCCCTTGCCGACGCGCCGGCCTCGCCGGCGGCCGGCGTCATTTGACGAGCGAATCGGCCGGAGGCATCGCCGCGGCGGCCCTCTCGGGGCTGACCGCGTCTGCGACGAGCGTATCGGTCACGGCAGGAAGTCCGGTCGAGGTCTCGGCCGGCGTCGCCGCGGCGGAGGCCTCCCCGAGAGCGGCGCCGGTCTCGGCCGGAGTTTCCTCGACGGAGGTGGGGCTGACGGCGGAGGTCACCGGCTCGACGACCGGCTCGATGGCCGTCTCGAGGGCGCTTGCGGTGGTGGAGGTGGTCCGCGGCGCGGCGGGCATCGACGCGGTCGCGGTGGCCGCCTCGCGGGGCTCGTCCGACGGGACGCGCACCTGGACCTCGCGGGTGATGACCACGGGGGCCGGCACGTGCACCACGATGTTGACGTCCTGCGGCTGAGAGGGCTGGTCGTTGCAGCCGGTGCCGAACAGGCAGACGGGGAGGACGATCGCGGCCAGGACGGAGGTCCGCAGTCGCTTGTTCATGGGGGCTCCTTTCGAGGGGCGCCGCTGAGCGCGGGGCCGGATTCAGAACTGGGCAAGGGGAACTTCGTCGAATCGGATCTGGAGACTGTCCGGGTCGGCGGTCATCCGGCCGGCCCCGTGGTGGGTATGCAAGTTGTCGAACTGAATGCGAGTGTCGCTGCCGCGCTCGAAGCCTGCCGAGAGCCGCCAGGCCACGACCAGCCCGCGGATGGTCTTGCCGGTGAGCCCCTGCACGGTGCCGCTGGAAGCCACCAGCGCGGCCTCGATCGCCTGCGCCGAATCTGCGAGGTCGATGTCGCCGCGAGTGCTGATCAGCGTCAGCGTGCTGTCTTCCCCGGCGCACCGGGCGCGAACCACGCGGATGGTGCGCGGGCTCACGATGGCGCCGTTGCCGGTGTAGCTCCAGTCGATCTTGACGGGTCCCGCGACGTAGCAGATGCCCTGCAGCCGCACCGGTTTGCCGGCCTCGACACCCAGGTGGGCCTCGAGTTCCCTCTGCGTCCGGAAGATGTGGTCGGCGCGGCCCAGGCGGCGGCCCGAGAAGTACTCCTCGTCGAGCTGCGGCCAGTAGTAGTCGGTCATGTTGGTGCGCGTGCCGGCGTCGCGGACGAACCGGAACTTCTCGTCGAACCCGACCCGGTACCGGTGCAGCACATGGCCTGCCGCGGTGGCGGCCACGCCGGCCAGGTCGCAGGCGAAGTCGCCGGTGCCCAGGCTCTCCAGGCCGATCCGGGCGTAGAACATGTCCTTCAAGTAGTCGTCGATCCGGGCCAGCGCCGCCGAGGCGATGGCCGGCGACACGCTCTGCAGTTGCCGTCGCAGCTCGGCAGCCTCGGCCCGAAGGAAGCCCGGGTCTCGCACCCACAGCGGCGATTGGTCGAACGGGGCCGGCAGCTTGGGCGAGGCGGCGCGGAAGCCGATCAGCCTGCGCGAGGTGACCGAGCGGCCGGCCGAGAAGAGATTCGAGCCGGGTGCCTCGAGCCGGACGGTGACCTCGAGAGCGATGGTCCCGAAGGTCTGATCTCCGCCCCAGGTGCGGCCGGCGGTCCTCACTCCGTACGGGCTCTGCTGGAAGAGCGTCGCCCGGGCCGTGATGCGGGTATCGCCGGCGACCTCCCGGGCGGCCTGGGCGGGCGTACGGACCAGCACCAGGTCACGCTGGAACGGCTGGAAGGGAGTGCCCTCGATCCGGCTGCGGCGCAACGCATCGCCCCAGGGCAAACCCGACTCGGAGCTGTCGGCCTCGAGGATCTCCTGGGCCTCGTCGAGCGCCTGCCGGGCCAGGCTGGCAGCCGTCCGATCGCCCAGGAGCATCTCGGAGCCGCTGGCGAAGCTGCTGGCGCCGGCGCTGCCGGCCAGGCCGAGGAGGCTCAGGACGAGCACGGCGACCAGGACGAGGATGAGGGCGATTCCTCCCTGCCGGCCGGCATTACGATTCATCGGAGCCATCGAGTTCAGTTCCTTTCACCGATCCACTCGGAGGCCAGGACGGTGGCGAGCGTGCCGCCGCTGGCGGGGGACCACTCGACGGTCGCCGAGAGCCGGCCGGAGAGGCCACAGGACGAGGGCGTGAAGACGAGCCGCACGGGGAAGCGGGCGTCGCGCTGGACGCAGGCCTCGTAGTCGGAGTCGGAGATGGGAGCGGCCGGAACGGGAGCGCTGGTGCCGGGCGTGCCGGGCACCGAGAGCAACCCGTCCAGCTCGACCAGCCGGGAGCCCGAGCCGTCCGCGGGGAAGAGCTGCGCCAGCCTGGCCGCCGAGAGCACCCGGTAGCGCTCCAGGACCATCCGGGCGCGCATGGTGGCGAAGAGCCGTTCGCTGGAATGCCGGGTCTGGCGGCTGTTGCGGATGACCAGGTCGGCGATGGGGACCAGGGCGAGCGAGAGGATGGAGACAGCCATCAGCAGCTCGATCAGGGTCAGGGCCTTTCGGTCGGTTCGGGTCATCGTGCCTCGGGTTAAATCAAGGTTCGTGCCAGCAGCCTAGATCGGCTGAAATGCTGCTCCTGGTCTGGGTTTACACGACAGGCACGGACCCGCATCGGGTGTAACAGCCCGGTTACCAGCCGTCACAGCGGCATGCCCGGAGCTGTCGCGGAGTAGCCTTCCCCGCAGAGCCGCGTCTGGACACGGCCCTACGCACAGGGAGCGCGGAGACACAGAGGGGGAGTTGATGGAAGGCGAATCAAGCGCTTCTCTGTGCGTCTGTGTCTCTGTGTCTCTGTGATAGCTGTGCTCGAGGGTGCGAGCGCTTTCGTTCAACGGGGCTCGCCTGGATCCCTGCTATCATCGAGACCGATGGCCCCTTCCACCGCTCCTTCCGACCCCACCTCATCGGCCCTCGAGAGCCTCGAGGAGTTGCTGGCGGCAGCCGAGACTCCCGGCGCGCAGTCCGACTTTCCCAACCTGCTCTCGCGGATGCTCCAGGCGCTGCTCCCGATCGTGGGCGCCGAGCGCGGGAAGGTCTTCTTGCGGGAGGCCGGCGGCGGGTTCCGGATCTTCGTCCAGACCGAACAGAGCCCGTCGGCGCGGGGACTGCCGGTCAGCAACACCCTGCTGCAGCGGGTGCTGCGCGAGGGCCGGCCTCTGCTTCTGGATACGTTCGATCTCGCGAGCGAGGCGGCGGTGGTGGGCAGCCTCGACGAGTCGCTACGGTCGATCCTCTGCGTGCCGGTCGGCAGTGGTGGCGAGGCGGCGGGCGTGCTGTACCTGGACAGCCGCACCGATCGCAAGGCGTTCTCGGAGAAGGACCGCTCCCTGCTGGCGACCTTCACGCGCATCGCCGCGCGAGGGATGGCGCGCGCCGCTGAGCACCAGGAGCTGACGACCGACCTGGAGCGCTACCGGCAGCTCGCGGCCGATGTCGGCGGCGAGAGCCGGGAGCTGGTCGGCAACTCCGCTCCCATGCTCCGGCTCCTGGAAGACATCCGTTCGCTCGCCTCGGAAGAGACCACGGTGCTCATCACCGGCGAGTCGGGCACCGGCAAGGAGCTGGTCGCGCGGGCCATCCACGACGCCTCGGGGCGCCGCAACCGGCCGTTCGTGCCGGTCCACTGCATGGCGCTCTCCCGGGAACTGGTCGAGAGCGAGCTGTTCGGCCACGAAAAGGGGGCCTTCAGCGGGGCGGTCGCGCGCCGCACCGGCCGCTTCGAACTTGCGGTGGGCGGCACGCTCTTCCTCGACGAGGTGGGAGAGCTGTCGCTCGACATGCAGGTGAAGCTGTTGCGCGTGCTCCAGGAGCGCGCCTTCGAGCGGGTCGGGGGCACTCAGACCCTGCGGCTCGACGCCCGCCTGGTGCTCGCGACCAACGTCAATCTGGAGGAGGCGGTCGCCAAGGGCCGCTTCCGCGAGGATCTCTACTACCGGATCAACGTCTTCCGGCTGCACATGCCGCCGCGGCGTGAGAGGCGCGACGACGTCCCGGCGCTCGTCCGCCACTTCGTCGAGCAGTTCAACCGGCGGATGCGCCGCAAGATCCGAGCGGTCACGCCGTCGGCGCTCGAAGCGCTCTCGGCCCACTCCTGGCCCGGGAACATCCGGGAACTGCGCAACGTCGTGGAACAGGCGTTTCTGCGTGCCCAGGA
>CAZSVK010000159.1:0-11907 GCA_964610245.1 uncultured bacterium
GTCCAGGGTGGGGCTCCCACCCTGGCAGGGGCCCGGGGACAGCGTCCCCGGCAGACTCGATCCGGAGCGGAACCCCACCTTCCACGAACGCACCCGTCTACTTGGCGACCGGAGAAGGTTTCCAGGCCTTCTCCAGATGCTGCGCTCCGCCCTTCTGGGGTCGAGCCGCCGCCGCCCTCAGGTGCTGGTCGACGCCGTGGCCGCCGTGGAGGCGGGGCCGCTGCGGTCGTTGCCACCACCGATGGCCGGCACGTTCTCGTGCCCTCTGGCGTTCGTGCTCGCGGGGGTGGCAGGTCGGCTCGCCGCCTCCCGGCGCGCGTTGACCGCCGCCTCGACGGCATCCCGGCGCGATTGGTCCTGGGCGGCCGCCAGCGCGGCGGCCTGGCCCTCATTGATCGCGACCAGCCTCTTGTCCTTGCAGAAGTTGGCCAGGAACGCGATGAGCTGGCTGTTCACCGAGTCGGGACGGCTGGAACCGACATAGCCCGGGCCCATGAAGTTCCCGTACTTGTCGTGCGGCCCCTCCAGGGTCGCCAGCCAGGCCTGGACCCCGGCGGCGATGACCGGGTCGGCGCCCGAGAACACGAACTCGGGCCGGTCGATGCGCACCACCGGCAGCGGCGGCGGCAGACCCCTCTCGGCTTCGGCACGAGCCAGATCCTCGGCGAAATCCCCGGGATTCGGAGTGGCGACCGGGGTCGTCGAGGCGGTGTTTCCGGCGCTGGTGCCGGTCGCGGTGCCGGTGGCCGGGTTGGCCGCGGCGGGGGTCGTGGCGGGCGAGGAGTTGGCGGGCTGCTGGTTCGAGCCGGGCGAGACCTGAGGCACCGGCTGCTGCGAGGACAGACCGCCGGCCGGATTGGTCTCGGGTTGCTGGGTCGGGGCGGGCACGGTGGGGGACGCCGCCGAGGGCGCCGGCGCGGCCGGGGCCGGCGAGGGTGCTTCGGTCTCGGCGCCGGGCGCCGGCAAGGTGGGCGCCGCTCCGCTCGGATCGTCGACGCAGTTTCCCGGAGGCGGGTTGGTGACAGTGGCCGTGGTCGGAGGTCCCTGCTTGTGGCAACGGGTGCAGTCGCCGCCGTTGCTCGGGTGGGCCGTCACCGGGGCGACGACGAGCCCCAGCATCAGCATCGTCAGCGCCATGGCGAACGCGAACCGTTCGACGCCCCGTTTTCCACCCTTCGCTTCGATTGCTCGTGTCATGCCACCCTCTCGGTCTTCGAAATGCACGTCACCCGAGGAAACTCGGCAGACGCCGTCCTATTTGGAATGATAGCAATCCTTGCCGGGAACGCCTAGTGCATGGCCCGCCACGGGAGCATGTCATGCGGGGGGGGCTCGTCGAACTTCAATGCCTGTCGGGGACTTCGTCCCCGAACCCCTACCAGGGCCAGGGCCTGGCCCTGGACCCGGCACTGATTGCAGCGAACGCGGCCTGAGCGGCGCTTTCGTGGACTCTTGCCTGCAAGCGTAGGCAAGAGTCTCCTCGGTCATCAGGGGGTCCAGGGGTGAATTTCACCCCTGGCGAGGGTTCGGGAGCAGAGCTCCCGAGAGACAAGCTGGAGTACAACCCTGTGTCCCCCCCCGCATGACATGCACCCGCCCTCCACGGAGCGGGCCCGCCGCGGCGTGCTATACTCTGGCTTCCTCCGGAGAGGAACATGCCGACGCGCCGACGAGCTTCCGGGTTGGGCAGGTTTCCCGGGCAGCTGTGGCTGCTGACGGGCGTGCTGATGACGGCGGCGGGGTGCGGCATCGCGGGGCTGTCCGGAGGGGCGCCAGCTGGCGAGACGGCCCGTGTCGGCGAGGCCTTCCGATACCCTCTGAAACGAGGGAACCACGTGCTCACGGTGGGGGCCCAGGGCGCGCTGGTGGCCTCGAAGGACTTCGACGTCATCGTGGCGGGCGGCCTGGGCCGGTCGACCATCGAGTTCATCGCCGAGGAGGGCAGCGCGGTCACCAGCGGCGCGCTGCTCCTGAAGCTGGCCACCGAGCGCATCGAGCGCCAGGTTCGCAACGCGCAGGCCGAGCTGTCCCGGGCCCAGGCCGAGCTGAAGAAGCAGGAGCAGCAGAAGAAGGTCACCCTGGCCGAGGCCGAGGACGCCCTCAGGCAGAAGCAGGTGCAGCTCGAGAACGCCCGCAAGCAGCTCGAACTGCTAGAGAAGGGCAGCGACGCCGAGGAACTGGAGCGCGCCCGGCTGAAGATCCGGTCGTGCGAGAAGGAACTCTCCGAGCGCGTGCGGCGCCTGGCCGTCCAGGACGAGCTGCGGGCCAAGGGATTCGCAAGCCAGCTCCAGTACGAAGAGGCGAAGGATGCGCTCGAGCGAAGCCGGCTGCAACTGGGCAAGGAGCGCAACCTGCTGGCCAAGCTCGAGGAGGGCGCGAGGGAAGCCGAGCGGGAACGGCTGAGGCTGGCGATGCGCAAGTACGGTTCGGAGGCGGCGCTCGCCCGGCGGGCCCTGGACGAGAAGGCGGCCGTCGCGAAGCTGGAGCTGCAGAAGACCGCGCTGGACGTCGACCATCGCAAGGCGGCCTTGGCCGAGCGGCAGCGCACCATCGGCCAGTGCAAGATCACGGCGCCCATCCCCGGCACGGTGGTCCACCAGGAGAACATCTTCATGGGCGGGCAGCGCTTCGCGGTCGGCTCCGCCGTCTGGGGAGGCATGCGGGTCATCAAGCTCGTGCAGCTCGGCCAGTTGCAGGCTAACGTCACAGTGAGCGAACAGCAGATCGACCGGATCAAGCCCAAGGCCCCTGTCGCGCTCTCGGTGCGGGCGGCGCCGGATCGCAAGTGGACCGCCAGGGTAGCCCGGATCTCCGGCGTGGCTCACCTTCGCGAGGCGGACGATGCCCGAGGCCCCAAGGACTTCGACGTGGTCCTCGACCTCGAGGGAAAGGCCGACGAACTGTTGCCGAACCTGCAGGTGACCGGAAGCATCGAGACTCAACGGCTGAACGGAGTCTTCCGGGTGCCTCGGGATACCACCCTCCCGGCCGGCGGCTCGGAGGCCTCGAGCCTGCCGTCGACCTCCGAGGTCGTGGTGCTCGTGGGCTCCGGCGACGGGGCCGCGGAGCGCAGGACGGTGAAGCTGGCCGGGGCCGACGAGGACTTCGTCTACGTCCGCGACGGGCTGGCCGACGGGGAGTGGCTGTCCCTGCTGACCGGCGACGCCGGCCTTCCCAGGCCGGCCCGCAAGTCGCCTTCCGGCGGGGGCCGGCCCGGTCCGGGAGGCGCCCGATGAGCCGCCCGATGGTGATGTCGTCGCTGGCGGCGCTGCTCTGCGCGGGGCTCGCCCTGCAGGGCTGCGGGGCGAAGGGCCCGCCCGAGAACTATCGGCTGGAGGGGCCATCGCGCGGGTCGTTCGAGAGCATCGTACGGCTCGACGGGGATCTCGAAGCGAAGGAACAGTACGAGTTGTCGGCGCCGCTCTCGGCGGTGGTCACCTTCGTGGTCGTCGAGGGAAGTCAGGTCCGCAAGGGCGAGGTCGTGGCCCGGCTGGACGCCTCGTCCGCGGAACGGGAACTCGTGACGGCCGCCTCGGAACGAGACCAGAAGCGCCTCGACCTGCAGCTCCAGCAACTCGAGCTGGACGGCGAGGTCTTCGAGCTGTCGAACCGTCTGGCCTTCGGAGAGCTGGATCTCCAGGTGCTGAAGATCACGGAGCGCATCCTGCGCACCGGCGTGGACGCGGCGGAAGTGGTGCGCGCGACGCTCTCGTCCCGGAACGCGGCCGCCCAGGTATCCAATCTGACCGCCTCGCTGAAGGAGAAGGCCCCCTTCGCGGCGAAGGGCTTCGTCTCGAAGGACGAGATGGAGGATCAGAAGCTGAAGCTGGTGCAGCAGAGTCTGGAGCGTAAGATCCAGGGGCTAGGCCGCGAGCTGCTGTTGAAGGGTGCCGGCCCCGCCAGGGTGGCCGACGCGCAGCGCGACATCACCCTGTCGGAATCCGCCCTGAAGCTGATCCAGCAGAAGCTGATGACCTTCCAGCACCGGCGCAAGGCGCTGGAGGACGATCTGGGGGCCCGGATCGCCGTGCTCGAGAAGGACGTCGCCCTTTCGAAGAGCGTCATCGCGCAGGCCGTGGTCACCAGCCCGACCGACGGCATCGTCATCTACAAGCCATTCAACGTCAACGGACCCGATGAGGTCAAAGTGCGCCAGGGCACGTCCGTGGAGCGCGGCGTCGCCTTCGCGAAGGTGGCCTCGCTGGGAGGCGTCGAGGTCCAGATGCAGGTTCCCGAACGGGACGCTCTGCGAGTGCGTCCCGGCATGCCGGCGCGCATCCGCCACTCGACCCTGCCGTCGAAGGTCTTCGCGGGCACGGTCAAGGAGGTGCGCCGGGTGGTCTCGAGCACCGGCTTCGGCCGCTGGCTGCACCCGCAGGTCTACACGCTGCGCGTGGACGCCGAGGTGACGGGCACCGACCCGGCCCTGGCCCCGGGCGCGACCGCCGTGGTGGAGCTGGTGACGGCGAGCAGGCCGAACGTGCTGACGCTCGACTCGGCAGCGCTGGTGCGGTCCGGGCAGGTCCAGCTCGCGGACGGGACCTGGCGCGCCATCCGCACCGGCGAGTCGGGCTACGAGCGCACCGAGGTCCTGGAGGGCCTGAAGGAGGGTGAGCAGGTCCGGGTGCCGGCCCTGTTGATGCGGCCTCCCACCGGTGCCCCTACCGTCCAGGTGCGCCGCGGCGACCTGGAGCTTTCGGTCGAGGACACCGGCGCGCTCGAGGCGTTGCTCGTCCGGGACGTCTTCCTGAGCGACCTGGAGGTCGACACGAAGATCGGCTGGCTGGCGCAGGAGGGCACCGCGGTTTCGAGCGGCGAGGTGGTCGCGCGCATCGAAGACCAGCCGTTCCGGGACAAGCTGCTCGAGAAGAGCCTGGAGCACGACACGGCCCTCAAGGAGAGCCTCGCGGCGCAGGAGAAGACCTCCTCGGAGGTCAGCACGCTGGCCCAGCAGCTCGAGGTGGCCGGGCAAGATCTCCGGATCGCCGAGATCGACCTGCAGCTCCTGCGCGAGGGCAAGACGTCTCGGGAGCGGGCCGACCTGAAGGCCGAGCTGGACCTGGCGGCCAAGGGGCTGGAGGCGGCGCAGCGCCAGTTGACGCTCAAAGAAGAGCTGGCGCGTCGAGGCTTCGCCTCCCAGAGCGAACTCAAGGACCTGGCGGCGAAGGTCGGTGAGGCCCGCGCCTCCTACGAGGTCGCCCGGGTGAAGGTGGAGCTGGCCGAGCAGGGCGCGACCGAACTGGATCTGCGCAAGGCCGAGGTGCTGGTCGAGAAGGCCCGGCTGACGCAGGCGCTGGCGAAACGCAAGCTGGCCGCGGGAGAGCGCAAGCGCGCCCTCACCCTCGAACGCGCGCGCCTCGTCCTGGACGCCGCTCGCTCCGAGCAGACCCGCTTCCAGGCGATGGTCGAGAGCGCCACGGTGAAGGCCCCCACCTCGGGCACGGTCGTGCTGGCCGAGCGCTGGAGCAACGACGGGCTCGGCAAGACCCGCCCCGGCGATAACGTCGACGACGGCGTCCCCTTCCTCAAGATCGCGAATCTGTCCAGGTTCGAGGTGTCCGGCACCGTACCCGAGTCGAAGGTGCGGTTCGTGAAGGCCGGCCAGAAGGCGGTCTTCTGGCTCTCGAGCAACACCGGCGAGCTATTCCCGGCGACGGTCGAGCGCGTGGCCCCCTTCGCGACGACCCGGGAGAGCAACCGTTTCTCATTCCTCAAGCGCTCCGAGAAGGTCTTCGACATCCGGCTCTCCACCACCGCCGTGAGCCGCAAGTTCCAGCCAGGAGTCTCGACCTCGTTCCGCGCCATCACCGAGCGGCTGGCGGGGGTCGTGCTGGTGCCCGCCAGCGCGGTGCTGACCGACTGGCAGGGAACGTTCGTCTTCGATGCCTCGGGGCAACGCCGGCCGATCGACGGCGGGTTGAACACCGATACCGACCTGTGCGTGAATTCCGGCCTGGAAGCCGGGGAGTGGATCCTTGGACCCGCGTCAGATGCGAATTGAGACCCGAGGCCTGGTCAAGACCTACCCGCTCGAGGGCGGCGAGTTCAAGGCCCTGGCCGGGGTCTCGCTCGAGGTGCGGGCCGGCGAGTTCCTCTGCGTGATGGGACCCTCCGGCTCGGGCAAGTCGACGCTGCTGCAGCTCCTGGGCTGCCTCGACCGGCCGACCTCCGGCCAGCTCCTCATCGACGCCGAGGACGTCGCGCGACTGCCCGACACCGAGCTGTCGCACGTGCGCAACCGCAAGATCGGCTTCGTGTTCCAGTCATTCAACCTATTGTCGACGTTGAGCCTTGCCCACAACGTGGAGCTGCCCGGCATCTACGCGCGCCTGCTTCCGGCCGAGCGCCGGCGGCGGGCCCGCATGTGCCTCGACGCGGTGGGGTTGGGGCAGCGGGCGAATTCGCGTCCGACCCAGCTCTCCGGCGGCCAGTGCCAGCGCGTGGCGATCGCCCGGGCGCTCCTCAACCGGCCGTCGGTGCTGCTCGCCGACGAGCCGACGGGCAATCTCGACAGCCGCACCGGCCGTGAGGTGCTGCGCCTGTTCCTGGAGCTGCACCGGGCGGGGATGACGATCATCCTCGTGACCCACGACCGCTCGGTGGCCGCCTGCAGCGAGCGGATCGTCACGCTGGTGGACGGACAGATCGTCGACGATATCCCCGTGACCGACCGGCGCGTCCCCGAGGTGGACTCCGACGGCGAGGGAGCGGCCGAAGCGCTGTCGCGCCTGATGGCGGCCGACCCGGCGCTCGACCTCGGCGCGGGAGGCCGGTTGTGAGCGGCGCCGCGGCCCGCACCGGCCTCGGGGCCGGACTCAGGCTCTGGCTGCACCGCGAACTGCCGGTGGCGGCGGCGTGGCTGTCGCTCGTGATGGAGGCGCTCTCGATCGGCCTGGCGGGTCTGCTCCAGCACAAGCTGCGCTCGCTCCTGACGATGCTAGGCATCATCTTCGGAGTGGCGGCGGTGATCGCGATGATGGCGATCGGCGCCGGCGCGCGCGAGGAGACTCTGCGGCAGATCCAGGCTTACGGGGCTGACATCCTGTACGTGAAGGCGGTCAAGCTGTCGTCGGACAAGCTTCAGGAGGCAAAGCGGGCGTTCAGCGTGGGGCTCTCGAGCGAGGACGGGAAGCTGATTCAGGAGATCTGCCCGTTCGTGAAGCGGGTGGCCCCCCAGGCGGTACAGGACTTCAAGGTGTCGCGTCAGGAGCGCGAGCCGAAGGCCAACGTGGTGGGCATCGATGGCGCTTTCTTCGAGTTGACCCGCCAGCAACTGGCCGAGGGCCGGCCGATCTCCGAGGACGACGTGAGGCTCGGCCGCCGGGTCTGCGTGCTGGCCTGGGGGCTGCGGAAGGCGCTCTTCGTGAACACGCGGCCGATCGGCGAAGTGGTCAAGGTCTCCGGCGTTAACTTCACCGTTGTGGGTGTCGTGTCCGAACGCGGCCGCGCCGCGGGCGAGAACGGGCAGCGCGGCGGCGGAGCGCAGATCAAGACCCGCGACGTGACGCAGGATCTCTACATCCCCATCTCCGTGGCTCTGGAGTCGTTCACTCGGAGACGGGACACCTCCGACTCGGAGAAGGACCCGAGCTACGGACTGGTGCGCGAGATGATCGTGCAGGTCGACCGGATGGAGAACCTGCTGGAGGCCAAGAAGGTCGTCTCGAGGATCTTGCGCCGGCGGCACTCGGGCATCGAGGACTTCGAGGTCATCGTGCCGCTCGAGATCCTCCAGCAGAGCAAGGCGGCCCAGGACACCTTCAACCTGGTGATGGCGCTCATCGCCGGCCTGTCGCTGCTGGTGGGCGGCATCGGCATCATGAACATCATGCTGGCCAACGTCACCGAGCGCACTCGCGAGATCGGCATCCGCCGCGCCCTCGGCGCCAGCCGGCACGACATCCTGCTCCAGTTCCTGCTGGAAGCGGTGGTGCTGTGCGTGGCGGGCGGCCTGGCCGGCATCGTGCTCGGTCAGGGTATCGCCTGGGCGGTGCGGTGGTTCCTGCACTGGGAGGTGATCACGACGCTGGCGAGCGTGGTGCTCGCCTTCACCGTCTCCTCGGCCGTCGGGATCGTCTTCGGCTTCTTCCCGGCCTGGTCCGCCGCGCGGATGGACCCCATCCAGGCGCTCCGGTACGAGTGAGGCTGTGGCAAAGGCCACGGCAGGCTAGTAAGATCAATTCCGGGCAGGCGAGGATGGTTCTTGTCTTGCCCGGGAGCGAAGGGAGAGCGGCTCGTGAACTCATCGAGTTCGTCCGGACAGCGGCGCGCGGGAAGCCGCCTGATGTGGTGGGGACTGGCCGCCAGGCTCGGCCTGGTGTCTGTCGTGATCGTGCTGCTCGCAACCCACGGCGATCGCCTGGAGAGGCCGGCGCCGCGCGCTTCGGCCTCGGTCCGGGCGGTGCTCCCGGCCCCGGTGCTGGCCGGCGCGCCCGCTGCGGCGCAACTGACTCCCCTGGGCAAGAGCCGGAAGGGATACCAGGAGTTCCGTAACGACAAGGACGGCTCGGTGTTGATCGAGGTGCCCGCGGGCACGACCTGGCTCGGTTCCAGCCCGGAAGAGGTCGCCGCCGGCAACGCCCATCCCTCGGAGACCCCGCGGCGGCAGGTGCGCCTGGAGCGCTTCCTGATCGGCAAGTACGAGGTGACCAACGCCCAGTACGAGCGGTTCCTGGCCGATACGGACGACCCGGCCGGTCCCTTGCTCCACGCCGGCCACGAGCCCGACGAGGGCCCCGGCAAGGACCACCGGCCGCATTACCCCATCGGCGATCCGCGCTACGCCAAGCAGAGCCCCTCTCCCGATTGCCCGGTCAACTACATCGACTGGTACGACGCGCGGGCCTACTGCGCCTGGGCCGGCCTGAAGCTGCCCGCGGAAGCCCAGTGGGAGCGCGCGGCCAGAGGTGACGGGCCCACGCCGCCCCTGTATCCGTGGGGCAACGAACCGCCCGACGCTGGCGGCGTCTACCGGGCCAACTACGCGACAGGCCGCACCTTCGACGCCGACGGCTACCGCTTCGCCGCACCGGTCGGTTCCTTCCCCGCCGGCGCCTCGCCCTTCGGCGTCCACGACCTGGCCGGCAACGTCTGGGAGTGGTGCCAGGACGTCTACGACCGCAGCTACTACCTGGCCGGCGGCCCGGCGGAGGGCTCCTTCGGCCCCGCCGGCTGCCGCGACTACGTGGCCGCCCGGGGCGGCGCCGGGGGCTGCAATCCGTATTACCTGCGGCCGGCCTTCTCGCACTACGACGGCTTCCCGCTGAGCCGGAGCGACGACGTCGGGTTCCGCGTCGCCAGGTAGCCCCCCCCCCAGCCCGGCCCGGGCGGTCATCCCAGCACGAACGCGCCGAGCAATCGTACCGGGAAGACCTTTCGACCCACTTGAATCGTGCTCGGCCGCGCGCCTGGAACGGCCAACAGTTCCCGGGCGAGCGCCGGCAACTCAGCCGCGCCGGGTCGGGAACGCGCCGCGGCGCCGAGCCGCTCCTCGAGCCCCGCGTCGAGCGGAGAGACCAGCAACCGCTCCAGCGCCTCGTAGCTCCTCAGCAGCTCCGGGCGGGTCCGGCAGTCACGCTGGACCCGCTGGACCAGCGCCAGCAGCCGGCGTAACGGCAGCGAGAGCGGCGCGGCCCCGGCGGCCGAACGGCTGGCTAGACGGCGCAAGCGCCGGGTCGCCGCTGCTTCGAGGAGAGCCCGCCAGTCGGATGGAGGCCCGGGTTCGACTCGCGCGAACGGGCCGGCGGCCAGTCCGTCGCGCAACCGGAGCAGACAGCTCTCCTGGAGCGCTCCCGGCCGGATCGTCCGGTCCTCGAGCAGAAACCACTCCAGCGACGGGCCCGCCGCCCCGGGCCAGTCCAGCAGATAGCAGGCGAGCGTTCCGGGCCGCCCGGCGGCCACCGGACGCGACGGCGGCGCCACCAGCCCGTCAGGCAAGCGACCCGCTCGAGCGAGGGCCAGCAGCGCGAGCCGTTCGAAGCGGCCCAGGTCGGCCGAGAGCGACGCCTTGAGCCAGCCCGTGTCATCGAGTTCGACCGCCGGTGCCGCATCCAGCCCGGGGCCGGTCTCCGGCCCCAACCTCGGCAAATCGGCCCCGAGCGCCACACCCTGAGCGCCGCCCCGCGCCTTGCCGACAGCTCTGCCCCCCTCGGCTTCGCCCAGCTCTCCCGGTGGTCGCGCGGCTTCTCCGGCGGCGTCCAGGGTACGGTCCTCGCCGGCCGGGCCCAGCGTCGCGCGGATCACGCCGCTCTTCCTCACCAGCCGGCCCGTGAGTCTGAGCAACCGGTCGAGTTCGGGCCGAGGACGAACGTGAAAGACCCGGACGAGCGCGTGCGGCGAACCGAGCCTGTCGATCCGGCCCGCCCTCTGGATCAGCCTCACGGGGTTCCACGGCAGATCGAAGCTGACCACGGCGGCTGCCTCTTGCAGATTGAGCCCCTCCGAGAGCACGTCGGTGGCGAAGAGGACCTGCACCTGCTCGTGCTCCGGCGGCATCCCCTCCTGCGGACCCGAGTGGGCCCGGGGCGCAAAGCGTCGCAGCACCTCGTCCCGCGAGCATCGACCCGAAGCGGTGAGACCGCCGCGGCCGTCGAGGAAGGCCCGCCGAGGCACCCCGGCAAGCGTGCGGTAGAGCCAGAGCGCCGTGTCCCGGTACTCGGAGAAGACGACCGTCTTGACGCCGGCAAGCTCCGAGCCGAGCAACTGTTCCAGCGTCGTCGCCCGGCCGTCGGGCAGACGGGCCAGCAACCGGGCCTCGTCGCGCATCGGTTCGAGCCAGACCGTCAGGCTCGCCAGACTGGCCTCCGGTGCCGGCCCGCCGGACCCCGGCCGGCTCGGGTCAGACGCTTCTTCCTCGAGCGGCAGGAGGTGCTGCAGACCACCCTGGTCGTCGAGCGTCTCCAGCAACCGGCGACGCATCGCGGGCGTCCACCCGGCGAGTGGACGGGAGGCCCTCACCCGGCCCCAGGCGCAGAGCCGGTCGAGGGTCCGGGCCAGCGCGACCGGACTGCTGGCCAGCCTCTTGGCCAGGACCGACGCGAGCAGGGGATGGGCAGCGGCTTGCCGTTGCAATGCTGCGAGCAGCGCATCGAACCGGCGGTCGCCAGCCCGATCCGGGACAGGCGCGAGTTCTCCGAGCCGCCTCTCCGGAAAACGCAAGGCCTCCGGCAATCCCGCTGCCGGGACCACGACATCCGCCCGGGTGCGGCGAATCATCACCGCCTCCAGCACCCTCAACGCGTCGTGAAGCGTCGAGGAGGCCGAGCCCGGTGAAGGGCCCGACCGGAAAGCCGCGCGCAAGGCCGGCACCCCCAGGCAGGCAAAGGCGCTGTCACCCGCGAACAGCCGCAAGAGGTGGTACAGATCCTCGGTCTGGTTGTTGACGGGCGTGGCGGTGACGAGCAGAACCCGACGCCCCGAACAGAGCTGGGCGAGCCTGCGGTAGCCGCGCGTGGCCGGGTTGCGGAAGGCGTGGGCCTCGTCGACGACCACGAGCCGCGCGTCGCCCGAGCCGGCCGGCCGCCAGGACGGATGGCTGAGCGCCTGGTGAGTGACCGCCTCGAAGGGCAGGCCGCAGGACTCGACCAGCGGCCGCCAGACCTCCACGAGCGACGCGGGGAGCACGAAGATCGGAGAGGCGCCGCCCCGAGCGCAGACGGCGGCCACCGCCAGGGCGATCCGGGTCTTGCCCAGGCCGGGACTGTCACAGAGCAACGCGCCTCCGAAACGGTCGAGCGCCGCGAGCACGGCCTGAGCGCCATCGGCCTGGAAGCCGGCCAGCGGCAGCGACACCGCGACCGTGCCGAGCGCCGGCGGTGGAGCCGAGAGCCAACCGCAGTCGCGCCCCGTGCACAGGATCTTCAGGTAGAGGTCGAGAGCTGAGACGAGCACGGCGGCCAGGCTGCCACG
>CAZSVK010000160.1:0-11891 GCA_964610245.1 uncultured bacterium
TCCCGAGAGACAAGTCGAAGTTCTCCCTGCTTTCCCACGAACCGCGCGCGCACCCCCGCTACTCCCGGGACGCGGGCAGGCCGATAGCTGGATCGAGCGGGCCGGGGCAGGCACCGCCGCCGTCCGCGCCCGTTCGTTCTCCCGCAAGCCATGAACGCACGCATCGCCACGCTCTTACTTGCACTTCTCACGTTCTCGCCCGCGGCCTTGCTGGCCAAGGGTGACGCGCCGCTCCAGACGCTGCCGGACGACGTCTATGACGCGGTCCCGTTCGAGACGAGCGCCGAGGAGGCCGACACGACCTCCCAGGAGGTCACCGAGCTCGTCACCTCCGAGACGATGCCGCTTCCACCGGTTGTCGACCAGCCGAAGCGGGACAAGTGCGCCGAGCAGATCGAGCCGTTCAACCTGAAGAAGACCAACAACTTCGTCAGCGAATGGGCGGCCTTCTGGCGGCTGGCCGGCTACAACCCGACCGGCAACATCCCCAACAACAGCAGTCTGATGAGCAACCTGGGGCTGAGGTACAAGCTGCCCGACAAGCACGGCGCCTACTACCAGCTCGCCTACGAGGCCTCGTACAACTTCTGGAACTCCAGCAACGCCGACGTTGGGATGGTCGAGTTCTCGGTCCTCGCCTTTGCCTGCGGTTCCCCCGCTTTCCGGCTCGAGCATCACCCGTACTACGGCATCGGGATAGGCAACGCCGAGGTGAAGCGGAAGCCCGGCGGCACGTTCAGCGAGAACGTCTTCACCCTGATCGGCGGAGTGGAGTTTCCGGGAAGAAGGGTCGACTTCGACCTCTTCGCCAAGTACATCTACGGCCCCGACAGCCGCTACAACCTGGACGATCTCCAGCTCGGTCTCGGCGTCATCTATACGTTCGGCCGCGGCCGCTGAGGACCCGCCCGGGAACTCCGTTCGCCCCGAGACCCCGTTCGCCCGCGGGGCGCTTCTCGAAGGGCCGCGGGGCGCGTCTCGACCGCCCTCTCAGCGAGCTTCGACCAGCATCCGCAGGTAGCGCAGATGCTCCCTGTGGCGGACGAGCAGGTTCTTCAGTTCCATCGCCGTCGTGATGGGAAGCTGGCCGCCCAGCGTCTCCGCGCGGGCGAGGATCTCGTCGGCCGAACTCTCGACCAGCTGGAGCACTGCCGCCAGGTCCTTCGGTCGTTCGCCCTCGGCGCTGGCCCGGATCTCCTGTTCCTGGAGCGCCGCCTGCACTTCCTTGAGGAAGCGGTCGATCGCCAGCGGCTTTGCCAGGTAGCTGAAGACGTGGCTCTTCACCGCCGCCATCGACGATTCGAGCGAGGGGGCCGCGGTGAGCACGATGACCTGGATGTCCGGATGGCGTTCCTTGACCGCCTTGAACAGCGACAGGCCGTCCATCTCGGGCATCGACAGGTCGGTGACCATCAGGTTGTAGTGGCTGACCCGGATCTGCTCGAGCGCTTCCAGTCCGCTCGCGGCGACGTCGACCTGGCTCCCGAGTTGACGCTCGATCGCCCTGCGAAGAAGGTTCCGGATCTCTTCCTCGTCGTCGACCACGAGAATTCGCTTCTGGGTGAGGTCCATCGCTGGGCTCCTTGCTGGTTTCGTGTCGGGGCCGGGCGGCGTCACTTTGCCGCGGTCGGGAACGGCAGGCCCATGAACTGCACGATGCCCTCAGTAATCTTGAACGACGGCAGCACTTTGTCAACCGCCTGGATCGTGATCGCCGCGTTGGGTTTCTCGAAGAGCACCGCCGTGGAGCGGTCCTCGGCGATCGTGCGGCCGCCACCCTGCCGGATCTTCTTGAGACCCAGCGCCCCGTCCTTCCCGATGCCGGTCAGCAGCACGCCGAGACAGTGGCTGCCGTAGGTGAGCGCCGCGCTGGACATCAGTCCGTTGATGGAGGGAACCTGCTCCCCCGCGGCGTGCCGGTCGAGCAGCTTGAATCGCGGCTGGGCTTCGGCCCCGCGGATGAGCATGGCGTGGGCCTCGCCCGACAGCAGCCAGATCGTGCCCGGCTCGGCGACCTGGCCGTCCTGCACGATCTCACACCCCAGCCTGCAGAGCTTCCGGAACTGGTCGCGAAGGAGCTTGATGATCGGGGGCGGGGTGTCCTGCAGCGCCACCACGACCGTGGCCGGGAAGCCCGCGGGCAGCAGGGGGAGCACCGCCAGGATGGTCTTGGGCCCGCCCGTGCTGGCTCCGACGATCACCGCCTCGAACGGACCGGAGGCTGCCTGGGCTGCCGTCGGCGCGGGCGATTCCGTTGCGGCGGTCGAGGCCGGCGGCGGGCCGGCCTGAGAAACGTCCGGCGTCGAGTGCGCCACCAGGGCGCGCCCCAGGTCTTCCGTCGCGAGCGACTCGCGGTTGGCCGAGAGCGCTGCCCGCAGCTTGTCGATGAGGTCGATTCCGAGGTCGTTGGTGCTGTCGAGGACGTTCCGGGGCTTGGTGACGAAGTCGAACGCCCCTGCCTGGAGCGCCTCGAGCACGACGGGGGCGCCTTCCACAGCCATGACGCTGCAGAGCAGGATGGGCGTGGGACATTCCTTCATGATGGCCTTGATCGCCTCGGGCCCGCTCATGCGCGGCATCTGGACATCCATCGTCACGACCGCGGGCTTCAGCCGCTTGACCGTCTCGATCGCTTCCAGCCCGTCCCCGGCCTCGCCCACGACCGTGAACTCGGGACAGCTCTCGATGATGTGCTTGAGCAGGGTCCGCACGACGGGAGAGTCGTCGACGACCACCACAGACTTCTTTTCGCCAGTCATCGCTGCATCAACCTTCCCAGTTCGCGGCCTCGCGAGCGAGCAGTCGCCGGGCCGCCTCCATCAGCTTCTGAGAGCGCGGCGGCTTGCGGAGCACGTAGCCCGCGCCCAGTGAAAGCGCCTCCAGCACGTCGGAACGGCGGAAGGAAGCGGTCACGATCATCACCCGTGCCGCCGGGTCTGCGGTGCGGATCTCTTTCAGCGCGGCCATGCCGCCCACCGGCTGCATTTCGAGGTCGAGCGTCACCAGATCGGGCCGGTGCTCCAGGTAGGCCTTCACGCCCTCGGCCCCATCGGCCGCCTCGGCCACGACCGAGTAGCCGGCCGTCTCGAAGAACCGGCGCAAACCGGCGCGGATGGCCGGCGAGTCGTCGATCAGGAGCACGCGGGTCCTGGGCGCGGCCGGTTCAGGATTCATTGGGTAGCACCACGAAGTCTTCCTGGATGGGACGATTCAAGATCTTCTGGACGTGGAGCACGGGGATCTGTCTTGCGTCCTCGAAGACCGCCGCATCGGGGGTCTCTTCCCGGGCCCCGGGGATCGGAGAGAGCTGGCCGTGCCAGATGGAGCGAATCTCGGCGACCTTCCCCACGCCCAGAGCAATGCGTTCGCCGATCGGCCCCACGACCAGGGCCCACGCCGGGAAGGTGCCGTCCGCCGGTATCTCGAGCCTGGGCGCAAGCTCCAGCAGCGGCATCGTCTCGCCTCCGAGCTGGGTCAAGCCTAGCACGAAGGGGGGGGTGAACGGAACGGGCACCACGCTGGCCGGCCGCTCTACCCGGACCAGATCGGACAGCGGGATCAGCATCGGCTGCCCGCCGACCTCGAAGAGCAGGTAGTTGGCGGCCTCGGGAGAATTCTCCGGTCTCGCGGTCCGGTCTAGCTCCACTTCACGGAGTTGGGAGACGAGCCCGCGCACGCGGTCGACTCCGCCGAGCACCGCGCCGATCAGCGCCTCCGGGTCGTCCGCGCCGTGCAGGACCTGCGTCTCGAGCGAGTGGGCGATCTCGACGATCGCGTCGTGGCCGGACATGCCGGCGCTGCCCTTCAGATTGTGGAGATCCCGCGCCAGGTTCTTGACCACTTCGGGAGGGACGGGCGGCGTCTCGAGCAGCAGCACCTGGCGCTCGATGCGGTCGAGGCAGTCCTCGGCTTCGCTGACGAACAGCAGGCCGACCTCCGGCGGGAGAGCGGGTGGCTGACGCGGCGCCGCGGGCGCGAACGAGGCGAGCAACTGCTCGAGCTGGGTCGCCGGGTTGCCGCCTCCGGCCAGTTCGAGCAGGGCCGAGTGGGTCTCGAGCAGTTGCTCGGTGAACCCGCGGGGGGGCGTGGCGTTGCCGGCCACGATCCCTCTCAGGAGCGACGCGGTTGCCGCCGAGACGGCGGCGGCCGAGGCCGACTCGGGAAACGGCTCGAACAGGATCTGGAGCGAGACGAACAGGCCGGCGAGCCGCTCCCCGACCGGGCCCGGGCCGCCCAGGCTCGCCTCGATGATCAGCTCTTCCAGTCGATCGAGGAGGGGGCGGGCAGCGGCGCGGGTGGCGGTATCGAGAGCCATGATCAGATGCCCAGCCGCGAGACCAGCTCCGGCAGGTCGAGGACGAGGACGGGAGAACCGTCGTTGAGGATCGCGGTGCCCGCTATCCCACGGATGCGCCCCAGGAAGGAGCCGAGCGGATTGACGACCAGCTCGACGCGATCGAGGCAGACCTCGACGCCCAGGGCCAGACGCCGCTCGGTAACGCCGATCTCGACGATACGCGAGGCGACCGTCTCGCGCCAGCCGAGCGCCTCCGAGAGCGACACCAGCCGCAGGCCCCGATCCTGCTTGCCGGTCCAGTCGCTGGCCGGGGCGATGGCCCGGATGGCGCTGGCGGGCAGCGCGACGCAGTGGCCGGCGACCCTCACCAGCAGCGCCCGGACGAGCGAGGCCGAGACCGGGATACGCAGCGTGAAGGTGGTGCCCTGGCCCGGACGGGTGCTGATCTCGATCGTTCCGTGGAGGCGGCCGAGGCGGCTCTTGACGATGTCCATCCCGTAGCCGCGGCCGCTGACGGTGGTGAGCGCGTCGGCGGTGGAAAAGCCCGGCTGGTAGATGAAGGTGAAGATCCGCTCAGGAGGCATGCCGGCCAGCGTCTGCTCGTCGACCAGGCCCATCTCCACGGCCCTTTCGCCGATCCTCGCCGGGTCCAGGCCGCGGCCGTCGTCGGCCACCTCGACCACGAGGTTGTCTCCGGCGTTGTAAACCGAGAGGTCAATCGAACCGGCCCGGCTCTTCCCGGCCCGCTCGCGTTCCTCGCCGGTCTCGAGCCCGTGGCCGATGGCGTTGCGGACCAGGTGCAGGAGCGGGTCGCGCAGCTCCTCGAGGTGGGACTGCGGCATCTCGGTGTCGTCTCCGAGAATCGTCAGCCGCACCTCCTTGCCCAGCTCGCGCGCCAGATCGCGCACCGGCCGGTGCAGCCGGGCCAGCACGTCGCCGGCCTGCACGAGCAGCATCCGCCGGGAGATGTCTCGCAGCGTCTGCACCAGCGGCTGCACGGTCTGTTGGGCCTGGAGCAGCGCCTTGACGCGCCGTTCGAGCGCCGGGCCCGGGACCGCCTGCAGCGCTTCCATCTCGCCCAGGAGGCTGCCGACCCGGGCGCTTGCCGCGAAGACCTCGGCCGCCTGCCGTTCCAGGTCCTGCAGCCGGTCTTCGTGCACCTGCAGCACGCGGCCGGCCCGGCCCGGATGGATGTCGTCCGGCCCGGCCTCCGCCAGGCTCACCTGGGTCAGCTCGCCATCCGCTTCGAGCAGCGCCAGCGCGGCCTGGGACGCCTCCGGCGAGGCCGGCTCGAAGAAGACCGTATAGGCCAATTCGGTCGACTCCGGCGCGCTCTCCAGGATGTCGGGTCGGCAGTCCAGGATACGCCCGCGGGAGAGGAGCGCGGCGACGACCTCCATCCCCTTGAGCGATGGTTCGGGGAATCGCCGGGCCAGGCGAAAATCGATGCGGAGCGGCGTGGGCATCGGCTGTGGAGTCGAGGGCCGGGGCTCAGGCCTCCATCCGGGCGGCGACCTTCTCCATGCCTCGAGAGATGGCGGCCAGGCTGCTCGAGGCCGAACCCTGGGCGCGGGCCGCGAGCTGCAGGCTGGCCGTGGCCGCGTCGGCGGCGTGGACCAGGAGGCCCGCGTCCTTGAGCAGCGAGGCACTCTCGGCCGCCGTGCTGCCCGTGGACTGGTGGATCGAGTCCAGGTTGGCCTCCAGTCCCCGGAGGATATCTTTGAGCTGCAATAGATTTTCCCGGACCCGGGTGGATCTGGCCTGCTCGCCGCGGGCGGCCCCCTCTGCCTCGTCGAGATTGCGCCGGATGCTCCCCAGCGCCGATTGCAGGTGGAAGACCGACTGTCCGATGCGGTCGGCCACCCGGTTCGCTTCGCCCGCGAGCTGGCGCACCTGCTGGGCCACGTTCCCGAAGCCGCTGCCATCGAGGCCCGCCTTCATCGCCTCCAGGCTGCCCGTCAGGGCCACCATGTCGATCTTGAGCGCCAGCCGGGCGATCGAGGCGGAGGTGATGTCGATGGTCAGGATGCGGCCCTCCAGGGCGCCGACCGCCTCCACCGCCTCGTGGGTGTCGGTGACCGTTTGTTCGATGTGACCGATGAGGGCCAGCACCTGGGAGAGCGTGCGCGTCTCCCACGCCGAGAGCAGGTCGCGGCCGCGGTCGCGGATGTAGGCCGCCCGATCGACCAGGGCCGAGGCCACGACCTCGAGCCGCTCGCCCTTGCGCTGGGCCAGACTTGCCAGCGACGACTGGTCGCTGCCCAGCCGGCTGGCGTTGTCGAGCCCGCTCGAGAGTTCCCTCTCGCTCGCCAGCGATTGCGCCACGCTCTGCCCGGTCAGGCCCAGATTGCTGCGCACCAGGCCCACCGCATCCTCGGCTTCCCGGCCGGCCCGGCTCGTCTCGACGGTCAGCAGCATCTCCTCCAGGTTCTGGGCCAGGCCCCCGAGCGAGCATTGCTGTTCCCGCATCGCCGACGCCACGCCCTCCTGGGTGAGTAGCACGCGCTCGGTGAGGGCGGTCAACTGCTCGTAGCGAGTGCGGATCTCCTGCACGTGATCGAGCACCGCCCGGTACTGCCGGCGAAACTCTTCCTGGCCCGAACGCAGCGTGTCCAGGCCTCTCTCGAGGGTCGTCAGGTCGGTCGAGAGTTCGCCGGCCTTGGCGGCGCCCTCGCGGTAGCGGCGCTGGTTGTTGCCCACCCGCCCGGTCGCCTCGAGCACCTCGCTCTCGATGCGCTCGACCGCCACCTGCACCTGCCGCGCCTCCTCGGCCATCCGCGAAGCGATGGTGCGGATCTCGCCCGCCAGCATCCCGAAAGGTCGCCCCTCGCGGCCGGTGTGGTCGGCCTCGATGACCGCGTTGAGGGCCAGCAGGTTGATCTGCTCGGCCAGGTCGGCCAGGCGGGCGACCTCGCCCCGGACCCCGCGGGCCGTGCTCTCGAGCGCTTCGATCTGCGACGACCGCTGCTCGACAGGCTCCTGGTGGCGCCCGACCACCCGGACCAGGTCTCCCGTGTCGGCCAGGGCCTTCCTCATCGCCTCCGCGATCTCTTCGAGATGCTTGAAGGTCGTGTCTGCCTGCCCGCCGAGCCCCTCCGCCGTTTCGACGAACTGGCGCAGGCGGCCGAACCCCTCGCTGATCGAGGTCGACACCTCACGGCTGGCCGTTTGAATTCGCTCCAGGGCCAGAGACAGCTCCCGGGCTCCGTTGCGGGCCGACAGCGGCAGCCCCCGGAGATGATCGGCGACGAAGGCGAGCAGGAAACGCTCCTTGCCCATGCGGGCCAGCAGCGAGTCGCTCTCGGGCGGAATGGTGGGACGGGCGCTCATGGGACCTCGGAGGTCTGACCGGCCCCGGGGAGCACGGCCGTTTCGGGGTGATCCAGCAGAAGGCAGAGCAATTCGGTCCCTGCCGGGACGCGTTCGGTCTCGGCCTCGATGATGGCCAGCACCGTCGCCTCGGCCATCGAGCGCAGCGCGCCCGAACTCTGGGTCGCCACCGGAGCGACGACCAGCGTTCCGTCCGGGCCGGCCTCGAGCTTGCCGCGCAGGTACATCCGGCGGCCGGCGCGCTTGCGGAACTCCGTGGCCAGGCGGGCCCTCGCGGTCGGTCTCGAGAGCCGGACGTGGCCGCCGAGCCGGAGCAGGGCGGGCCGCGCGAACAGCTCGAAGGCGACCATCGAGCTGACCGGATTGCCGGGCAGTCCGAACAGCAGGCGTTCGCCGGCCACGGCGAAGGTCGTCGGCTTGCCGGGCGCCATCGCCACGCGATCGAAGAGGATCCGGGCGCCCAGCTCGCGCATGATGCCCGGCACGAAGTCGAACTCGCCCATCGAGACGCCGCCGCAGGTGACCAGCACGTCGGCCTGCTCCAGCCCCAAGCGCATGCGGGCCAGAAGCTCGTCCGGCTGGTCGGGGCAGATGCCGAGCGAGATCGGTACGGCCCCGGCAGCCGCCGCCTGGGCCAGCAGCGCATAGGCCGCGCTGTTGCGGATCATCCCCGGGCCGAGCGGCTCGCCCGGTTCGCGAAGTTCGTCGCCCGTGGCCAGGACGGCGACGCGCGGGCGCCGGTGCACGTCCACGTGATGACGTCCCAGCGCGGCGATCATCGCGATCTCCGAGGGTCGGATGGCGCGTCCCCGGGTCAGCACCAGCTCGCCCTGCTTCACATCCTCGCCTTGCGGCCGCACGTGGTCGTTCGCGGAACACTCCCGCCGCAGCTCGACCGATCCGGTGGCGGCGCCGTCGCTGTCCTCCACCATCACGACGGAATCGGCGCCGTCCGGCATCGGGGCCCCGGTCATGATCTTCACGGTTTCGCCCGGTTCCACCCGGCCCTCGAAGACGCTGCCCGCCCCGAGCTGGCCCAGGACCCTGAGGCGGGCCGGGTTCGCGGGGGAGGCCCCTCGCGTGGAGGCGGCCTGGACGGCGTACCCGTCGACGGCCGAGTTCGGCCAGGGCGGGAGGTCGCCGTCGGCGGAGAGATCTTCGCCGAGCACGCAGCCGAGCGCGTCGAGGATCGACGAACTGGCCGGGGCGAGCGGTCGAGACTGTTCCAGGACCAGTTGCAGGGCGCGATCGGGGTCGAGCATCGAGGAGGATGATACAACAGCCGTTGCGCCGGCGGCCGGGCTGACGCATTGATATGATCCGAAAAAGTGGAGCCCGACCTCACGGGCCGGCGCGACCGGCCCCCGACCCCAACCTGGAGCTGCCCGTGGCCTTCATACCTGAGTTCATCCTCCGTGGCCTTTACCAGCGCAAGAGTTTGAAGTCGACCCCCGAGGGCACGCAGGTGACCCTCGTGAACAGCCTGGCCTTCGACGTGCTGGTCAAGTTCACTCCGCTGCAGTTCGACGGCAAGCCCTACCCGCCGAACAAGACGCAGGTCAGCAATGGCGAGCAGACCATGCTCGGCTCCGAGATGAGCGCCACCAACTGTTTCAAGCTCCTCAAGAGCACGCCGCTCACCGTATTGCTCCTCGGCCACAAGTTGACAAAGGGCGACCACCGCATCAAGTTTGAGTTCGAGGCAAAGGCGGTGGGCGTCCTGAAGTTCGAAGTTACAGACGCCGCCTGAGGCGTTGAACAAACAGAAGGTCCTGGTCTGGGTCTATCGGCTGGTCCTGGGCGGCGAGCCCGAGTACCTGCTGCTGCGCCGTCCGCCGGCCAAGGACAGCGTCTGGCAGCCGGTGACGGGCGGCGTGCGCGAGGGCGAGCCGCTGCTGGCCGCCGCTTCTCGAGAGCTGGCCGAGGAGACCGGCATCGGCGCCGGCGGGGCCCACTTCCGCGCGGGCGGCGACCGCAAGATGCTCGGCCGGGTCTCGCCCCAGGCCATTTCCTACGGCTTCACCGATTCCAGGGGACGGCGGTTCGTCGAGACGGTCTTCGCCCGCTGTGCGCCCGAGGACGCTCCGATCGTGCTCTCGCGGGAGCATGTCCACGGCCGGTGGTTCAGCCGCCAGCAGGCGATGGCCAGGCTGCGCTGGGACGGACAGCGCGACGCGCTCGGGCTCCTCGACCGGCAGCTCTCGCGGCTGTACGCGGGTCTCGACATCTCGCTGTCGCCTCCCGCGGGACCGGCGGTGGCGCTGCTGGACGGAACCGGCCGGCTGGTCGCCTGGGCCAACATGCGGCAGGATCTGCAGACGCTGCGCTGGCTGCCGACCACCACCGTTCTGGCGGCGGTCAACGCGCCGCTGACCTTGCCGTTCGGGATGGGACGCTGCTGCCTGGAGCCGAAGCCGGCGTGTCAGTGCAAGCCGGTCGGGGGAGGGGGCGGACGTCAGTCCGACCGGTTGCTGATGCGGCAAGGCATCTCCCGCGTGGTCGACCTGGGGCCCGACTCGCCTCGGAAACCGTGGATCCTGCGCGCGCTGGAGCTGGGGGACATGCTGAAGCGCAGACGGATCTCCGCGCTGGAAGTGTGTGCCCTGGCGTCGCGCCGCCGATTGCTCGGGCAGCGCGCGGGCGGCCGGCAGCCGCGTAGCCGGATGGAGTTGCAGCGTGCGCTGGCCCAGCTCATCCCCGGGATACCGACCCCTTCCGAGGAGTTGCTGGAGCCCGGAGAGCTGGACGCCGTGACCTGCGCGTACGTCGCCTGGCTGCACGGGCAGGGCCGCAGCGAGTGGCTCGGCGACCCCGCCGAGGGCGCGATCGCGGTGCCGGTGAGGCTGTGATCTCGACTCTCGACTCCTAGTTCTCTTCCACGAACCAGATCGCCTCGAGCGCGGCCTGGCAGCCGGTGCCGGCGGCGGTGATCGCCTGGCGGTAGCGCGCGTCGGCGCAGTCGCCGCAGGCGAAGACGCCGGGCACGCGGGTGCGCGTGCGGGAGTCGATCGCGAGGTAGCCCACCTCGTTCATGTCGAGCTGGCCCTTGAAGATCGCGGTGTTGGGCTGGTGGCCGATGGCCACGAACAGGCCCTGCAGCTCGACGGTCGAGAGCGCTCCGGTCTTGACGTTCTCCAGGCGCAGGCCGGTGACCTCTCCCTTCTCGGGGTCGAGCACCTCGTCGATGACCGAGTCCCAGGCGATCTCGATCTTGGGGTTCGACAGCACCCGCTCCTGCATCACCTGGCTGCCTCGCAGCTTGTCCCGGCGGTGCACCAGCACCACCTTCGTGCAGAAGCGCGTGAGGAAGTTGGCCTCTTCCAGGGCGGTGTCGCCGCCGCCCACCACGGCCACCTTCTTGCCCCGGAAGAAGAACCCGTCGCAGGTCGCGCAGGCGCTCACGCCCTTGTTTCGCAGCGCCTGCTCCGAAGGCAGGCCCAGGTAGCGGGCCGAGGCGCCCGTCGCGACGATCACCGACCGGGCGCGGATCGTTCGGCCGGCGAAGGTGACGGCGAACGGCCGGTGAGCGAAGTCGACCGCCGTGACCAGCTCCATCTGGCAGCGCGCGCCGAACCGCACCGCCTGCTTGCGCATCTGCTGGATCAGTTCGGGGCCGACGATGCCCTCGGGGAAGCCGGGGAAGTTCTCGACCTCCGTGGTGGTCGTGAGCTGGCCGCCGGGTTCGTTGCCTTCCAGGACGAGCGGACGAAGATTGGCCCTCGCCGTGTAGAGGGCCGCGGTCAGCCCTGCCGGGCCGCTGCCGATGATGACGACGTTCTCGAGTTCGTTCACTTCGTTCTCTTGGGTGGACATCGAGTTCTCCTGGGAGGCTTACGGGGTGACCGGGTGAAGCTGAGGGCGAGGGTGCCGAACCGGTCGCCGTCAGGCCCTCGAGGGGCCGTTCAGCAAGAGCCGGGCGCCCGCCTCGAGCGCGTTGTCCAGGAAACCATACGTCGCGACGACCGTGAAGGCAGCAGGCACCAGCCGTTCGTCGTACGGATTCCGCAGCGCCACGAGAACGAGCGAGCGGCCGAACCGGCCGGCGCAGTGCTCGAGCAGTCGCTGCTGGCCCGGGTGCAGGTGGGCGTTGACCGAGAAGAAGATCAGCCGTTCGACCGAGTTGAGGAATTGCCTCAACTCGGGCTGCGCCGGATCGGGCTCGCGGGGCTCGTAGCGAAAGGCCCGGGCGCCGTCGAACCGCTCCAGGAAACCGGCCAGGAACCGGGCATCCCCGTCGGTGCGCTCCTCGACCGGCGTGAGGATA
>CAZSVK010000161.1:0-8376 GCA_964610245.1 uncultured bacterium
CTCTGGCCCTGGTAGGGGCTCGGGGACGAAGTCCCCGACAGGGATTGAAGTTCGATGAGCCCACCCGCATGACATGCTCCCAATGGGGCCGGTCGCGTTGACAGGGGTTTCGCGGCAACAGTATAGTTGGGGGGCCGCCTGGATGGCATGAATACTGGATTTTCGGGGGCCCAGCCGATCCCCAGCCCCGCTCGGAGGTTCATGAAGCGCCGAATCCTCATCTTCACCGTCGACCTGGTTCCCTCGCCCGGTCAGCCCACCTACGGGGGAGGGCTGCGCGCGTGGGGACTCGGCCAGGGGCTGGCGCACGCCGGTCACGAGGTCATCTACTCGGTGCCGGCCGAGCTGCTGCAGGGCCGGGAAGAGGTCTCCCCCGAGCTGGCCAGACATGCCTTCCAGACCAACCGTCTGAGCGACGTCATCGCGAAGACCCTGCCCGACATCCTGTTGTTCGAGCAGTGGGGGCTGCTCGACTTCCTGACCGACGAGGGCATCCCGACGGTGGTCGACCTGCACGGCTCGCTCATCCTCGAGAACAGCTACCGCGGGCAGCTCAACTGGGCCGTCAACGCCGAGGCGAAGATCCGGGCGCTGCGGAAGGCCGACATGGTGATCGTCCCCGGTCACCGGCAGGCCGACTACTTCAAGCCCTGGCTGATGCTGGCGGGGATCGACCCGCGCACGCTGCCGATCGAGGTCATCCCGGTGAGCATGCCGCCGGAAGGGCCGAAGCGAAAGAAGAAGAAGGGCGGCGAACCGGTCTTCATCCACGGAGGCAACCTGTGGCCCTGGATCGACCCGCTGCCGGCTCTGGAGGTCGTCGCCGAGACGCTCGACGCCCAGCAGAAGGGCAAACTGATGCTCTTCGTGGGCCATCCGCAGCGGCAGAACGTGCTACCCCAGGAGCCGCCGCCGATCCCCGCGCCGGAGGGGGCGCTCGCGTCGGTGCTGGCCCACTCGCGCGTCGAGAACCACGGCTTCGTCGCGCACGAGGCGATGATCGAGCAGTGCCTGGCCTCGCACGTGGCGGTCGACGTCTACCGCCGCAACGCCGAGCGCGAACTGGCCATCACGACCCGCACGCTCGAGTACATGTGGGCCGGCCTGCCGGTCATCTACGCCGATTACGCCGAACTCTCGCCGATCATCGCCGAGGCCGGCGCGGGCTGGACCGTCGATCCGGAGGACCGCCGAGCCATCCGGGCGATCGTCGAGGAGGTGCTGGCCAATCCGAAGGTCGCCCTCGACAAGGGCGAGAACGCCCGCAAGCTGGTGGCCGAGAAGTTCACCTGGGAGAAGACGATCGGGCCCCTCGTCGAGTTCTGCGCATCGCCCCGGCTGGCCGGCAAGGGCCGGACGGTCTTCACGCAGCTCGGCACCGAGTTCGAGGGTCTGCGCCGCCAGTGGGACGGCCAGCGCGAGAGCCTGCAGAACGCGATCCTCGAGCTGTCGCGCGAGACCTCGCGCCAGGGCAAGGAGTACGACGAGCTGAAGAAGGCCTACGAGGCCCACTACCGCGAGCTGCGGGTCAAGACCGACGAGCTGGCCCAGCTGCGCCAGAAGCACGAGGCCGAGACCGGCTGGCGCGACGAGACGATCCGCCGGCTCGAGCAGGAGAAAACCGACGAGTGCAAGTGGCGCGACGACGAGTTGCGCCGCCGCCAGGCGCTTGCGGCGGAGGTGGACGTCCAGCACCAGGCCGAGCTGGCCGCCAAGCAGGACGAACTCAATCGCCTGCACGGCGAGATGAACGAGGCGGTGAAGCGCCGCGACGAGCGCTACGACGCGCTGAACGACAAGTACAGCGAGGAGATCCGCCGGCGCGACGAGGAGTTGCGGATGCTCGGGCTCGAGCGCGCCAAGGACATCCGCGACCTCAACGAACAGATCTCGCTCCGCGACGAGAAGCTCAACGAGGCCCACGCTGACCTCAAGGGCATCGTGCTCGAGCGCGACGACTACCGGCGGCAGCTCTCCGAACTGGACGCGCTGGTCACCTCGCTCAAGGCCGACCTGTTGCAGGCCCGCAGCGCCCTCACCGAGCAGGTCTCCAAGATCGAGGCCGAACGCGCCCGGCTGCAGACCGAGGTCGAGAAGTTCGTCTCGCTGGATGACACGCTGAAGGAAGAGAACCTCGCCCTGCTGAATCGCGTCGTCGATCTGAAGAACGAGATCCTCAAGCTCGAAAGCGAGCTGGTCGACGCCCACAAGGGCCACCACGAGGCGCTGGCCAACGTCGAGGCCGAGCGTTCCAGGCTCGAGAGCGACCAGGCCGAGCTGTCGGCCAAGCTGGTCAAGGCCTACGCCGACATCACCGAGGTCGTCACGGAACGCGACGCCCTGAAGCGCCTCGCCAGCGATCGATTCTCCGAACTCAAACGGCTCGAGAAGGAGCTGGATGACACGCGAACCTCCGATCAGCTCGAACTCTCCAAGATCGAATCGGAGCGCATCCGCCTGCAGCTGGCCGGCGAGCGGGTGAAGGCCGACCTCGATCAGGCCAAGGAGAACCTGCACCGGATGGAGCGCGAGCGGGACCAGTTCTGCGGACAGTACGTCACCGAACAGGCCAAGGGCACCCGGATGCGCGAGGAGTTCGAGCGAGAGAGGCAGGCTCTCATCGCCGACCGCGACGGCCACCGGCAGGCGCTCTCCGAGATGAAGGGCGAACTCGACCGGCAGCGCCAGCACGCCACCAACCTGGAGGCTGGCATCGCCGGCCGCGACGACCGCATCCGCTGGCTCGAGGGCGTGCTCTACAGCCTGAAGAACCGGCTTCCCAACAAGGTCTACAAGTCCACGACCTACTGGCTCAAGCGGCTGGTGGTCCAGTACCCGCTGCTGGCGGTGCTCTACGTGCTCAACTTCGCCTCCAACCTCTACATGCAGTGGTGGACGCAACGGCACCAGCAGCAGGTCTTCCCCGGAATGTGATCAGCGTCACCATCGGTCATATGTTGATCTCGCGCGTCGGTGCGCCGAGTTTCCGCATCCCGTTCCGCCAATCGCCGAGGTCCGCATGAAAATCTTGATGGTGCATCCGCACGACATCTACTCGTCGCTGGAGCCGTGGACGATCCGGGTGACCGCTCTGGCGAACAGGTTCGTCGCGCGCGGCCACGAGGTGAAGCTGGCCTATCACGTCCTGGACAAGAACCTGAAGTTGAAGGACGCGGCGGTGAGGCAGGAGCATCCCTTCGAGACGATCCCGCTCATCCGGTACAACCTCACGCTGCTGAACAAGACGCTGATGCTGGCGAAGCTGGCGGAGTGGGCCGACGTGGTGCACTTCCAGAAGTGCCTGGCCTACGCGGCGCTGCCGGCGCTGGGCGCGGGGTTCCTGGCGGGGAAGCCGGTCCACTACGACTGGGACGACTGGGAGTACGGCATCTACATGTACCGGCCGCTCAACCTCCTGCTCGGCCGCAGCATGAACATGGTCGAGCAGACGCTGCCTCGGCTGGTGGAGACGATCTCGGTGGCCTCGGAGCCGCTCAGGCGGATGTGCTTGAAGCTCGGGGTCCGGGAGGATCACATCTTCGAGGCGCACGTGGGTGCGGATCTGGAGCGGTTCCGGCCCGACGTCGACGGCCGCGGGGTGCGCCAGGAGCACGGGCTGGAGGGGCCGGTCATCCTGTACGTGGGCCAGCTGCACGGAGCGCAGTATCTCGAGCTGTTCCTGCACGCCGCGGCAGAGCTGAAGCGGCGCCAGCGCAAGCTGAACTTCATGGTGGTGGGCACCGGCGAGCGGTTCGGCGAGCTGCACGCGCTGGCCGAGCACCTGGGCGTGACCGACTGCCTCATCTTCACCGGCGCCGTCCCGCACGAGCGGGTGCCGGAGTACGTGGCGGCGGCCGACGTGGCGGTGGCCTGCTTCGAGGACACCGCGCAGACCCGCTGCAAGAGCCCGCTGAAGGTCGTGGAGTACATGTCGGCCGGCAAGGCGATCGTGGCGAGCGCGATGGGCGAGGTGAACCGGATGCTCGACGGGTGCGGCATCCTGGTGCCCTGCGGCGATCCGATCTCCATCGCCGACGGAGTCGAGATGGTGCTGAGCGATCCGGCGCGGGCCCGCGAGATGGGCCGCCGGGCGCGCGCGCGGGCCGAGCAGAAGTACAACTGGACGGTGACGGCCGACAACCTGCTCAGGGCCTACAACCTGTGCGTGGGCGAGAAGCTGGTGCGCTCCTTCGAGCGGCGGGCGTTCCACATCCCGGTGCCGGGTCGAGCGCCGGCGGCGGCCCCGCTCGGCACGGGCGATTCGCCGGGCGGGCCGGCGCCTCGCCGGATGGGGCCGGTGGCGCGCGTGAAGGACTTCGTGAAGCGCAACCTGGACATCGTGGGCGTGATGGACGGGCGCGCCGCCTTCGTGGGGCCCGACACGCTGCAGATCGATCCGACCAACAACTGCAACAACGACTGCATCGCCTGCTGGTGCCACTCGCCGCTCCTGGCCGAGATGAAGATGCCTCCGGAGGTGCGCCTCCAGACCATCCCGCTCGCGAAGCTCAAGGAGCTGGTGGACGAGGCGGCCGACATGGGCACTCGCGAGATCTACCTCGCGGGCGGCGGCGAGCCGTTCATGCACCCGAACATCATGGAGTTCCTGGCCCACATCAAAGGCCGGGGCCTCATCTGCAGCGTAAACACCAACTTTACTCTGGTCAACGAGGAGCGGGTGAAGAAGATGGTCGACCTGGGGATCGACCATCTGACGGTGAGCGTCTGGGCGGCGAGCCCCGAGGTGTTCGCGCGCACCCACCCGAACAAGGCCGACGAGACCTTCTGCCGCCTCTACGACACGCTCTACACCCTCTACCGCACGAAGGAACGCGCCGGCTCTCCTCGGCCTTACGTCAAGATTTACCACGTCCTCTCGAAGGTCAACTACCGCGAGATCGAGGAGATGGTGGCCTTCACGAAGCGCGTGGGCGCCGAGTCGGTCGAGTTCACGCCGCTCGACACGATGCCCGAGAAGACCGACTACCTCCTGCTCAACGAGGAGGAGCGCCGCTGGCTGCACCAGAAGTGCGTCGAACTCGAGCAGCGCCGCGGCGGCGCCGACGTCTTCGGCGAGCCGCTCCTCTACCGGTGGGACCAGTTCGTGCGCCGCATCTCGACCTCCGACACCGTGGTGGGCGAGCACGACCGCAACATCATCGAGACCATCCCCTGCACGGTCGGTTGGTCCTTCGCGCGGGTCCTGGCCGACGGTAACATCGACTTTTGCCTCAAGGCCCACCGCATCCCGATCGGCAACATCTACCGCCAGTCGTTCCGCGAGGTCTGGAACTCCGAGAAGCAGAAGCACTACCGCTGCCTGGCCCGCACCTACATCAAGGACGACCCGTTCTTCTCCCTCATCGGCAACGACCCCTCGACGCGCGTCGGTTGCTACCGCGGCTGCGACGACCTCGGCCGCAACATGTGGATCGCCGACCGCATGGGCCAGATGAACGTCGGCAAGCGCCTGCTCCTGCGCGCCGCCGGCACCGCGATGCGATTGACCGGGAAGCAGCTATGAGGGAGCGAGGGATGAACGGCAGAGGGTTGTACTGGAAGCACCTGTTGGGGGCGCTGCCCCCAAACCCCTGCCAGGGTGGGAGCCCCACCCTGGACCCGGCATGGATTGCACGCAGGCGAAGGCTGGTCCTCTCTGCGGTTGAATCGATGGCTCGTACGCGAGCAGAGTTCCCGCCAGTCAAATGGGGTTCCAAGGGGCCAGTGGCCCTTTGCCGGGGGTCTGGGGGCAGCGCCCCCAGGTGGGTTCTTGTTCTCCTCTATGTCTCTGTGCCTCTGTGTCTCTGTACCTCTGTGATACCTGTCCCTGTTCGCTGCCGGGCCGGGGCCCCGCTCGACTGCTGAGACGACCATGCACGACCTGGGGCCTGATCTGCTCGGAGTGCTCGAGGGGGAGCGCGCCTTCATCGGCCCCGAGCAGGTCGTGGTCGATCTCACCAACCGTTGCAACACCAATTGCATCGCCTGCTGGACCTACTCGCCGCTGCTGCGCGATCGGGCGGCGCCGGCGAACTGGCGGCGGCTGGAGTTGCCGACCGCGGTGGCCGAACGCCTGATCGACGATCTGGCGCTCATCGGCACCCGGCGCGTGCGCTTCACGGGCGGCGGCGAGCCGATGCTGCACCCCCGCTTTCACGAGCTGGTGCGCCGCATCAAGGAACGCGGGATGACGGCCGAGGTGACCACCAATTTCATCCGGCCGGATGTGGACCGGCTGCTGGCGGCGGGTGTGGACGAACTCTCCGTCAGCCTGTGGGCGGCGACCCCGGCCGCCTACACGCGCACCCACCCGAACCAGGGGCCGGCGACCTTCCCGCAGCTCGAGCGGGCGCTGATGCGGCTGGCGGAGGCACCCGGCAGGCCCCGGCTCGCGATCCTCAACGTCATCAACCGCATCAACTTCCACGAACTCGAGCAGATGTACGACCTGGCGGCTCGCGTGCGGGCCGACAAGGTCTACTTCACGCTGGTCGACGTGGTGGAAGGACGCACCGAGGGGCTGATGCTCACCCCGGACGAGCGGCAGTCGACGCTCGAGGCGGTGCGGCGCATCCAGGCTCGGGCGGCCGGCCCCCAGGGCGGGCCGGTGCTCGCCGCCGTCGGCGAGTTCGTCGGCCGGCTGGCCGGCACCGGCGCCGAGAGCGGCTTCTACGACCGGGGCCGGGTGGATGAGCTGCCCTGCACCATCGGCTGGACCTTCGCACGGGTGCTGGCCAACGGAGACGTGGTGCCCTGCTGCCGAGCAGTGATGCTGCCCCAGGGAAACCTGAACCGCAGCACCTTCGCCGAGATCTGGTTCTCGGCCGTCTACGATCGATTCCGGAAGAACGCCGCGACGCTGCCGAAGAGCGATCCGGTCTTCCAGCCGGTCGACTGCTACCGGATGTGCGACAACCTGATGCACAACCGTCTCGTTGCCGACCGGCTCGGCGCGCTCGGCCCCGCGGGCCCCGCAGCGCTGCGGGCCCGGCTCGAAGAGTTCCGCTCGGGACTCGCCCGGCGCCCCCCGCCGGAGAAGGAGACCCCGTGAGCGAGCTTCCCACCTCGGCCTTCCCCCTGAACGTGATGTTGCAGACCACCACGACCTGCAACGCCGCCTGCACGTTCTGCCCCCATCCCCAGATCAAGCACGAGGTCTCCCTGGGAGAGATGGACGACGCCCTCTTCGAGAGGGTGATCGACGAACTCGCCGCCAACGGCCAGGTGCTCCGCATCCTGATGTACCTGATGAACGAGCCGCTGTGCGACCCGAAACTCATCGAACGCATCGACCTGGCCAAGAGCCGCAACCCGCGCACCACCGTGCACCTCCTCACCAACGGGGTGCTTCTCGGCAAGCTGGGCGACCGCCTGCTCCAGTCGAAGCTCGACTGGCTCGGCCTCTCGGTGCACGCCCTCCACGACGACACCTACGAGAAGCTGATGGGGCTCAAGAACTTCAACGCCCCCGGCGGCCTCCGCAGTCTCATGGAGGATTTCTGCCGCAAAGCGGTCGAACTCAAGGGCCCCGACTACGTTAATGTCAAGATTATCCGCGACAAGCGCCACCTCGGCCGGGAAGAGGCCCGCGAGGCGGTGCGCTACTGGCGCGGGCTGGGGCTCGAGCGGGTCGAGTACTTCGAGGAGCCGATGACGCGCGCCGGAAACGTCCGCTGGATGCCGCCGGTGCGCTTCGAGGCGGTCGAGGGATGCAACTCCATCTGGGCCATGGAGATGGCGTGCGTTCTCTATAGCGGCGACGTCATCGCCTGCTGCAACGACTGGCGCCGCGAGGTGCCGTTCGGGAACCTCCGCGAACAGACCCTCGCCGAGATCTGGAACGGCGAGAAGCGTCGCCAGTTCCTGCGCGAGGTGTACGGCCACGAGGCCCCGCGGCCGGGACTCATTTGCCTGAAGTGCGAGGCCGCCCAACCCTCGCAGAAGAGGTGGGACCCGCAGGTCGCGGAGACCCACCCGTCGGAGGCCAAGGTGGAAGACGCTGGAACCGAACTCCCCGTCGGGGACGCTGTCCCCGAACCCCTGCCAGGGGGGGAGCCCTCCCCTGGACCCGGCAATGTCGACACGCAATCGGAAGCCGGTCCTGTCCGCGAAGAAGCACTCAGTTCGGTCGCGGGCGAAGCTACCGCCGGTCAAACGGGAGTCCAGAGGGTCGATGACCCTCTGGCGGGGGACTGGGGGCAGGGCCCCCAGCAGGAACTCGGTACCACTGCTGAAACGACTGGAACCGAACTCCCCGTCGGGGACGCTGTCCCCGAGCCCCTGCCAGGGGGGGAGCCCCCCCCTGGACCCGGCGATTTCGGCACGCAATCGGAAGCCGGTCCTGTCCGCGAAGAAGCACTCAGTTCGGTCGCGGGC
>CAZSVK010000161.1:8476-11884 GCA_964610245.1 uncultured bacterium
ACCCTCTGGCGGGGGACTGGGGGCAGGGCCCCCAGCAGGAACTCGGTACCACTGCCTCGGCCATCGCCGCCCCCGTTGCTCTCGTGAAAATCCGCCCTCGGCGCGGCATCGTCGGGGCCTCGAAGCGGGTCCGCACGCCGGTGGCGCCGAAGCGCGAGAAGTTGCCCGCGCCCGAACCGCGCCCGGTGGCGCCGTGCGCGTTCAGCGGCCGGCCGGCCGAGAGCCGGGAGCCGCACCAGTTGCTCGCGCTCGAGGGGGAGCCGCCTGCCATCTTGCTGGCCGAGCTACCGCCGGGCAGTCCGCACGGGCCGTCGGCCTCGCTGCTGTATCTCTCGAGCTGGCTGCTCGGGAACCGGATGCGGGTCCACGCGATCGACTTCAACCTGGCCAGCTACCTCGCGGCGCCGGACCAGGTGCGCGAGCGGTGGGACGAGTACGCCGATGCGGGCTACAACGTGCCGGAGACGGCCGCGATGGTGGCGCGGCCCTGGGCGATTCTGGCCCCTCGCGCGGTGGCCGAGACGGTCGGTGAGAGGCCCGCGGTGCTGGCGCTGCACGTGACGCCGGCAAGCTGGCGGGTGGCCGCGGACTTCACTTCGAAGTTACGCGAGGCGAACTTTGCTGCGCCCATCTACTGGTTCGGTCAGGGGTCGGCCAAGGAGCTGGCGGAGGTGTTGCCGGCCGCCTCGATGCCGGACGGCTTCATCCTGGGCGATCCCGAGCGGCCGCTGCTCGAGCTGGCCCGAGCGGCCCGGAAGACCGGCGGCGAGGGGAACGCCGGAGAGGGACCGGCGCGACGGCCGGCCGGGGTGTTCGTCCCGGGCTCGAGCGAGTTCATGCCGCTCGTTCCGATGCAGTCGCTGGCGGCGCTGACGCTGGGGGAGCTGGCTCCGTTCCACCTGGCGGGGTATCCGTCGCCGAGGCTGGAGGTGCTGGCCGGGATAGGGTGTTCTCAGCGCTGCGTGCACTGTCCTCGAGCGCCGCATGGACTGATCCTGAGAGCGCGTTCGGCCGACGACATCTACCTGGAGATGGCCAGGTTGTGGTCCGAGAAGGGCGTGTCGAGCTTCGTGCTGGGCCAGACGATGGCCAACAGCCACCCGGAAGAGCTGACGCGGTTGGCCGCGCTGATCGAGGACAACGAGCTGCCGGTGACGTGGGAGGCCCGCTACCTGCCCGAGCCCGACGAGCCGGAAGATCGATACCGGCGGTTGTGGGCGGGCGGCTGTCGCAAGCTGCGGTTCTGCATCCCGACGGCGCCGGAGGGGTACTGCCTGGAGCCGTACCTGGCGAAGGCGTTGAGGCTCTGTCACTGGTCGAGCATCGTCACGTCGATCGACACGCTCGTGGCGGGGTTGCCGGTCGATCCGGACGGGCAATTCGAGAGTCTGGCGCGGTTCCTGTGGGAGAACGCCGGCAACATCGACGAGGTCGAGACGATGTCCGATCTGTTGTTGCTGCCGGGCTGCGAACTCGATCGCGAGCCGAAGCGGTTCAACGTCGATCGCGTGGGCAAGGACCTGGCGAGGGACTGGCACGACAACGGGTATCTGAACCGCGAGTTCCGCCGCAAGCGGCTCAAGGAGCTGTATCTGATGCTCGAGGACCAGCACGTGCGGCTGCCTTCGAGGGAGCGCGTGCTGGGCTCGCCGGGAACGCTGCTCGAGCAGGAAGATCGGGTCGTCAAGCGGGTGAACCAGCGGGTGGGACGGCCGGACGACGCGGTGCTGGCGACCTGTCCGGTGTGGGGCTACACCGACCCGCCGGTGGCGCTGGCCTATCTCTCGAGTTATCTGCGAGGGCGGGGCTACCGCTGCTCGGTGCACGATTTCAACACCCAGCTCTATCTCGAATCGCCGGAGGACATGAAGATGCTCTGGCACGTCGAGAACAAGAACTACTGGTCGAGCGGCGACACCTTCCCGCTGCTCAAGAGCTACTACCTCGACCATCTCGAGAAGTGGGCCGACGAGCTGGCGGGGTCGCCGGCCAAGGTCATCGGGCTATCGGTGGTGGACCCGAAGGAGCGGATGACCTGCGAGCTGATCCGGCGCATCAAGGTGCGCGATCAGTCCAAGCGCATCATCCTGGGCGGGCCGGCGGTCTTCACGCCCGACTACCGGCGCATCTTCCTCGACCAGGTGGGCGAACTGGTGGACGGTTACGTGATCGGCGAAGGCGAGGCGACGCTGGTCGACGTCATCGAGGCGATCAAGGCGGGGAGGCCGGTGGGCGACGTGCCGGGCGTGGTGACCTATCCGGACGGCGTGCACCCGCGCGAGACTTTCCGGGCGCCGATCGCGCCGCTCGACACGGTGCCGTTCCCGGACTACCAGGACTTCGACCTGTCGCGCTACCCATCGAAGAAGCTGATCCTCGAGTGGAGCCGCGGCTGCGTGAACCGGTGCGCCTTCTGCAAGGGCGTGGCGATCACGGGCAAGTGGCGCAACCGTTCGCCCGAACACATCCTCGAGGAGTTGACCTATCACGCGGTCAAGAACGAGATCCACGAGTTCGAGATCAGCGATCAGCTCATCAACGGCGACATCGAGGCTCTCGAGGAGATCTGCGACCGGATCGTGGCGGCCAAGCTCGACGTACGGTGGATGTGCCAGGGCCTGCCGACGCCGCAGATGACGCGAAGGGTCTTCGACAAGATGAAGGCCGCGGGCTGCTACGACTTCAAGTTCGGGCTGGAGAGCGCGAGCGACAAGGTGATCCGGCTGATGGGCAAGGGCAGCTCCTTCACGAGAGATGATGCGGCCCGGGTCATCCGCGACTGTCACGAGGCGGGGATCGAGAGCAGCGTCTTCTGCATCGTCGGCTATCCCGGCGAGGAGGAGGAGGATTTCCGGCAAACGCTCGACTTCTACTCGGACAACGCCGGCTTCGTCACCCGCATCAAGTCGATCAACGCGCTGGCGATCATCACCGACACGCCGATCCACGCCCACGCCGAGCAGTTCGACGTGGTGTTGCCGCCGATGGATTACCACTACCTGTGGCGCACGCGGGACGGGAAGAACACCATCGAGGTGCGCCGGGAGCGCATCCGCCGGCTGCTGGCGGTCGCCAAGGAGAAGGGTATCCAGGTGATGGAGACCAATCTCACCGAGGGCAAGCAGAACGAGCTGGTGCTGGGGATCATCAAGGGCAATCTCAGTTACGCGCAGGCGATCGACCTGCTCAAGGAGCAGGTGAACCACCTGGGCAGCTTCGAGACCGAGAGGCGCGTGGCGGGCCGCACGGGGTCGGGGCCTGCGTTCGTGCCCGAGCCGCTGTTGCCGGAGGGCGCACCGGCGCTGGACGATCCGACGGAGCTGGAGTTGCTGGGGATCATGGACGGCCGGCGAGCGTTCAAGGGGCCCGACATCCTCGAGATCGACATGACCAACGACTGCAACGTGT
>CAZSVK010000162.1:0-5647 GCA_964610245.1 uncultured bacterium
AGCGAGAACTCGTAGACCCCGCCGACTGTGGCGGTGAACGTCGGCGTTGGGGAACTCTCGTCGCTCAGCCTGACGTCGAACGTGGTGAGCTGCGTCCAGTGGTACGACAGCGGCAGCGGCGGAGTGTTGCCGTCGTGGCTCTGGCGTCCGTCGAGCGTGACCCAGGGCCGCCGGAGCGAAGGATGCAGCGGATCGGGGATGGTGACGGCGGGCGAGCCGTCGCCCAGCAGGCTCACGGCCACCACCTGATCGAAGCCCGGCTCGGCGCTCGGACGGAACTGGGTGACTCGCCCCTCCGCGGTGTCGAGACTGCCGTTGGTCAGCGTGACGGCGCGGGCCGGGTCGTCGATCGCCCCGAGGGCCCGGAAGCCCAGGACGAGCAGCGTGCCGTTGCGGCCGATTGCCGGCGGCGAATCGACCTGAACGTCGAGCACGCCCTGCACCGCGGCCTGCAACACCGTGACCCGGTTGCCGCCGGTGATGTCGCCCATCGAATAGCGCTCGAACGAGAGCAGCGCCGGGTCGTACTGCACCGACAGCCGCACGCCCGAGAGCGGGCCGGAGAGCCCGGTGACGAGGATGCTCGCCTCGACCGAGTCCTCGCCCGCCGGCGAGAAGAGGAGCTGGAACCGGGGCGGCGTGATCGCCTGGACGGTCAGTCCGAGAGCTCGGCTGGCGCCGCTCCCGGCCGAGTCCCTCACCGAGATGCCGACGCTCGACGTGCCTGCCTTGACCGGTGTGCCGGCCAGCCGGCCGACGAGCGTGTCCAGGAACAGCCCCGGCGGCAGCGCGGTCGTTGCCCGGAAGGTGTAGGGGGGCACGCCTCCGGCCACCGGGATGGCCGCGTCGTACGGCATCCCCAGGCGGCCGGCCGGCAGCGAGGTCGAGCTGAACGCCAGGGCCGTGCCGCCGCTGCCCGACGGGGCGATCTGCGTGATGCGATAGCCCCAGCCGGTGACGCTGCGGTCGGAGATGAGCCTCACCTGCACCGCGGCCCCGGGCACGCTCACGGTGCGCCCGGCGAGGGCGGTGCCGGTGAACGGACTGCCCGGCACGTGGCGTCCCTGGCCGTCGAGCACCTGCAGGAAGTCGTAGCCGGCCTCGACGGCGGTGAGCGCGTCGAAGGTGACCAGGATGGACGACGGGTTGCCCGGCGCGGTGTAGCGCGCCGTGCTGTCCGCGTTCGACTCGTAGGGATGGAGGCTCTCGGGATACCGTAGACCGCCTACCGCCACCACGGCCAAACTGTAGTGCTGCACTCCGACGGCTCCGGTGGATGACTTGGCTCCTATCACGAACGAGAACTCGCCGGGCGCGGTCGGGCTGCCGGCGAGCAATCCGCTCGAGGAGAGCGTCAGGCCCGGAGGCAACGCCCCGCCCGCCACCGACCAGACGAGCGGCCCCTGGGCGCCGGTGGCCAGCAACTGCACCGAGGCCGCGGCATTGGCCTGCATCGGCTGCAACGACTCGGGCTGCAGCTCGATCGCATGGTCGCCTTCGAAGGCCGGATCGATCGAGACGACGCGATAGCCGTACCCGGCGACGTTCTGATCGCTCACCAGCCGCAGCTTGACGGTGTCTCCGGGAACCCGCACGGTCCTGCCCGCCAGGGCCGAGCCGGTGAACGGACTTCCCGGGACCTCCCGGTCGTCGCCGTCGAGCAGGTGCAGGAAGTCGAACCCTGCCTCCAGCGACGTGGCGGGGTCGAAGGCCACGTCGATCGCCGACGGCGCCCCCGGCAGCGTGAACTGCTCGGTGGCATCGTGACCCGAAGAATAGGGATGGTCGCTCTCGGGGAGTTGCGCGCCGCCCGCCGGCAGCACGTCGATCCGGAACGATTGCTCGGCCGAGGCGGGCGAGGGCGTCGCCGAATCGGTGATCTCCACGTCGAAGTGGAACTGCCCCGGCTGGTAGCAGGTGCCGCCGAAGAAGCCGGTCTCGGGATCGAGCGCGATGCCCGGGGGCAGGTCGCCCTGGACCTCGTAGTGCAGGGGAAGCACGCCACCGCTGACGTCGAGCTGAGGGGTATAGGGCTGCCCGGCGAAGGCGGGGGGCAGGGCCGGTGTCAGCAGGTCGAGGGCGCCGCCGCCGCCGCCGCCGTCGTCGTCGGTGAGCGTCACCGTGTAGGCGCCCACGGCGCGGCCGTCGAACGCCCGGACGCGCACGTAGTAGATCCCGGCAGCGGTGAGCCGGATGCGGTCGAGCCGCGAGCCGCTCGCGCTGCCGGGGAGGAAGGCGGAGCCCGCCAGGGCCGTGGCGTCGTCGTTCTCGGCGATGACGGTCGAGCCGTCCGGCCCGATCAATGAGAGCACCGTGTCGAGGGCCGCGTCGGCCGCGGAGCCCAGGGCGGTCGACGGAAGCACCGCGATCGTGTAGACCTTCCCGGTGCGGCCCTCCAGGCGGAAGAAGTCGGCGTCCCCCGTGCGCTCGAGCAGCCCGGGCAGGCCCCCGCCGGGCAGGTCCGGCCCGTCATCGTGGAGTTCGTCGGCCTCGCCGGTCTCGGAGGCGGCGTCGGGATGGTCGTCGGCTCCCGAGGCCGCGGGCCGGACGATCCGCATGATGCGATTGTTCCCGGTGTCGGCGAAGACGAGATTGCCCTGCAGGTCGAAGGTGACGTCGCGCGGCTTGCGGAGCGAGGCCTGCAGCACCGAGGTGCCGTCGCCGGAGCGGCCGGGCAGCCCGGTGCCCGCCTCGGTGACGATGCGGCCGTCGGGGTCGATTTCCCGGATACGATGGTTGGCCGAGTCCGCGATCGGGAGCGCGCCGGTGCGAGGCTCGAACGCGAGGCCGGCCGGCTCGTTCAAGGCGCTGGCCAGGGCAGGCATCCGCTCGCCGGAATAGCCCGGGGAGCCGGTGCCGGCGACGTTCTGGATGCGTCCCGTGGCCGGCTCGACCCGCCGGACTCGGTGGTTGCCCGTGTCGGCAATGAGCAAGGTGCCGAACCCGTCGAACGCCAGCCCGCGCGGGGAGGAGAGTCTCGCCGACAGGGCCGAGTCCCCGTCACTCGAGAAGCCCTGTTCTCCGGTGCCGGCGATGCGCTGCAGGGTCCCGTCACTGTCGAGCCGCATCACCCGGTGGTTGCCCGTGTCGGCGATGTAGAGCCGTCCGAGGGGATCCAGCGCCAGGCCGGACGGGGAGCTGAGTTGCGAGCCGGTGGCCACGCCGCCGTCCGCGGAGCGGCCGGCTCGGCCCGTGCCCGCGACGGTCCGGATCGCGCCCGTTGCCGCGGTCACCAGCCTGATCCTGTGGTTGCCCTTGTCGGCGACGTACAGATTGCCGTCGGGGTCGAGCGCCAGCGCTTCGGGCTGGTTGAGCGCCGCGGCCGCCGCCAGACCTCCGTCGCCCGAGCTGCCGGGCGCGCCGGTGCCCGCTACCGTCGAGAGCAGTCCGGTCGCGGCGTCGACCTTGCGGACGCGGTGGTTGCCGGAGTCGCAGAAGTAGAGGTCGCCGGTGCGGAAGACGACCGGAGAGAGCGGGAAGTTGAGGGTCGAGGCCGCCGCCGGGGCGCCGTCGCCGGAGAAGCCCTGCTGGCCGTTGCCGGCGAGGGTCTGCAGCGTCTCGAGCGCCGTGTCGTCGAGGTCCTCGCTCGCGTCGATCCCCAGATCGACGCTGGCGAGGCCCGATTGGAGCTGCAGGTCGGCCAGCACGATCTCCGGCGGCTCGGGGCGGATCAGCTCGACCGAGGCGCCCGCCGCGTCGGCGAGGCCGAACCTGAGAACGTCGAAGGCGCGCGCCGCGTCGGAGCCGGCCGCGTCGGCGAAGGTGACCCGGTAGCCGCCGTCCGATTCGACGAATCCCGTGCGCGACTCGCCGCTGCGCAGGTTCGAGACCGTGACGGCGAGGCCGAGAGGCACGGGGCTGGCGTCGGGGGTGCTGACGTGGCCCGAGACGACGAGAAAGCCGGTCTTCAGGCCCGCGGTCAGCGACGACACGGGCAGCGTCTTCTCGCGGACGTTATTGCCCTCGTCAGATTCCCGAAGGAGGTTGTCGGGATCGGCCAGCAGCTCGACCCGGTGATTGCCGGGCGGCAGCGGCTCCAGCACCGTCTCGGGCAGTGTGACCCTGGCGTTGGGTGGCACCGAGAGGCTCGACCGCCGGCGCTCGACTCCGTCGACGCGCAGAGACCAAGAGACGTTCTGGGCCGCGGCGCCGCCCCGGTTGGAGAGGCTGCCCGCCGCCCGCACCCGATCGGTGCTCGACGCGACGGAAGGGGTGAGCTGCAGCTCCTCCGCGACCAGGTCGGACCCTGCGGAGGTGACGATGTTGAACGTGTTGTCCAGGGGCTGAGGGAACGGCGCGCCTCCGACCTTCAGCGCGGTCACGGCGGCCACGGTCGGACCATCCAGGATGGTGCGGCCGTCCTGATCGAGCACCTGATAACGGTATCGATACTGCCCGCCGCCGGCAGGCGTCATGACCTGAGAGAGCAAGTCGTTGCCGGTGCCGGGCCGATCGATCGCCAGGCGCACCTCGCCCTGGACCGCCTCCGCAAAGACGGCGGTGAGGCCCAGCGGGCCCGCCGGTACCCGGTAGGGGTCGGCCGAGAGCTGCAGCCGGACGCCGGCGGCGGAGGCCGCCACGAGCTGCGTCGGCGCGCCCGCCATGGCCCGGTTGTTGGCCTCGTTCGTCTCCACGACCAGGTTCTGCGGGTCGACGTCGGCTTGGACGGTGTAGGCGCCCGGCGCGAGCGCGAGCGACGCGGTGAAGTCGAGCTTGGCCTGTCCGTAGCCCGCCGCGGGCATCGCGGGCATCGCGGCCTGCCCCATCGTCACCGGCTGCTGGCCCACCCCGGCGGGCACCAGCGAGAAGGCGATCTGGGTGGCCGGAACCGGGGCCTGCCCGATGTTCTGAACGTTGGCGATCACCTGGAACGGCTGGCCGAGGACCGCCCCCTGGGGCGCCATCAGGCCGGTCGGGACCAGGTCTGCCTTGCCCGCGACGGCCGAGACGCCCACGGTCGTCGGCGAGGCCGCCACCGCGGAGTTGTTGGCCTCGTTCGACTCGGCGATCGCGTTGAGCGGATCGGCCGTGGCCGCCAGCCAGTACCGGCCGGCCGCGACCGCCGCGGGAACGGCGAACGTCCCGGTCACGCGCAGCTGGCCTCCCGTCGGCAGCGGCGGGAGCACGGGGGCCCGTCCGAGCGGCACCGAGTCGCGGCTGGGGTACGCCGTCCGCGACAGCAGGAAGTCGACGTCGAATCCCAGGGCGACCGGCCCGCCGAAGTTGGCGACGTTCGCGCCGACCGGGACGAGCTGGCCGGGGCCCGCCGCGGCCGGTCCCGTCAGACCCGAGACCGCCAGATCCGCCAAGGCCCCGGCGGCGACCGCCGCCGTCCCGAGGACCGTGGGCGAGGTCGCGCGCAGGTGGTTGTTGTCTTCACGGGCCTCCGGCACGGTGCCGGTAGAGTCGGCCTCCAGGCTGGCCCAGTAGTTCCCGGGTTGCAGGTAGGCCGGCGCCGGGACGGCCCCTTCTCCCGGCATCCGTCGTGGAGTAGTCGTTGATCTCGACTCCACCGCGAAGGCGATTGAGCAGGCCGTCGAACGCGCGGAGCGGATGGCGGGTGTCAAAGTGACATCGGCCTACGTCGCCGTCTCCGGCGAACACATCACATCCGCCGACAGCCGCGGCGTGGTGGCGGTCGCGAGGG
>CAZSVK010000162.1:5657-11805 GCA_964610245.1 uncultured bacterium
GCCGGGAAGGCCCCCGAGAGGGTGACGCCCGCCCCCGCCGGCAACGAGGCAACGTGGACGTTACCAAGGAAGGTCCCGCCCATCCCGGCGGGAAGCGCGCTGTCGTCGCTCTCCAGATAGAACGCCGCCGAGAAGGCGCCGGCCGGCGACTGGCCCAGGTTCCGGAGCTGCCCCGACAGGGCCAGCACCGAGTTGAAGCCGGCCGTCGCCGGGGCGGTCACGCGAGTCACCGTGAGATCGGGCAGCACGGCCGAGCCGGCGCCCTCGCCCGACACGACCACCTGGGCGGGAGAGACGAGCGTGTTGTTCGCCTCGTCGACCTCGGGCACGAAGTCTCCGGAGTCGACGATCATGCCGGCCCAGTATCCTCCGGGGGCCACGGCCGCCGGGACCCGCAGGAGCCCCGTGCCGTCGATCGCCGCGGACCTTCCGGCCGCCAGCGACGGCGCGGCGACGGTGCCCAGCGGCAGGTCGGCCGCGGAGGCCTGATAGCCGGGCGACAGGACGAAGAGCACGGTGAAGGCGGGGCTCGCCACCGACCCCACATTCCTGACCGACCCGGTGATGGCGATGGGGGAGTCGGGTGTGGCCTGGGGAGGCGCCTTGAGGCTCTCGGCCACCAGGTCGGCGAGCGCGCCCTGCGTGCCGGCGGCGTAGACCGTCGAGACCACCGGCGCCACGAACCGGTTGTTGCTCTCGTTTCCCTCGCTGACGCGGTTGCTCGAATCCAGCTCCATCAGCAACCAGTACTTCCCGGCCGGCACCGGCGGGATGACCACGTTGGCCACCGCCGAGAAGGAGGCCCCCGCGGCCAGGTTCCCGCTGACCGGCACGGTGCCGAGGTAGGTGCCCGCGCCTGCCGGCATGCCGGTCGCGGCCGCCTCGGGCTGCATCACGAACGCGACGTCGAAGGGTCCGCTCGCCACGGTCCCGATGTTGCGCACCAGACCCGTCAGGCGGATCGACGAGCCGGGGTTGAGCGCCTGAGGGGCGGACAGCCCCTCGCCGATCAACTCGGGAAGGTCGGTGGCCGCGCCTCCGAAGCCGGAGATCGATATCTTCGTCGACGAGTAGGCGAGGTTGTTCGTCTCGAGGACCTCGGGCACCAGGTCGCCGGTCCCGTCTCCGTTGCCGTCGACCGCCATCGCGAGGGAGTAGTTCCCGGTCGCGAGCGTCGCCGGCAGGGGGAAGCTGCCGTCGATGCTGGCCCGGGCCGAACCGGCCAGGCCCGCGACCGGCTTCACTCCCAGGGGAAGGCTCAGGGCGCCCGCCTGGGCCGCCTCGGCCGCCAGCATGAACGCCACGTTGAAGGTGCCTGCCGCGGCGGCGGTCAGGTTCTTGATCTCGCCCCGGACCGCCAGCGGCTGCCCCGCCTGCCCGAAGGCCGGTGCCGTCACCGAGACGGCGGCCAGGTCCGGGCAGGTCGCCGCGGTGCAGGTGACGGGGCCCGTGCCTGCCGTGACCGCGATCGCCGCGGGGCCGGCGAAGAGATTGTTGGCCTCGTCCGCTTCGGCCACCGTGTTGCTGCTGTCGGCCAGGACGATCGGGAAGTAGTTGCCCGGCGGCAGGTCGGCCGGCACGGGGATGGTGCGAGAGAGGAAGGTGTCCTGCTGGGGCGCCAGCGCCGGAGCGTCCAGCACGCCCAGCAGCCGGTCGACTTTCGAGAACGTGGCGTCCGAGGAGAGGAACACCGACACCGAGAAGGCCGGCACGCCGGCCTGGCCCGAGTTGCGTACGGAGGCGTTGACCAGCATCGCCTTCCCTGCCTGCGCGGTCGCGGGGCCGTTGACTCCGGTCGCCTGCAGATCGGCCAGGCCGGCGGTCGTGGCGCCGGTGACGCCGATGCCGGCGGGGGAGAAGGCGGCGTTGTTGCGGAGGTCCGACTCGAAGACCTGTCCGTCGGGGTTGGCCACCACGCCCAGGTAGTAGGTGCCCGGGAAGATTGCCGCGGGAACCTGCAGATTGGCGGCCGCGGTCGTCTGCTGCGCGCTGCCGAGCGACGCGAGCTGGAGCCGTCCGAGTGGGACGCTCGCCGGAGTTTCGAAGAGATCGGGCGAGAGGACGAACAGGACGTCGAAGCCGGGCGACGCCACACGGCCCTGATTGCGAATCGTCCCCGCCACGGCGAGCGTGGCCCCGGCCCGCGCCGCGGCCGGCCCGCTCACCGACACCGCGATCAGATCCGGCGCGTCGACGGAGGCCCCGCCCGCGGAGAGCTGCACCTGGGAGGGCGAGCCGACGCGGTTGTTGGCCTCGTTACTCTCCGGCACCACGTTGACCTCGTCCACGCCCATGCCCACGTAGTAGGCGCCCGGGGTCATTGCGGCCGGAACCAGGAAGCTGCCGCGGACGGGAAGCTGGCTCCCGGCGGGAAGCCCGTCGAAGTGCAGCCCTCCCAGGCCGGTCGACATCGCGAAGGTCAGGTCGGTCGAGAGACCGAAGTGGACGTCGAAACCGCCGGAAGGGCCCCCTCCGACGTTGCGCACGCTGCCTGTGATCGAGATCGGTCCGTTGGTGGCCGCCGTGGCCGGCCCGGCGACCGATTCGGCCAGCAGGTCCGGCTTGGCGCCGGACGCCGTCCCTCCGGCGGAGATGTCGATGGGCGGCCCCTGGAAGAAGTTGTTGGACTCGGTCGACTCCGGCACGCTGTCGCGCTCGTCCAGACCCAGGGAGAGCGTGTAGCGGCCCGGGGTGACGTAGCTCGGCACGGTCGACTGGAGCTGGAAGGGCGCCTCGCCCCCCGCGGCCAGCGCGGGCGTGTCGACGGAGGCCAGGAACACGGCGCTGGCAACGCCCAGGGCGTCGCTCGCCAGGACGAGCTTGCTGGAGAAGGCCGGGGCCGGGCCATTGCCGGCGTTCCTGACGCGGCCCGACACGGAGATCACCTGGCCGGTGGTGGCGGCGGCCGGCCCGAAGACCCCCATGCCGATCAGGTCGGGCAGCGGACCGGTCGCCCCTCCCGCCATCAGGGTGAGCGTCTGGACCGATGCCACGGCGTTGTTGGTCTCGTCGAACTCCACGACGTTGGAGTGAGCGTCGGCGATCATCCCCAGCCAGTAGCGGCCCGCGGCGAGACTCCCGGGGACCGCGAGAGAGGCCGAGACCGGGGCCGTCGTCGAACGGGTGAGCGCCCCGACGGCCACGTCGCCCAGTTGCTGGTCGAACGTGTCGATGACGCTGTCCGGCGAGACCACGAACACGACGCCGAAGGCCGGAGCGTCCGCGGTGCCCCGGTTTGAAACGCGCCCGGTGACCGCGAGCATGCCTCCGAGAGCGGCGGTCGTGGGGCCGCTCACCGAGAGCGCGACCAGCTCGGGTGTGCCGGCTCCGGCGGTCTGGCTGGCAGTAACGTTGACGCTAGCGGCGGAGACGGCGACGTTGTTCGATTCGTTCGACTCGTTGACCTGCTGCTGGCTGTCGGCCACCAATGCCACGAAGTAGGGGCCGAGAGCAAGCGCGGACGGGACCACGTAGGAGCGGTTGCCCAGGTCGTAGATCCCGGAGGCCGCCAGGCTGGGGACCGGCTCGCTGCCGAGCTGGGTGTCGGAGCCGTCGATGACCTGATCGGCCGACAGCACCCAGGCGCACTGGCTGGCGGCCGATGCCGCGCTGCCCGGGTTGCGAATCTTCCCCTGCACGCCGAAGCCGCCACCCTTCGACACCGACGCGGGATAGCTGACGATCTCCGGCACCAGGTCAGGCTTGAGAGTCGGCGTCGTCCCGGAGTTGGCGACGACCGACAGCGACGAGGACGAGCGGGCCGCGTTGTTGCTTTCGCTGATCTCGATCACCGTTGCGGTGTCGTCCGCCGCTATCCAGGCGTAGTAGGTCCCGGTCGTGATCGCTCCGGGGAGGCCGGTCGAGAGCGAGACCGTCGACGAGCCGCCCGCCCCTAGCGCCGGCACCGGCTGCGTGCCGAGTGACACCTTGGAGGCGTCGAAGACGGTGCTCCGGGAGAGGTAGAGCCCGGCCTGGGTCGCCGGTGAACCGACCGCGGTGGCGACGTTCCGGATCGTTCCGGAGACCGAGAGCTGCCCGTTCAGTTGCATCGACAACGGGCTGAACGAGACGTTCTCCGCGACCAGGTCGGGATTGCCGCCCGTGCCGCCGCCCGCGGCGGTGACGGTGAGCGTCCCCCCGGCCGACAGCCCGTTGTTGTTCTCGTTCGACTCGGTGACCACCAGGCTGGAATCGGCCATCACTCCCACCCGATAGCTTCCGGCCACGACCCCCGGCGGCAGGCTGCAGGCGATGGTGACCACGGTCGAACCGCCCGAACTCAGGGCCGGCACTCCGAAGGTGCCCACCTGGAACTTGCCGAACTGGAAGGTCGGATCGGTGCTGACGAAGGCCCCGGCCTGGCTGGCGGCGGCCGGCCCGCCTGTCGCCGACGCCTCGATCCGGGCGGTGACCGAGAAGTTCCCTCCCGTGGTCACCTGGGAGGGCGAGAAGGAGACGCTGGAGACCAGCAGATCGGGCGTCTGGGGGGTGCCCGTGGTGAGGGTCAGGGATCCGGACGCCAGGGCGGCGTTGTTGAGTCGGTTGTCGTCGGCGAGCTGGAGGAAGGGATCGACGATCGCCCCGACGTTGTACGAGCCCACGGAAAGACCCGTCGGCACAGGGAAGGCCGCCGAGACCACGATCGAGCTGCCGGCGCTGACGAATATGTTGTTGCGCGAGACCAGCAGCGGGTCGGTGGAGGCGGCCACGGCCCCCGTGGTGATGACCCAATCGATCTGGAAACTCGCGGAGGTCACCCCCAGGTTGTTCACCTGGGCCTGCACGTTCATCTGCGCGCCCAGGTTCACGTTGGTGGGATTGAAGCTCACCGCCGACACCGACAGATCGCTGCCCTGGGCGCACAGGCCCGAGGCTGAAAGCACTGTAACGAGCAGCCAGAGCACCAGGCGGGACACGGTGCGGGACGGTTGGGTCATCACTTCAGTACCTCCGTTTCAGGGGCGCCTGCCGAGCGACGAGGCCTTCAGGGAAGATCTCTTGCCCTCTTGTTCTCGAAAGGCGCCTTGGGCCCCACCCGGCGCCTCCGAAGCCTCGTTCGGGGCACCTGCCCCCGGACCCTCCCCGGGCCGCCGGACAGGATTCTCTCGCGTTGTTCGAACTCGTCAATTCTATCGCTGACGCAAGCCCGATGCCAGCAAGCCCTCGCGCCTCGCTGCTTCACCGTGGCAGCGGATGGTGCGGTGTCCCGGGCTCCGGTCCGCCCGGCAGCCGAAGGGCCCCTTGCACCTCGATGACGAGCCCGGCGGGGTCGACCCGAAGCCGTTCCAGCTCGACGGTTGCGAGCCAGGCCAGCGGACCCAGGGCGGCGTCCACGCAGAAGATGGGGTTGATGCCCTGGAGCAGGGCGTCGCGGATCGCCGCGGGCGCGGAGATGCGGGCCAGCGAGAGTTGCGTCGGGGCCAGGTCCACGTGAATCGGATCGGCCCTCTCGAGCCGTCCCTCCAGATGGAAGGGAACCTCCAGCAGCAATACCTTGCGGTGCCCGGAAACGGTCAGGCGACCGCCCTCTCCGCTCACCCGGAGCCCCCGGTTGAGCACCCCCATCAGATCGAACGGGATGGAGACCTGGGCCCGTAGCCGGCCGGGGGCCAGCACTCGCAGGCCTCCCCTCGTCCGGAGAGAACCCTCGTCGAGCACCAGGCCGTCGAGGGTCGCCGTGGTCTGGCAGGTCGCGGTGGAGGGCGGGATGCGACCCGCGGCCCGGAGGGTCAGCTTCCCGGCCAGGCCCGTCGCGCCGAGGGTAGCGGCCGGGGTCCACTCGACCGACTCCAGCTTGACGAAGCGCGTCGTCAGCTCGAGCGCCCGCAGCAGGTCTGGCCGATACTTGCCGGGCGGCTGCTCGAGGCCGGCAGCCATGGCCAGGCCAGGCCGGTTCCAGAGGCGCGTGACGGCCTCCTGGACCATCCGCGACTCCGGCCCGGGGCCGGCCGGCAGCAGGCCGGTGCCCAGCAGCAGGGCCAGCGAGGCAGCGAGCAGGCTCGGTGGGCGCATGGGCAGCAGCATAGCCGAAGCCCGCGACCGATCCCAGTGCCTCCCGCTACTCCCGGGACGCGGGCAGAAGGTGGGGAGCCGCTCCGGTTCGAGTTCTGCCGGGGACGCTGTCCCCGGGCCCCTGCCAGGGTGGGAG
>CAZSVK010000163.1:0-11743 GCA_964610245.1 uncultured bacterium
TGCAATCAGTGCCGGGTCCAGGGCCAGGCTCTGGCCCTGGTAGGGGCTCGGGGACAAAGTCCCCGACAGGGATTGAAGCTCAACGGGACCCCCTGCGTGACAAGCTCCCAGCCAGGGCAGCGCGCTTGACTCGGCACCACTCCGGCGGCTATCTTCTGCACTCTTCCAAAGTAGGCCTCGAAGGAGGTTCGCCGATGATTTCTCGCCTGGTTGCCAAAAAGATCTTCCTCACCAAGGGCGTTGGCGTCCACAAGGAACAGCTGAACAGCTTCGAGGTCGCGCTCCGGGATGCCGGCATCGAGAAGTTCAATCTCGTCACGGTGTCCAGCATCTTCCCCCCGGGGTGCAAGATCGTCAGTCGCACCGAGGGGCTCAAGTCGCTCTTTCCCGGCCAGATCGTACACGTGGTGCTCAGCCGCAACGCGACGAACGAACCCAACCGGCTCATCGCCGCCAGCGTGGGCCTGGCCATCCCCTCCCGGGGCAAGAAGCAGATGTACGGCTACCTGTCGGAGCACCACTCGTTCGGCGAGACCGACGAGAAGGCCGGCGACTACTGCGAAGACATGGCCGCTCAGATGCTGGCCACCGTGATGGGCCTCGAGTTCGACCCCGATAAGGCCTACGACGAGCGCAAGGACCTGTGGCGCGTCAGCGGCCACGTCTTCCACACGCGCAACATCACACAGTCGGCGACGGGCAACAAGAAGGGCCTGTGGACGACCGTCGTGACGGCCGCCGTGATGCTCACCTGAGGTGCTCGAATGAAGAAGCCCGCGCCGAAGAACTCCGCATGTCCCGGCGCCCCGGCAGCCGCCTGCCCGGGTGCCGTCCACGCCGCCAAGGGTCACGCCAGCAAGGCTGACCGTCTGATGCGGTCCTTGCCGGCGGTGCAGCCCTGGATTCCGCGGCCGAAGATGACGATCGAGGACCTGGTCGACGGGTTCTCGGCCCGAGGCGCCTTCAACGGAGGCCGTCTGGGTGAGGCCTGCCGGCTCTACGAGCACATCGCCAGGACGAAGGCGACCGTGGCCGTGACCCTGGCGGGCGCGCTGATCCCCGCGGGGCTGGGCGGCACGCTCATCCGGCTGATGGAGATGGGGTTCGTCGACTGCATCATCTCGACCGGCGCGAACATCTACCACGACCTGCACTTCGCGCTGGGGATGCCGGTGGCGCAGGGCGACTTCCGCGCGGACGACGAGGAACTGGCCAAGGACGGCGTGGTGCGCATCTACGACGTCTTCATCACCGAGAAGGTGCTGCTCGACACCGACCTCTACCTGCGCCGCATCTTCGAATCGACGCCGGCCACGGGGCCACTCTCGTCGGCGCGGCTGCACCGGTTGATCGGCCAGCGACTGCTCGAGGACGCCCCCAACGCGGCCCACTCGTTCGTCGCCACGGCGGCGCGGCTGGGAGTGCCCATCTACACCAGCTCGCCGGGTGACAGCTCGGTCGGCATGAACCTGGCCGGCGTCAAGTTCGACGGAGGCACGCTCACGGTCGACCCTGACCTGGACGTGCTCGAGACCTGCGCCATCGTGGCGGAAGCCGAGCAGAACGCCGTCATCATGCTCGGCGGCGGCTCGCCCAAGAACTTCTACCTGCAGACGCAGCCGATGCTGTGGCAGATCCTGGGCGTCAACAAGGGCGGTCACGACTACTTCGTGCAGCTCACGACCGACAGCCCCCACTGGGGCGGCCTTTCCGGCGCCACGCCGCAGGAAGCGGTGAGCTGGGGCAAGGTCAAGCCCGGACAGCTCAAGAATAACATCGTCGTTTATAGCTGCGCCACGGTGACGGCGCCGATTCTCTTCAGCTACGTCATCTCGCGCTGCAAGGCGCGGAAGCCGAAGAGACTCATGGACCGGATCGACGAGAGTCTCGCCGCGCTCCGCAAGGCCACCGGCCGCAAGCGCAAGCCGGGGGCAGCGGGAAAAGGGATGTGAGGTCAACTGGCCACCGAGCCCTGCCAACCGGAAGTTCCTTCACCCAGGGTCTCGATCGTCATCCCGGTCTTTAACGAGCAGGAGTGCCTGCCGGGCCTCCTCGCGGAGATCCGGGCGGTGCTGGCCGCCAATGCCGTCACGATGGAACCGGCGGAGATCCTGCTCGTCGACGACGGCAGCACCGACGGCACGCCCGCGATGATGCAGTCGCTGGCGACCGCGGACGCGCGGATTCGCATCGTGCGATTCCGCCGCAACGCGGGCCAGACCGCCGCCTTCGACGCCGGGTTCAAGGCCGCTCGCGGCGACGCGGTGGTCACGCTCGACGCCGACGGTCAGAACGACCCGGCCGATATTCCCCGGTTGCTGCCGCTGCTCGAGCAGGCCGAGGCGGTTTGCGGCATCCGGGCCGAGCGCAACGACACCTGGGTCCGGCGGCTGAGTTCGCGCGTCGGCAACGGCGTGCGCAACTGGGCCACCGGCGACGACATCGTCGACACGGGATGCTCGCTCAAGGCCTTCCGGCGGCCGATCCTGGCCCGCTTCCAGCTCTACACCGGGATGCACCGCTTCTTTCCGACCCTGGTGAAGTTCGCCGGCGGACGGGTCGTGCAGCTGGCCGTGAACCACCGGCAGCGGCAGGGCGGGACCGCCAAGTACGGCATCGGCAACCGGATGTTCCGGACGCTCGCCGATCTGCTGGCGGTGATGTGGATGAAGAAGCGCTGGCTGCGCTACGAGGTCCTCGAGGAGCCGAAGCCATGACCGACAACCAATGGATCGCCTTCGGCCTGTTCGGGCAACTCCTGTTCGGCGGACGTTTTGTGGTCCAATGGATTGCCAGCGAGAAGGCGAAACGCAGCGTCGTGCCGGTCAGCTTCTGGTACCTCTCGATCGGAGGCAGCGGCATCGTCCTCAGTTACGGAATCCACCGGCTCGACCCGGTGCTCATCCTGGGTCAGATGATGGGCTTCGTCATCTATATCCGCAACCTCGTGCTGCTGGCTCGCGAGGGCAGCCACAAGGACGACGACGTCCGGCTCAGCGAGAGCGAGTAGGGTAGCCGGAGCGGCGAAACACTCACTCGAGCTGCGCCTTCACGTGCCGGTCCGTGGCGCCGGCTGATGCTCTACGATACGTGCCCGAGATGCACCTGTACTTCGTCCGACACGGTCACTCGACCAACAACGGTCTGCCGGTCGGGGACGACCATCGCCGGGATCCGGACCCGGCGCTGACGGTGACCGGAAACGAGCAGGCGCGTCACCTGGCACGGCATCTGGGCGCCAGGCAGGCTCGCGCCGCCGCGGGGGAAGGCCAGGGCTGCCTGCGCGACGCGTGTCCGATAACGCACCTGTACTGCGGCCTGATGCGCCGGGCTCTAGAAACGTCAGCATTACTTGGCGCGGAGCTGGGTCTGCGACCGACGGTCTGGCCGGAGCTTCACGAACTGGGCGGGCTCTGGAGCACCGACCCGGCGACCGGCGCGCCCATCGGCCTGCTCGGTCACGGGCGCGAGCACTTCGCGCGGACCTGGCCCGACCTGGTGCTCCCGGACGAACTGACCGGCCCCTGGTGGAGCCGGCCGAAGGAGACGCCCGAGGAGAGCGACGCCCGCGCCGGCAAGCTCCTGGAACGATTGCTGGTGACGCACGGCGACGAGCACGTGGCGATCCTGATCGTGAGCCACCGAGGCTTCTACAACGTCCTGCTCCGGCGGCTGCTGGGACTTCCGGCAACCAGAGGCGCCAGCCCGACGAGCTTCCAGCTCTACAACGCGGGGCTCTCCCGGCTCGACCTCGACAGGAGGGGCCTGCAACTGGTCTACCAGAACGACACGTCGTTCCTGCCGGCCGAGTTGCTGACCGCCCGGAGGCCCGGCTGTCGAGAGCACGACCGGTCGAAGCGATCCGCATAGCGTGGCCACACGCTTGGCTCGGACAAGCCGGAGCGTGGCATGATGGGAGTGGAGCAAGGAGACCGAAATGCATCGCAAGACCGGACTGTCTCTTCTGGTGTTGGAGGGGGCGATCGTCGCCTCGCCGGCGCGGGCTGACTTGAGTTCGTTCCCTCTGCCCGACAGTAGCAACGCCGCCGTCCAGATTCTCGTGCTCGTCTCGATCGCGGCCTTCTCCTTCTACGCAGGCGCCTGGGTGCTGTCCCTGGCCGTGAAGACCAAGAGGTCGAGAACGGGCCTCTTCTTCAAGGCCGTCGCCGCCTTGATGTTGTGGCCCATCGCGCTCCTCATCGATGCTCCGCTGGCACGGGAACAGCGGCTAGAACGCTGGGGGGGCCGCACCACGAAGGCCAAGCAGGACCTCGACATGCTGCGTAATGCCATCAACCTCTATGAGTCACGCTTCCAGCCGCTGGTGGGGGCAGAGCTGCGACCGCTACTCGATCAAACTCTGCTGGAACTCCCCAAGGACCCATGGGGTGCCGACGACCTCCTGGATACCAACCTTGGCATCGTCTGGAGTTATGGCGCCGACGGGCACCGAGGCGGATCGGACAGCGACGCCGATGTCTTCTTTGCGTACAAGCCGAGGCTGCAGGTTCGAAGGGCTGAGTACGAGGGGGCCTTCGGCGTGCCAGGCCCGGGCAACAAGCTGACCGTTCACTTCACGAAGCCCTTTCGGGCCGCCGGCGAGGTACTCTCGGAGCTCGTGCTGGTGCCGGACGTCTCAGCGGCCCAGGCCAATTCTGCGGCCGGCCGTCTCCCCTTCTCGGACGCCCGGCTCGGCAGCTGGACGGCCAGACCCGACGGCCCCAACGCGCTCATCGACCTGGTCTGCACGGCCGCGCCGGCCGATCGAACGAAGGCCCAGGTCATCAGCCCCAGGTCCGCGATCGACGTCGGTGCGGGCGCTTACGCGATCTTGAGGGTCGATCCCGTGGAGACGCGGAAGGGGGGCTCCATCCGGGCCTTCGGAGCCGAGGCCAAACCGCCGACTTCCGCACCTGCCCCGTCGGCGAAGGTCTATCCGGGATATCCCGAAGGGTTCAACGAGACAGGGGCCATTCCGGCCGAGAACCAGATAGGCGCCCGTGTCGAGCGCAAGTCCTGAGAGATCGGTCTTCACAGCGCCGGTCCAGAACCGGGTCTCGGCCCCGCCACTGCTTCCGCCGAAAGCGAAGACTGCCTTCGACGAGCGATGAGTGAACGAAATGGAAATCCTCCAGATCCTCCTGCTGGTCGGGCTGTTCGTCGGGATGGCCCTGCTGATGTTCTTCCGGGTCGTGCCGGCCCTGATCGCGCTGCCGCTGATGGCGGTGCAGACCGCCCTGGTCGGCGGCGTCTCGCTGCAGGACACGCTGGAACTGGTGATCGGACAGGGCGCGCTCAAGCTGCACGGCGCCTACACGGTGACGATGTTCGGCTGCATGCTGAGCGTGATCCTGCAGCGGACGGGCGTGGCCGAGAGCTTCATCAAGAAGGGGGCCGAGCTGTCGGGTGGCAACCCGTGGTGGAGCGCCGTCATCATGTTGACGTTAATCATCTCGCTGTTCACCACGTTGACCGGCCTGGGGGCCATCATCATGGTCGCCACGATCGTGATGCCCATCATGTCCTCCGTGGGGCTGGGCCCCATGACGACGGCCGGGGTCTTCCTCTTCGGCCTGAGCATCGGCGGCACGCTCAACGCGGTCAACTGGGCCGTCTACATGGGCGTCATGGGGCTGACCGTCGAGAGCATCCGGCCGTTCGCCCTCACGATGTTCTCGCTGACGTTCATCACCGCGCTGGTCTACCTCACCGTGCAGCTCTACCTCGACGGCCACGACCTCGAACCCGGCCCGATCGCGGCCCGGGGGGCGCTCTTCGTGGCCACGGTGTGCGGCGCTGTGGCTTTCTACCAGACCGGCCTGACGGAGCCCGCGCGGGCCAGCCTCCGAACGGCCCTGGCCGGGGCCGCCGCCGGACTCAGGCTCCTGACGGCCGCGGGCCTCGCGCTCTGCTTCGCCGCCGTGGCCTGGCGTGCCCTCTCGGGTGCGAACGAACCTCGTGACGGAGGGGAAGAGGGGGGCCGCGCCGTCGAGGTCCACTGGCTCGCCTACTTCTCGCCGCTCGTCCCGCTCCTGCTCATCCTGCTCTTCCAGGTCCACTTCGTCGCGGCCTTCATCCTGGGCCTGGTCTATGCCTTCCTGGCCACCTACCGTAAACGCCGCCTCAACCTCTTCATCCAGTCGATCTTCGAGGGCGGGTCGGTCGCGATGCCCGCCGTCACCCTGATGTTCGGCATCGGAATGCTGCTCGTGGCCATCATGGGGCCCGGCGGCAAGGTCGACGCCTATCCCGGGGGGTGGCCGGTGCTCGAGCTGCTGCGGCCGTTGATGCAGGCGCTCGTGCCCACGAGCCCCTTGGGCTACGTTCTCGGCTTCACCCTGGCGGCGCCGCTGGCGCTCTACCGCGGTCCGCTGAACGTCTGGGGGATGGGCTACGGCCTGGCCGCCGCCTTTCTCGCCAGCGGGATGACTCCCGCCGCGGTGATGGGCCTGCTGATGTCGGTGGGCCAGGTCCAGGGCATCAGCGACCCGACCAACACGCACAACATCTGGCTCGCGAGCGAGGTCCGCGTCGACGTCCAGAAGCTCCTCTGGAACACCCTCCCCTACACCTGGGCGATCGCGTTCCTGGGTCTCACGGTCTCGGCCGTCTGGTTCCTCGGCTGACCGGAGGTGACGCTCGGATGGCCACTCGCAAGCTCAAGCTCGGCATCGACGTCGGAGGGACCTTCACCCACGCCGTGGCGCTCGACCTGGCCGACTTCTCCATCGCCGGCAAGACCTGCGTGCCCACTTCTCACTCGGCCGCCGAGGGGGTCGCCCGGGGCGTCGCCGACTCGCTGCTGAAGCTCGTCGAGCTGGCGCACATCGCGCCGGACGAGATCGTGCTCATCGCCCACTCCACCACTCAGGCCACCAACGCTCTCCTGGAGGGCGACACGGCCCAGGTGGGCATCCTGTGCCTGGGCGCCGGTCTCGAGGGGCGACTGGCCGGGCGACAGGCCGATCTGGGCACGATGGAGATCGCCCCCGGGAGGGTGTTGCGCACGACCCTTCGCTACCTGGACCTGGCCACGCCGCTGACCGAGGCCCGTATCCGGAGCGCGATCGCCGAACTGGTCGCCGAGGGCGCCCGCGTCCTCGTCGCCACGGAGGCCTTCGGAGTCGACAGGCCGGCCAACGAGGGACTGGTGGTCGCCACGGCGGCCCGGCTGGGCCTGATGGCCACCGCGGCCAGCTCCATCTCGAAGCTCTATGGCATCCGGACGCGCACGCGCACCGCAGTCATAAACGCCAGCATGATGCCGAAGATGCTGGAGACCGCCAACCTGACCGAGAAGGCGGTCCGCGATGCCGGCATCCACGCGCCCTTGATGGTGATGCGCTCGGACGGCGGCATCATGGACATCGCCGAGATGCGCCGGCGGCCCATCCTGACGATGCTCTCGGGCCCGGCCGCGGGCGTCGCCGCCGCCCTGATGTACGTCAAGGTGACCGATGGCGTCTTCCTCGAAGTGGGCGGCACCTCGACCGACATCTCGGTCATCAAGAACGGCAAGCCGCAGGTCAAGAGCGCCCAGCTCGGCGGCCACCACCTCTACCTCGAGACGCTCGACGTCCGCACGCTCGGCATCGCCGGAGGCTCCATCCCGCGCCTGCGCGGCACGGAGATCGTCGACGTCGGGCCTCGCAGCGCGCACATCGCGGGCCTGGCCTACGTCTCGTTCTGCGACCGCCGGGAGTTCGGCGAACTCGACCTGGAGCAGGTTCGCCCGCTCGAGGGCGATCCCGCCGACTACCTGGCCGTCCGGCCCCGCGACGACGCGGCCCGAGCCTACGCCGTGACCCCGACGTGCGCCGCGAACCTCCTCGGCTTCGGCGGCGAAGCCACCGGACACGGCGCCGCCAACCTTCCGGCCGTTGCCTCCTTCTTCGAATCGCTCGGCCGTGCGCTCGGAGCCACGGCCAGGGAGGTCGCCACCCGCGTCCTGGAACTCTCGGCCGACAAGATCGCGCCGGTCGTGCGCCGCCTCGTGCGCGAGTACAAGCTCGACCCCGAGATGGTCGAGTTCGTCGGCGGCGGAGGCGGCGCCTGCGCCATCGTTCCTTTCACCGCGCGCCGGATGCAGGTCCGCTACAGGCTGGCCCGAAACCTGGAGGTCGTCTCGGCCATCGGCGCCGCGCTCGGCCTCATTCGAGACTCGGTCGAGCGCAACATGGTCAACCCCACCGAGTCGGAAATTCTCGCGCGGCGTCAGGAGGCCTACGACTCCGTGCTCGCGATGGGCGCGATCCCCGAGACGGTCGAGGTCACCGTCGAGATCGACACCCAGAACAAGAAGGTCACCGCGGTGGCGCTGGGCTCGAGCGAACTGCGCACGCGCGACCTCGGAGTCCAGGAGCTTCCCGACGAGGAACTGCTCGAGCGCGGCGCGGCCTCTCTCAGGACAGCATCCGCCGAGGTACGTCTGGCTGGCAGCACCGCCTTCCTGCGCGTGATGGCCTGCACGACGGTGAGGCGCCGGCTGTTCGGCCTGCTGCGCCAGAAGACCCAGCCGGTGCGGGTCATCGACCGCGAGGGCACCATCCGGCTGCAACTGGCTGACGCCTCCGTCGCGCAGACCACCGCGGCCGACGCCCGTGGGCGCCTCCAGCAAATGGTCGAGACGCTCACCGCGTTCGGCGACGCCGGCGCGCTGCTGCCCGACGTCTTCCTGCTCATCTCGGGGCGAGTCGTGGACCTGAGCGGGCTGCACAAGGGCTCGCAGGTCCTGGCGCTGGCCGAAGTCGAACTCGCCAAGGTCCCGGCCGCGGACGAGGTCGTGGTGCTCGCCGCGCCAAAGAGCTGAAGAGGCTCAGCGCCGCGTGCCGTGGGCGGTGACGACGACCCGGCCGCCCCGCAGCCCGACCTGCTCGATGAAGAAACCGAAGCCACCGGGGATGGCCGCGGCGATCTTGTCGACCGATTGCCGGAACCGCGCCGAGACGGTGTCGTTGACCCTGCCCTCGACGGTGCCGCGGAAGAAGCGAGGGATTCGCCCATCGCGGATCGTCACGCGCATCCGGTACTCGAGCGAGCCGGAACCGGTGGCCCACAGGGTGCCGGCCGTCCAGACGCCGTACTCCCGCGCGGCGTTGATGGTCAGCAGCCCCGGTTGCTCTCGCGGCGAGATGGCGCGGAGCACGCCGGCGGCCGAGCCGCTCAAGGGCTGGAAGCCCGCGGCAATGAACCCCGCCGCCGCGTCGTCGTAGCCGGCCGGGTCGACGTCGACCGAGACGACGCCGCCCGGCGGGCAGAAATCGATGGCCGTCTCGAGGTTCGACAGATCGGGTGCCGCCAGCTCGACCCGGATGCGCGAAAGCCCGACGACCGCCCCGTGCCGGATCTCCACGCTGACGTCGGCGGAAAGTGGGAAGTCGGCGAGCACGACGCCGGCCGCCTTGCACCGCACGATCGCGCCCGATTGGTCCGCATTGCTGATGCCCACGATGCGCCAGCCGCTGAAGGTTCCCCGCGAGTCGGGGACGAAGCCGGCCAGGAACGGAGCGAGGGCCGCCTCGATCCGGCCGGCCGCTTCCGGCCCGATCAGACCGCCCGCCAGGAGTTGTTGACCCAGGGCGCTCTCTCGCCGGACCTCGTGAGACGGCGCCAGTTCGAGATCGCCGAAGCCGACCGGTTCGTCCGCGGCCTGGCAGGCAGCGGCCATCCCGGCCAGTATCAGACAAACGGCGACGAGGCGGCGCTTCATCGATGGCTACTACCTCGCCGGATAGCCAGGGGTTGCATCCCCGCCGGAGGCCACTTCCGACCGCGGCGATCCGGACGGCGCCGGCGTCGGCGCATCGAAGCGGTCGACGCCGCCCGATGGTCGAGCGAACCGGCCTCAGTCGACGAAGGTCCACTCCACGTTGCCCGAGGCGTTCTCGATCAGATGGCGGTCGTAGGTCTGCGCCGGCAGGAAAAAAGCCTCTCTCACCTCGAATCTAGCGGGCCCGCGACGCCGAAGGAGTCAGTAGTAGAGTCGTTCCGCAGGGCTTCTGCCTTGCGGGGTGTTGCCACGATTCCCGGCGAGCCTTCTGCGCCTGCGCCGGCCGTCGCGACCGGGCTCGAACTCCCGCCATGTCCAAGCCGAACATCCGCAAGCTCCCCAGACCGCCCTCGGACGACTCGTCGGACGACGAGCTGATCCACCTGCCCGATCCCAGCCAGTTGCCCCGCACCCGGTTCGCCCTGGCCGCGGGAGCGCTGATCCTGGCCTTCCTGGCCGGTTTCTTCGCCTCCAACTTCCTCTGGAGCCAGCAGCGTTCGGTCGACATCGTCTCGGTGCTCGATTCCGCCCGCCGCAAGTCGGGCGAGGTCACGCTCCCGCTTCTCTGGGACGCCTACCGCGAGGTGAGCTGGGTGCTCAGTAGCGAGCCGGCCAACCAGGAGGCCCGAGACCTCTCGGAACGGCTGCGCGAGAAGATTGCCAGCACCGTCCTGAACAAGACCAAGGCCGAGATCCGCGAGGAAGTGGATCGCGAGAAGCGGGACCAGTACTCCGACTTCCGCAGGAAGGGCCTCGCCGCCTGGCGCAACTGCCTGCTCGAGGACGCCGCGAGCTACTTCGAGATCGCCCTCGACACCTACCCCACCGGCAAGGTCAAGCGCGACCTCTTCTACATCTACAAGGCGCTGAGCGTGCAGCTCACCCGCCGCAAGGACCCGGAGTCCGGCGAACGCTACGCCCAGAAGGCCAAGCAACTCGGCATCTGGGACGGCGGCAAGCTCCAGGCCCCGCAACTGCTGCCCGATTCGCTGGTCAACGAGGTCGACGGCAGCGAGATGGTCCTCATTTCCGACGGCTGGGTGAAGATGGGCAGCACCGCCGGCGCCCTCGAAGAGAAGCCCGTGCATAACGTCTTCGTTCAGGCCTTCTTCATCGACCGTTACGAGATCACCAACGCCCAGTACCAGCGCTTCCTCGCCGCCACCGGCCGCAAGGAGCCCCGTTACTGGCGCGACCCCCGGTTCGACCGGCCCGACCAGCCCGTGGTCGGCGTGACCTACGGCGACGCCCTGGCGTATTCCCGCTGGGCCGACAAGCGCCTGCCCACCGAGGCCGAGTGGGAGCGCGCCGCCCGCGGCGAACGCGAGACCCCCTATCCCTGGGGCACCGAACCTCCAGGCGACCAGGCCGGCATGCTGCGGGCCTGCTTCTCGCTCGATCCCACCGGCTCCGCCTCCAAGCTCACCGGCACGATGGGCCCCTCAGTCGTCGGGACCTTCCCCGACGGGGCCTCCCCCTTCGGCCTGCTGGACCTGGCGGGCAACGCGGCCGAGTGGGTCTTCGATCGCTACGGAGACCACTACTACACCGGCAGCCCCGACCGTAACCCCAAGGGCCCCGCCGTGGGCTCCGAGAGGGTCGTGCGCGGCGGCTCGTGGGCCGACGGCGCCGACAAGATCACCGTCTCGATCCGCGGCCACCAGGATCCAGGCGCCGAGGAGAGCACCATCGGCTTCCGCTGCGCCCGCGACGCCCGCGCCCGCTAACGAGGCGTCGCTCGTGCCGGGGACGCTGTCCCCGGACCCCTGCTGGAGCTCTGCTCCAGACCTCGCCAGGGCGGGAGCCCCGCCCTGGACCCGGCGCGGATTGCACGCAGTCGGGAGTCGGTTCTCCCAACGAAGGAAGACCTGGCCCGCTGTCGGGCAAGTCTCCCACCAGCCATCGGGGGGTCCAGGGGTGAACATCACCCCTGGTGGGGGTTCGGGGGCGAAGCTCCCGAGAGAGTCTTCGGCG
>CAZSVK010000164.1:0-11734 GCA_964610245.1 uncultured bacterium
GCGAGGGGATGGAGCTGTTCCAGCGGATGGCCAACCGCAAGGAGATCCAGCGCACCCTCGGCTGCCTCGCGCAGCTCCACGCCAACCTCGAGCAGTACGATCGGGCCACTCTGCTCGCCTCGGAGAGCCTCGAGCTGTCGCGGCAGCTGGACGACCGCAAGGGCGAGGCGGTCGCTCTGACCCAGCTCGGCCAGATCGCGCTCTATCGCCGCGAGCTGCCGCAGGCCCAGCGCTGGCTGGAATCGTCGCTGGCGCTGCGAGAAACGCTGGGAGACTCGAGAGGTCTGGTGGCGTCGCTGGAGCCTCTGGCTCTCTGCCTGCTCGAGCAGGGCCGCTTCGACGAGGCCGGGGCGATGCTTGCCCGTGCCGGCGCCATCGCGGCCGAGCAAGGCTTCGAGCGCATCGCCCTGATCTGCCGCGCCCACGAGGTGCTGCTCGCCCTGCGCACCGGCCGGCTCGACGAGGCCGCCGCGGCCCTCGCCGGCCTGAGCGAGAAGGCTATCCAGACCAGCTTCTCCGAGGGGGTCGCCTACGCCTTCCGGCTCCAGGGCTTCCTTGCCTGCCGCCAGGGCCAGCCGGAGCGGGCCGCCGAGCTGCTGCGCCAGGCCAGCGATCTCTACCGCAAGCTCTCGATCGTTCGCGAACGCGTCAGGGTCGACCGCGAACTGGAGGACGTCGGCAAGGAACGGCTGGTCGACCGGCTCGAACGCCGCAGCGCGATGCTCGTCAACTCCCGGCGAGTCGAGCAGGAGCTGCTCTCCGCCGAGGGCCGCCGGCTCACCGCCCTCGCCGCCGACCTGGGCGACACCGCCCGCGCGCTGCCTTCCAGCGTCAAGCAGGACCGACGAGCGCGCTTCCGCGCGGATGACCAGCCCCTCGCCGAGTTGCTCGCCCGGCACCAGGGCCGCCCGGTCAAGCTCGTCGGCCAGGCCCTGCTGGCCGTCTTCGATGAGCCCGCCGCCGCCCTCGAGGCAGCTCGCGAACTCCGCCGCAGCATGCCGCTGCTGCACCCGGACGCTCCCTCGTTCAGGGCCGGCCTCCAGACCGGTCCGCTGCTCGTCACCGGAGCGGAGATCTTCGGCGAGGCCGCGGGCCTGGCATCGCGCCTGCATGGTCTGGCTCAACCCGGCGAGATCCTCCTGGGCGCCGACACTCTGGAGGCACTGAAGGGCCCGCTGCCGCCCGTCTCGGAGATCGAGCCCCAGCGCGTCCGCGGCCGTCAGAGTCCGCTCCGGGTCTACCGCCTGGACAACGAGGGCGACTGAGCCGGGCCGGGGCCCAGGCAGAGCTGACTCGCCGGGACCGCGCTCAGCTTCGTCCAGGTGAGTTCGTGCTTGTTGTGGAAGGCGTGCCTCACCGTCGACCCGGGGATGGCGGCAAGGGCCCGGATCGCACTCCGATCGTCGGCGCTCGGCTCGCGGCCCTGCAGCTTGATCGTGCAGACGTACCGGTCGCACACGCCCGCGCGCAACCATCGCGTCACGAGTTCGAGGAGCCTTTGCGGATAGCAGATGACGTCGCAGAAGAGCCAGTCGACACGCCCGAGTTCTCCGGGCTCCAGGGTGAAGGCGTCCCGTTTCAGGATCCGGACTCCCGGAAGGCCCACGACCGTGTCGGCAAGCGGAGCCTTGTCCACGCTCAGCACCTCGCAGCCCAGCTTCTGGAGGGCCCAGGTCCAGCTTCCGGGGCTGCTTCCGAGATCCAGGCATCGCTCGCCCGCTCGCGGGTGGATGCCCGCGAGAGTCAACGCCTCCCAGAGTTTCAGGTAGGCCCGGCTCGGCGGGTCGTCCCGATTCTCCTCGAAGTGAATCTCCCCGTTCGGAAAGGGACTGGAACATCTGGCCGAGGCCAGGATGAGATCCTTCTCGAGCAGCGTCCATGAGCCCATCATGGCGACCGGCAGCGCGGCCGGGAACTCGAGTGGCCGCGCCGCGAGCTTCGGGAGCTGCCCGGAGATGAGCTGCGCCCGCCGGTGCAGGTTGACCGAGTACAGGGCCCAGTTCCTCTGGAGCTTCCTGAGCGCCTGCGCGGCCCGGGTGATCGACCCGGCCTCGAGTTCCAGCGGTTCGAACCAGATGTTCTGGGCCCAGACCGCGAACACGGCGGCACCCGCGGCCAGCACCAGCCGATCGTGGACTGCCTCGATCCGGACCTGCCCGTTCAACTCCTCGAGCAGCTCGTCGAGATGATCTTCAGGGGCGAGGTAGGCGGTTCTCATCGAGTCTCGAGGCTACACGCTTCGCCCGCGGCAGTCCACCGCACGAACGGGCGGGGGTGCGCGCACGGAAGGTGGGGATCCGTCCTGGTTCGAGTTTCGCCGGGGACGCTGTACCGCACCCCTGCCAGGACCGGTGCCCGTCCCTGGACCCGGCAATGAGAGGACGAATCGAAACCTGTTCGGTACTCTCGAGGACTCTGGGCTGCGAGCGCAAGCGTCGCCCACTCCAGCCCAGGGAGTCGGCAAAGTCGAAGGCTGTACTGTAGCGGCGAGGGTTCGGGAGCAGAGTTCCCCACAGGCAAGTCGAGTACAGCTCCAGCGCCCTCGCGACATGCACCCGACGCCCGGAACTTCGAGTGAACGCGCCGGCCGGGACGGGCGTCATTCCACTCGACGGACCGAGAGGAGGCGCGGCGGGATGGTCTTGCGAGCGGCGGTGGCGGCCCTGGCGGCGGCGGCAATCGGTCTTCTCCTTTTCACCTCCGCGCTGCCCTGCCTGCTCGTCCCGCCGGGGCTGCGCTTCGGCTTCACCAGCCTGCTGGCCGGCGGCGAACTCACCCGCCGGCCGTTCGGCGGCTCGGCCCAGCGCGCCTGCCGGGCCACCCAGCGAACGCTCAGCGGCGTGCTGGAGATGTACAACCTCGACACCAACGGCACCCGGCTGCCCGGTCTGCTCTCCGGACCGTTCGAGGCCCGCGCCCAGGCCAAGGGCGCCCAGCGCGGCTTGTCGGGCAAGCTGCTGACCGCCCGATGCATCGGAGTGCTGCGGGCCGAAGGCTACCTGCAAGCCGAGCCGGTCGATCCGGGCTACGGCGAGCAGTCGTACTCCCACTACGTCGTGCTGGACGACCAGCTCAGAGTCGGCTGCCTGATCCACGGTTGCAGCCCGAGCAACCGGACCGCCGCGGCCGATGACACGCCCCGCGAACAACTGCTGGCAGCCGGTTTCCGGGATCAGGAACTGCTCGATCAGGCTGCCGTCGAGAGAGAACGGTCTACCGGTGTCCCGCTCGAGGTTCGAGTGTCGATCGAACTGCTGCTGGCCGTTACCTGGCTGCTCGGAGGCGCGCTCGCGGCCGCCGGCCGCACGGGTCAACTCAGCTTGTTCCCGTCGCGGGCCGTTCGGACCTGTCTCGTTCTGGCAGTCCTGGAGCTGGTCTTCGAAGGCCGGCCGGTCTGCACCGGCCCCCTCCTGGGGTTTCTCGACGCGGCAGCGACCCTCTTCCTGCTCTCGCGGATGGCCCGCTTCCCGGGCGGCCGGGGACCGCGCCCGGTGTTCGTCAACCTGACGCTCCGCCGCGACGGCCGGCAGGGCCTGAGCCGCGTCTGCCCGGACGAACTCTCGGGCGACCCGGCCGGGTTCGCCACGCTCGAAGGCTGCCTCCGGGGCCGGACCTCCCAATCCTCGGTGCTTTGCGGCGCCGGCCTGTCCGCCGCCGGGCTGGCGGCCCTCTCGGGTCTCTCGCCTCACGCGTTCGTCGGGGCGCTGGGAGCGGCCCTCCTCGGCTTCCACTGGGGCACCAAGCAGGCGTGGCTCCAGCTGCAGCGGCTCGAGGCGCTCGACCGCGAGCCGCGACTGTTCAGACTGCTGTCGCAGCTTCCGGGCATCGGCCTTGCGGCGGCGGTGTTCGGCGCCGGCCGGCCCGAGAGCGGCCAGCTCACGCTCTGGCTCGGCACTTGCCTCCTCGCTTCGAACCTGGTCCAGGCCGCTTACGACGGCTGGCTCCTGGCCGCGGTACAGGCCGTAGTGGCGCGGCCTCCGGTGGCGCGGCCGTCGCAATTGCGGCGGGCCACCCGAGACTGCCGGCCCGCGGCATCGACCGGTCCGGCATTCGACGCCGCCGCCCTACAGTCGCTGGCGCTCTCCTCGCACGCCCCGCCGGAGGTTCTGGTGCTGGCGCCCGCCGCGGTGAAACTGGCGGCGGACGCCTGCTGCCGCGTGTGCGGCGAGGGGCTTTCGGAGGAGACGCACTCGAGGCAGGCGCGGGACGTGATCGTCTTCTGCGACCGCTGCGAGACGCCGCACCACCTGAGCTGCTGGCAGTACAACCGAGGTTGCGCGGTCTACGCCTGCGAGGGCGAGCACTCGCACCGGACGTCTCGCCCGGGCAACTGAACGGCCGGGACGTCGGGCCGGATGCCACATCCGGCAACTCCGCGGCACGTCCGGCCCCGAAGGACTCTGCTTCTCGACTCACCCCAAGCTGGGCCGCTATGCGGCCGGCTCAGGCCGAACGGATCTGAGAGTTTGACATGATTGTCTCGTCACAGACCCTTAGCGATGCCCTCCACCGAGATTTGCGGCTTCAGAGCTTTCGGACGTCCAGGAACTGGCCCAGGAAATCGTAGACGTAGGCAATCGGGCTGCCCAGCCAGGCGCCGCGCTTGCCGCCGAAGGTATCCACGACAACCTCCAGCCGATCCGAAGCCCGGCTTGCCGCCTTGACCCGCGGTCCGGCCCCGTCCCACGTCCCCGACGCGTTGCCCGGGAACAGCAGGCTGTACCGTCCGAGGGCGTCCTCGGAAGCTCTCTCCAGGAGTTGCTCCGGGGAGGCGGCGCCGTCGCTTGCACCGGACTCGGCCATTGCCTTCGAGGGCTCGCAGCGAGCGATGCTGGCCACCACGAGCGTGCCCGGGCTGGCAGGATCTTCCGTGCCAGCGACCTCGACGGTCACTCCGCCCAGGGCCAGGAGTGCCGGGGCGAGCGGTCCCGCCGGACGCAGGGCTCGGCCTCCGATGAGGGCGCAGTCCTTGTGGGGTTCGACGGCGCCGCACAGCCGGACCTGGCTCCGGGTGCCGGCTTCGCCCGGAAGGGCCAGGCTCTCGAGGTCCAGCCTGGGCAGGCTCTCGCCGGAGGGCGAGAACTGCGAAAAGAGCCGGCCGCGCAGGTGAAGCGGCTGGCCCGTGCAGGCGGCGAGGGCCGGAGAGATGGGGCCGCTCACCGAGTAGCGGCGCTCGCCCACCACGTACGTGGCCGGGCCGCCGGCGGCATCGGAGACGCTGGTTTCGCAGGCAACCACGCCTTCCACGTCACACGGCTGGGGACCCCAGCGGTTGGCGGTGTCGGGCGGCCCACCGACGGGGCCTGTCGGGGCCGGAGGATTTCCGAGGAGATTGCCGGAGGAGGAGAGGGAAGCCAGGGCCAGAATGGCCAGAACGGTCTTGGAATCGAACATTTCGGGAGTTTCCTTTCATCGGGAAGTGCGGCACCGCACCGGCGGACCGGCTTTGGTGAGCACGCACCTCTGGTCGTTGCGCCTCGACGGTCGATCGACCCGGCGCGCGAGAGTGAGTCCTCACGACCCGCCACCGGCACCCTCGAGGCGCCGCGCCGGGCCTGGTCCCCTTCTCGATACTCGGTAGGATGTGGAGTTCGGAGGTTCCCGCGGGGCTCGAAGCCCCTGAGAACAGAAAACACCCGCGACTTACTAGCTACGAATCGCCGGGTGCTCCGGGAACTGCTTCCACCGTACCTACGACTTACTTGCGGGCATGGTAGCACCCGCCCCAGGTTCTGTCAAATCGAGGCCGTTCGGTGCGCAGGGAATCGGCGAAGTTCTTGATATCGTGACCTGGCGCAAGCAGTTTGTCCTGACGCTGCTCGATCGAGATCTGCCTCAATGGGGCGTTCGCGTCCCGGCGCGGGAGTCTTCGGGCGGCGCCCAGACATGAGGAGTTGATGCGGTTGACGGAACCTGATGTCACGACGCAGCTCGAGTTGTTGAAGGGCACGTTCGGTTTCGAGAGCTTCCTCGAGGGGCAAGAGCCGGTGATCGACAAGCTGCTCGAGGGCCGCAGCGTGCTGGCGATCTTTCCGACCGGCGCGGGCAAGAGCCTCTGCTACCAACTCCCGGCGCTGAAGCTGGAGGGACTGACGGTCGTCGTTTCTCCGCTGGTCGCGCTGATGAAGGATCAGCTCGATTTTCTCACGGCGAGGGCCGTTCCGGCCGCCAGGATCGACTCCAGCATCGGGCTCGACGAATTGCGGCGAGTCTACGAACAACTGCGGCGCGGCGCCCTGAAGCTGCTGTACATCGCGCCCGAGCGCCTCGGCAACGAGCGGTTCCTCGAGACCTTGCGCGCGCAGCACATTTCGCTGCTGGCGATCGACGAGGCGCACTGCATCAGCGAGTGGGGACACAACTTCAGGCCCGACTATCTCAAGCTGGCCAGGCTGTCCCGGGAACTCGGCGTCGAGCGGGTGCTGGCACTGACGGCCACCGCCACTCCCGAGGTGGCGCGCGACATCGCCCGGGCCTTCGCGGTCGACGTCGGCGATGTCGTCCACACCGGCTTCCACAGGCCCAACCTGACCCTGCTCGTTTCACCCTGCCCGGCCGCCGAACGGTCCGAACTGCTCGCCCGGCGAATTGCCTCGCGTCCGCCCGGTCCGGCCATCGTCTACGTCACGCTGCAACGCACCGTGAGGAGGTGGCCGGATTCCTGGCGGAGCGCGGCCTGGACGCGAAGGCCTACCACGCGGGCCTGGAGTCCGAGGAGCGGCACGCCATCCAGGACTGGTTCATGGGCGCGCCCGATCGCATCATCTGCGCCACCATCGCCTTCGGGATGGGCATCGACAAGAGCGACATTCGCTACGTCTACCACTTCAACCTGCCCAAGGCGCTGGAGAGTTACGCCCAGGAGATCGGCCGGGCCGGCAGGGACGGCAAGCCGTCGACCTGCGAGATGCTGGCCTGCGCGGACGACGTCACCACGCTGGAGAACTTCTCGTGCGGGGACACTCCGACCGCGGAGGCGCTGGGCGCGATGCTCGCGGCAGTCCTGCGGCTGGGCCCGCGGTTCGACCTCTCGGTCCACGAGCTGTCGTCGCGGCACGACATCCGGCCGCTCGTGGTGGAAACCGTCCTGACCTACCTGGAACTCGAAGGGGTACTGACGAGCACGGGGCCGTCCTACAGCGAGTACTCCCTGCGGCTGTCGAGGCCGCTGGAGGAGGTGCTGGCCAGCTTCGACGCGCGCCGGCAGGAGTTCCTGCGCCGGTTGTTCGAGTGCGCGTCGAAGGGACGCACGCTGTACAAGCTGGACGTCTCCGAAGCGGTGCAGCGGCTCTCCGAGAGCCGCGAGAGAATCCTGGCCGCCTTGAACTACCTGGAGGAGACCGGCGCCCTGGAGTTGAAGGCAACCGGCGTGAGGCTCGGCTATCGAAGGACGACGGCGACGGCCGAGCTGGAAGGTCTTTGCGGCCTTCTGGTCGAACGATTCCTGGAGCGTGAGCGCCGCGATCTCGAGCGAGTCGGCGGCGTGGTGGCCTTCGCCAGCTTCCAGGGATGCTACACGGGCAGGCTTCTCGCTCACTTCGGCGAGACGCTGGACAGCTGCGGCCACTGCGGCTGGTGCCTGGGCGAACGACCGCAGCAGCCTCCAGCAAGTCCCGTGAGGGACCTGCAGGGGCTGGCCGCTCCACTGCTCCTCGCCCTGCGCGCCCGGGCGCATCCGGCACTCGCGTCGCCGCGGCAGATGACGCGCTTCCTGTGCGGCCTGTCGTCCCCCGCGACCATCCGGGCCAAGCTCACCCGCGATGCGCTGTTCGGCGCGCTGACGGGGGCACGCTTCCGCGAGGTGCTGGCGCTGGTCGAGCAGGGGCTCTGAGGCGCCGCTCTGAGGAACACGTCGGGGTCGCGGAGCTCGAGCGGCCTTCTTGTCGAGTTCATCGCTGGTCCCCGAACCTGTTTCCTCTGGAGCCTTCTCGACCGTTCTCGGGCATACTGGAACCGTCGACAGTTTCCGGAGGTGAGGCTATGCTCGAGCTGCGTTTCGTAGTGGTCTTGACAACACTCGTCCTGTTCGGCGGCACGGCGATGGCATGGGAGACTGCGGTCGAGCGAGGCGGGTCCGCCGGGATCCCCGCTTCGTTCACCAAACCCTTCACAATCGAGTTCGACGGCGAGTTCCTGGGGGAGAAGCTCGAGCGCTGGACAGCGAAGCGGTACATCACCGACGGGGCCAGCAACCAGTCCCTCGACCTCTTCGAGCCGGGCTGCTTCCGGCTGGGCAACACCAGGATTACCTTCATGTCCGCCACGAAGGGCAAGATCCGCAACCCCGGCGGGAACAAGGACCACTACGCCATCGTTCGGTCGTTCGCGGGCCGTCACAAGGTCCGGATCTCCTATGACCGGGCCGGCCAGCGGTGCCGGGCCTGGATTGACGGGTCCCTCGAGGGCGACTTTGCCCTGGAGGTTCGGAAGGCCAGCACCGTTGGCCGCCTCACGTTCCCCGGATTCGAGGGCAAGGTCCGGATCGAGGAGGGTAGCGGAAGCACCGGAGGCCTCGATGAGGTGGTGTCCCCGAGTCAGCCCGGGGCCCCAGGCGGCAACACCGAACTGACGGCCACCAACCCCGGCACCAGGACCGTCACGGCCACGGCCGACGGGCAGGTCCAGGTGCAGGCGAAGCTCTCGACCTACGGTGAGGCGACGCTCTCCGTCACCATCACCAGGGACGGAACTGCGCGCCAGTGGCTCCAGTGGAAACGTCAGGACGGAGCGGACGCCTCTCTTCTGCAGGTCGACGGCAAGCCGAGGACCGACTCCATGTTCGAGCGGGAGCCCGGGGACTATTCGCCTCAGACGGTGAAGGAGGCCACGGAGGTCCGCAAGGGCGACACGGTCACCTTCACCCTGAAGGGCGACTTCGGGGACGGGACCCCGCTGCTGCGTTGCACCATGCCGCAAGCCGGGAAGTGAAGACGAGTCCCCCGTCTCGGCGCCGGCAGCCAGGCACTCCCGGCCGTAGCCCAATGAGCCGCGCACGCACCGGTCGCGCGGGTCGATGGGGTAGTTGGCAAAACACTTCTCGTCTGCCTGAGGCCAGAGATGGACGCGCTCCAGCACAGTGGACTGCTCCCGCACAGTGGGCATCCCCTCGAACAGCCGCTCGACCGACTCGTCCGCGGCCAGCGTGAACAGCTGCTCGGTATCGGTCGCCTCAAGGCCGACCGCGGACAGCCGCGAGGGACGGCCAGACGAACGCCGGAGGTCTCAGCCTCGATTTACTAACGCTGCTGTTGCCACTGGGGCTGGTGCTGAGTGAGAGACGTTCCTCGCAGCGCGGACCGAGGAGCGGGGCGCGCACAGGTTCGACAGGAGCAACTGCGCACCGTTGGGCGCCTATCTCGAGAGCCTGAAGGCCAACCAGACGGCCTGGCCGTACTTCGAGCGACAACTCTCGTCGGCGGTCTTCCGGCGCAATCAGTTCATGGTCCGGCACAGGTCCGAGATCGAGGCGAAACACTCGAGCTGGTCGAGCCGGAGCGGGGCAGCGTCGAGCTGAAGCACGGCCCGAGAGACCCGTTCGACGTGCTCTAGCAGCATCCTCCGTTCATTGCGCAGCCGGCCTGCAGCGAGTGAGACTCCGCGAGTACCAGGCGGAAGGCCTCCTCGTCGTCCGGCTGCAGTCCTCGGCTGCCGACCAGGCTCCCGCGATTGAAGGGCGCGGCGACGAGCTGACGCGCCACTAACTCTGACGTTTCTAGCATGCTGGCCTCCGCGGGCAGGTTCGGCCGCAGCGGCGCTACGGCGCCTGCCACCTTCCTCGCCATCACAGCCGGATAGGCAAAATCGTGCAAGAAAGCCCCGATTCGCGTGGCCTCGAGCGCCGCTTGTGCCCAGAAGGCCGGTTTCTTGAGCACCTTATCCTCGACTCCGCAGCGTCGCGCCGCCGCCCGCAATGCCATGCAGCCGAGGCTGCCCGAGGCCAGGCCAGCGCCGAGCCTCTTCAGGAGCGGTTGCGTGCCGGTCGCCAGCGGGCTGGACGGAGCGGTCAGGAGAAACTGGCCCAAGGCCGTCACCTTTAGCACGTGCGCCAAGTGATCCCGGTAAAACGGTTTGAAGGGCGTCGAGTACCACAGCCACTCGATCTGGACCGCGGCGTTGACGATGTCGTCGGAAGGGAAGTGCAGGCCAGTGGCCTCCAGGCATGCCCGGCGGATTGGGCCCAGGCGGCCGCGCTCTCGTGCCCCAGCAACGCATGGAGGACGGCCAGATCCACGACAGCCGGTTCCGAACTGCTCGGATTGCTGGGACAGAACAAAATTCCGGCCGGGACCGCCGGTGCGCCGATGGCACCAGGGTCAATCGTCGGCCCGACCGGCTTGGGGGGCGTCGTCAGCGTCCCTGCCTGCCGCCACTCGTACACGGGTAGGTGCTCACTGACTGTCGCGCTCCAGGAACTGCCCAGCCAGTCAGGCAGCAGCTCGGGCTGACCAGTCATCAGATGCGCGAGATTGAACCTGACGTCCCACGAAGGGTTCGCCCAGCTCTCGAGCACGTCGCCCAAGCAGGTGCCGGTCAGGTCGGCATCGACGATGAGCACAGGCTTCCCAGACTGCCGGGTCAGTTCCCGGGCCAAGCAGATCGACACAACCGTCTTCCCAACCCCGCCCTTGGTGCTGAAAACGTCGAATCGAGTAAACACGAGGTTACCTCCGGCCGTGCAGATAGAGGTTCGAACGGTGGATGATCGCGCTCAACCTTCTCTCGGACTGGGCGGGCATCCTCTGCCCCTGAAACCGGCGTGCGAGCGCGCGCACCGGATCGGGCATCCCGGCGCCGCCCTCGAGGCTAGCCCGGGCCTCGGCCAGCCGCGCGACGACCTCCGAGACTGCCTGGGGAAGGCGTTTGGCCAGCCGGGCGCGCAGGCCGGGCGGCAGGTATCGGCCGATGCGCGAGAGCGGGCCGACCAGCAACCACGGATCCAGGTCCGTCGTGTCTGCCAGCCGTGACAGCGTCAGCACCAGCCCGTCGCGTTCGGTCTCGCTCGCCGCCTCCCAGAGCTGATCGGCGCTGCTCGAGAGTAGCAGGCGGAAGAGCCGAGATTCCGTCTGGGGATCGCCGAGGGCCGCTTCGCCCGGTCGGACTTCCGGCAGACAGAACCCCCAGTAGACCGGCCCGAACAGCAACTCGCCGGGCTTCAGGCTGGGGGCGGGGAGTTCCTCGAAAGGAATCGCGCCAGTGACCATTACGAGCGCGAGCGGCTTCTCTGTCCGAAGGCAGCGTGCGACGCGCCATGACTCGAACAGGTTGTACGTCGGGTATAGGCCCCGTTCCCTGGGCAGCGCGTCGGCCTCCATGGCGACGCGCACCACTAGCGTTCGCTCACCGGAGCAACTCGACGATCACTGCCCTGGCTAGCGGTTCGGCGGGTTGGGACCACGCGGCAGCCTCACGTACCTCCGGCGAGGAATCGGTGAGCAACTTCAGGATATGCTCGCGGGACTCGGGGTCTTGCGCCAAGGCCCTCACTGCCGCAGCACGAAGCCAGCTCCTCTGCCCTCGCGTGAACTCGATCGCCAGCGCTGGCTCGGGTACTGATTCCAGGACAAACGCGGCCAGCCGACGCGCCTGGGCCTCGTCGAAGGTCGGGCGCCGGTGAAGGGCAGCCAGTCCGGCGGCGTGGCGGGCCAGGTAGGCTTCGGTGCCCAGCCAGCCAGGATGCTCCTGCAGCCTCTCCATCGGCGCCCCGGCGAAACCCGGGGATGGTCCCCAAGGCTCG
>CAZSVK010000165.1:0-11734 GCA_964610245.1 uncultured bacterium
GTACACGATCTCTCGAGGCCCGTGCCGCTGCCGGACGGCAGCTTCGATTTCGTCGTGGCGCTCGACATCCTGGAGCACCTGGACGACTTCCGGGCCGGTCTGGAGGAGTTGTTGAGGCTCACGAAGCGGCAGCTCATCGTCCTGCTGCCGAACCTGGCCCATCTGTTCTTCCGCAGGCAGTTCCTGATGACGGGGCGCCTGGGCAACAAGTACGACCTGCTGCCCGGGGGCGGCAAGGACCGGCACCGGTGGGTCACCGTCATCCCGCAGACAGACCGCTACCTCGAGGCGTTCGCCCGGGAGAAGGGCGTCAGCTTCGAACTGCAGTGGTTCAACGACACGCCCAAGAAGAGGCTGTTCGCCCGGGTGCTCCGACTCGCGATGCTGCCGCCCTCGACCTGGGCCTGGGCGAGCGTCTACGTACTCGGCAAGGATCGGCCGTCCGGCGTCGCCTCGACGACGGTCTGAGCGCCGGTTCCGGGCCGCTCGCGAAGCGGACGGGCGGGAACTCCCGCCAGGATCGTGTACGGCTCGAAGCTCTTCGTCACGACCGCGCCGGAGGCCAGGATGGAGCCCTCGGCGACGTCGGCCGAGATGACCACCCGGGAGCCGCACCAGACGTCCTTGCCGATGACGACCTGCCGCTTCTCCCCCTCCTGCAGCCGCATCGGCACGTCCCTGGAGGCGAAGCCGTGCTGCCGGCTCCCGCTGAGGATCGTGATCCCGTCCCCGCCGAGGAAGTCGTCGCCGATGTCGGCCCAACCGATCCAGCTGAAGACGTTGAGGTAGCAGTCGTTCCCGACCCGCGTGTCAGGGCGCAGGATCACCGTCATGAAATCGACGACCAGGTTCCGGCCGCAGGAGGCGAGAGTTCGCCTGTACCACGCTCGCCGCAGCAGGACGCCGACGTAGCCGGGAACGAGCGCGAGCACCTGGCCGGCCGAGCCGTAGGTGACGAGCCCCACCCGGTAGACAGCCTCGAGCGGCAGGATCGACACCGTCGCGATCCACTCCCCCATGCCCTTGAGGCAGCACCAGGCGTCTCGGTTCGCACCGGTCTCGCCCGCGTTCATCGCTGAACCTCGATCATCCACTCGTGCGTGAACTCCCGCGCCGGGATGACGCGGTCGACGAGATTCCACAACAGACTCAGCCTGCGGTGGAACAGCACGCGGCCGGGCCTGCCGCTGAACGCCCGGGCCACGAAGACCACGCCGCCAGCCGGTCGCACTCGAACCGAGGAAAATCTCGAGAACAACTTCTCGACACCTTCACCGGTGAATCTCCAGTAGTCGTGAGCCCCCTTGAGACCCCAGGCATGATAGGGGTGAAGGCAGGGCACGGACAGGTAGGCCAGGCCACCCGGCTTCAGCACGCGGTGGATCTCCGAGACCGCGGCGAAGGGGTCGGGCACATGCTCGAGAACGTCCTTGCAGATGAGGCCGTCGACACTGGCGGTCCGGAAGGGCAGATAGCCGATGTCGCCACCCACGTCCGCCTTCCAGTCGCCCGGCTTGTCCCAGGTACCCGGGTAGTCGAGCGTCATCACCCTGACGCCGTCGAAGTCGCGTTCGTACGGGGCCAGTTCCTTGCGGAAGGGACGAGGAGTGCCGACGTCGAGCACCAGGCCTCCCTTGAGCGAGGCCAGCCGCAAGACGGCCTGCCGAAAGGCCGGGTAGAAGTGCTCGGATCCGTCGAACATGGGAGCTGGAGAAATGCGTCGACAGGATAGCAGATGCGGCGCGGCGGCCGCCCCCGCCCCCGAGTTCCCGTGTTACCCTGAGGGCGGGGTACAACCAAACGACGACAGCCATCTCGATGAGCGGCATCGCGGGAATCTTCCAACCGGGTACGGCGCCGGAGGCGTGGCCGGCCCTCCTCAGGGGAATGTCGGCGGCGCTGGCGCACCGCGGGCCCGACGGGGAGAGCGGCTGGTCGGATCGCGAGGCCGGCTTCGGCCTGATCCACCGCCGGGCAGCGTCGCCCGACAAGGCGGCGGCGGCCCAGCAGCCGGTGGCCAGCCCGGGCGGTCGCTTCGTGCTGGCCCAGGACGGGGCAATCTTCAACCACGCGTCGCTCCGCAAGCAGCTCGAATCGGGGGGCGTGACTCTTCGCGGACAGTCCGACGGCGAGGTGGTCGTGGCGGCGATCGAGGCCTGGGGACTGCCTCAGGCACTGGCGAGACTCGAGGGGGTCTTCGCCTTCGCGCTCTGGGACCGCAAGGAACGGGTGCTACGGCTGGCCCGCGACGGGGCGGGCGTGCGGCCTCTCTACTGCGGGCAGCAGGCCGGGGGCGGGTTCCTGTTCGCTTCCGAGCTGAAGGCGCTGCGGGCGGTGCCGGGGTTCCAGCCCGAGATCGATCGGCCGGCGCTCGCGCTGTTCCTGCGTCACGGCTACATCCCTGGCCCGCATTGCATCTACCGGGGCCTGCGCAAGCTGCTCCCGGGGACGTTCGTCGAGGTCCGCTGGGAAGCCGAGGCTCGCGCCTTCCGCACCCTCGAGAAGGTCTTCTGGTCGTCGAAGCAGACCGTCGAGCAGGGCGTGCGGATGCTGCTGCAGGTGGGCGAGGAAGAGACGGTCAACGCGCTCGCCGCGCTGGTGGGAGACGTCGTCAAGAGCAACACGACGCCGGAGGGGCCCACCGGCATGCTGCTCTCGGGCGGCGTGGCGTCGTCGATCGTCGCCGGGGCCTGGCAGCAGCAGTCCGGCAAGCCGATCAAGACCTTCTCGGTCGGCTTCCGGGACAACCCGCTCGACGAGGGCGAGCGGGCGCACGCGGTGGCGACCCACCTCGGCACCGATCACACCGACCTCTCGGTGGGCGACCAGGACTGCCTTCAGCTCGTCCCCCGGCTGGCCCGCGTCTGGGACGAGCCGCTGGCCGATCCGGGGCAGTTGCCGCTGCTGCTCATCGCCGAGCTGGCCAGGAAGAACATGCCGGCCGCGCTGACGGGCGAGGGGGCCGACACGCTCTTCGGAGGGCATCCCCGCTACGGGAGCGAGCAGGTGCTGTGGAAGACGGTGGCGCGTTTCACGCCGGAGATGCGCCGGGTGATGGTGCGGTTGATCGGGGCGCTGGAGCCGCGCACCTGGACCCGCTGGTTGCAGCGATTCTCGCCGGTGCTGCCGGGCGCGCTGACGCGGGACGACCCGGGCGAGCGCCTCTACCGGTCGACGGAGCTGCTGCTCCAGCAGAAGGAAGAGACGCTCTACTGGCTGCTGGTGTCGCACTGGCGCGAGACCTCGAGTCTGATCCAGGGAGGCGCCCAGGAACCGCTGACGCCGCTGACCGACCCAGCCGCCTGGCCGAAGGTGCCGGAGTTCGCCCAGCACATGATGCAGCTCGACAGCGTCACCTACCTGCCCGATTCGGCGCTGGTGAAGCTCGATCGGGCGGGCTCGGCCGCCGGCCTGGAGTTGCGTGCCCCGCTGGTCGATCCGCGAGTGGCGGAGTGGTCGTCGCGGGTGCCGGTGAACCAGAAGCTCTCGCGCGGCGTGGGCCGGCTGCTGCTACGCCGGATGGCGCGGCGCTATCTCGCGCCGAAGCTGATCGAGGCCGCCGGCCGCCGGCTCGAGCTGCCGCTGGCCGCCTGGTTGCGCAAGCCGCTGGTCACCTGGGCCGCGGCCTTGCTCGACGAGAACCGCCTGCGTCGCGAGGGGCTCCTGGAGCCGGCGCCGATCTCGAGGAAGTGGGAGGAGCACCGGACGGGTGTCCGGGACTGGTCCCGGCCGCTGTGGAACGTGTTGTCGTTCCAGGCCTGGCTGGAGGAGACGCGGGCGAAGAAGTAGATTCCCCTGGTCCGCTGTCCGGCCGCAGCTCTGCTACAGTCCATCCAGGTCGACACCTCCATGCGAGTTCTCCTTCTCAACCCGCCCTTCGAACGGCCCTGCATCCGCGACAATTACTGCAGCTACACCTCGAAAGCGGGGGATCTGTGGACCCCGGTGGATCTGCTGGTCCAGAGCGGGCTGCTGGCCGCCCGCCATGAGGTCTGGGTGCTGGACGCGGTGGCCGAGAAGCGTTCGGTGGAGGATTGCCTACGGCTCATGGAGGAGTTCCGGCCGGAGGCGATCCTGGCGTTGACCGGCTCGCTCTCCTGGTCGAGCGACCTGGCGCTGCTGAAGCGGCTTGCCGGGGCCCCGTCGGGGCCGCGTATCGTCCTGACGGGCGACTTCCTGCTCGCGGAGGGCCAGTCGGTGCTCGCCACGGAGAGGACGATCTCCGGTGTTCTTCTCGACTACACGGTCGACAGTCTGGCTCGCTGGCTGGCAGGCGAGCCCGGTCCGCATCCGGCCCTGGCGCTGCGGGACACACCCGTCGCCGGGCCGGGTCCGGGGCCCTATCTGCACCCGGTCCCGCGCCACGACCTCTTCCCGTGGGACCGCTACCGGCTGTCGGTCGCGGCCGCCCGGCCGTTCGCGACGATGGTGACCTCGATCGGCTGCAACTTCCACTGTCCGTTCTGCATCGACAGCTCGATCCCGATCCGGTACCGGGAGCTGGCTAACGTCGGCGACGAGCTGGCCTGGCTCGAAGGGCGGGGGGTGCGGGAGATCTACTTCTACGACCCCAACTTCACGGCCCGGCCGCCGCGGGTACGGGAGTTTGCCAGGATGGTGGGCGAGCGGGGGCTGAAGCCTTCGTTCGTCTGCAACGCCCAGGTGGCCTGCATGGGCGGAAACCTGGCGGAGGCCCTCGCCGAGGCCGGGTGCCATACCGTGATGTTCGGACTGGAGACGGGCAACGACGACGCGCTGCGGCGCAACCGCAAGGGGTTCGACACGGGGAAGGCCCGCGAGGCTGTGGCCCAGTGCAAGGCGGCGGGCTTGAAGGTGCTGGCCTACTTCCTCCTCGGTCTGCCCGGCGAGACGGCCGACAGCGCGCGGCGCACGATCGACTTCGCGACCAGCCTGCCTCTCGACTACGTCTCCTTCAACGTGTTCGCGCCGACGCCGGGGACGGGTCTCGGCACGCCCTTCCTGGGCACGCCGGAATCGGTCGACGGAGGCCGCGATCGCTCGGCCCCGGTGAAGGAGTCGCGCTGCGCTCTGCCGCCCGGCGAGCTGATGCGGCTGCGCCGGCACGCCTACCTGCGTTTCTACGGCCGGCCGGCCTATCTCCTGAGCCAGCTGGCGCGAGTCCGGGCGCCCGGGGAGCTGGCCCGGTTGACCCGCGCCGCCTGGCGCCTGGCGCGCAATGCCATGGAGTGAGCGCGGCGGGTCGCTGGCGGCCACGGTGCTGGCGGCGTTGATCGTGGCCGGGGCGACGGCCAACTCGTTCGAGTACATGCGCCGTTCCGAGAACCACCTCGAGGTGGGGGAGTTCGCCTCGGCGGCCTGCCAGGTCAGTCGCATCCGCCACGAGTCCGGACTGCTCACGTGGATCAAAAGCCAGCACTACTATCCTCCAGGTTATGTCGCCTGGCTCTCGGCGCCGGTTTCCCCCGGGCAGCGTCCGTCCCTGGCCTCGCTGGTGATGTGGAGCGACCTGCTGGTGGCGGCGGGGGCGCTGGCGGCGGCGGCGGCCGTGTGGCGGTCGAGCGGCTCGGTGCTCGCGGTCGTGCTGGCGATGCTGCTCCTGCACGGGGGGCCGCTGTTCAACGCGCACCTCAAGACCCTGAGCCTGGAGTGCGGCGTCGTGGCGGCGACGGGCGTGGCCCTCTGGCTGCTCTCGGGGCCGCGGGGGCTGCCCTCCCGGCGGGGTGCGGTGGCGCTCGGCCTGGTGGGGACGGCGGGCCTGCTCTTCAAGTGGACGAGCGTTCTCTACCTGCTCGGGCCGCTCGCCGTGGCCACCTTCGCTTGGCTGCGCGGCGGCGGTACCCTACGTGAGGCGCTCCTGCGGCTCGCGCTGGCCCTGACGGTGGCCATCGCCCTCGCGGGCCCGTGGTATGCCCTGTGCCTGGACTGGCAACTGCTGCACGTGACGACCGGCAACGATCCGACCACGCCGCCCGGCCGTTACGCCAGCACCTACGGGGTGAGACTGCTCAACTACGTCGATCAGCTGCGCATCGGCTCGGGCTTCTTCCTCTGGCCCCTGCTGGTCGGGGGGCTGGGCATCGCGGCGCTGGCCCGGCCGCGGGGAGCGGGGCTGATGCTTGCCGGTTCGCTCGCGCCGTTCCTGGCGCTGCCGCTCTTCCAGCACGCCGAGGCCCGCTATCTGGTGCCGCTGCTGCCTGCCCTGGCCGCCGCCGCGGGGCTGGGCCTGGGCTCGCTCGCCCCGCGGCCCGCGACGGCGCTCACCCTGCTGATCGCCGCGGGCTCCATCCAGCAGGTCTGGGACGCGACCTACTATCACTTCTGGCACCTGAGCCCGCGCTCCTCGGCAGGCCACCAGTCGGTGCTGGACGAACAGTTCCGGCTGCTCTGGCCCTCGAAGTCGGGCCGGCTGGTGTTCGACAAGAGCGCGCGCTGGCGGGAGCGGCTGGGGGCGACGGCCGGTCCGCTGCGCCTGGCGGTGCATCCGCTGAACGTCCATACCGGCCTGGATCCGCAGCTGATGTGGTTCCTGGCCAATTCGGAGTGCGCCAGCGGCACCCAGCAGACGCTTGCGGGCTACGACTGGACCAGCTATCGCCAGTTCCTCGACGATCTCGAGCACGACCGGATCGAGCTGCTGGCGATCCCCGAGCAACTGCGCACGGTGCCGCTCGACCAGCCCAGCGCGCAGGCGGCCCTGGCCTGGGGTTACGTTCGCCAGGACGGGGTCCGGGCGCCTGGCGGGAGCGCCGGTCCTCCGACCGATCCGTTCGCCATCGAGTCGATCCGCGAGAAGTTCCACATCCTGGAGCGGGTCTCCGACCCGGAGGGCGAACTCTGGCTGTGCGTGAACCGGAAGCTCTGGCAGCGGCTTGGGGTAAAGTTCATGGTCGAGCCGGTGGAACCCAGGCCCGAGTGGTGGGGCAGGCCCCCGGCTCCGCGCTGAGCTGCCCACCCGATGGAAGAGAAGTCACGCCTCCGGTTCAAGGTGGTCCTGGCATGGTTGGCCGGTCTGCTGGTGCTGTCGGCCCTGATGGCCAACTCGTACCTGTACATGGACCTGTCGGAGAACCCGCTGGAGGTCGGCGCGTTCGCAGGCACCTGTTCGATCGCGAGCCGCGCGTGGGTCAAGGTCGGCTTCCTCAGCTGGGCCAAGGACTTCCACTACTATCCTCCGGGTTACTATGCCTGGCTCACGGCCTGGATGACCCCGTACGAGCGAACCGGCCTGCCGGGGCTGGTGATGTGGAGCAACGTCCTGGCGGGGCTCGGGTTGCTGGGGGTGGTGGCCGCGATGATCCGAAGCGGGGCGAACGCCGCGGGAGTCGCGGCGGCGCTCTTCCTGCTGGGCGGCACACCCATCTTCAACATCGCCACCAAGACGCTCAGCTTCGAGATCGGGGTGCTCTTCGCCACGGGAGGCGTGCTGTGGCTGCTCTCCGGCCCGACCGGTCTGCCTTCCCGGCCGCGCTCGGCGCTGCTCGGAGCGATCGTGGGAGCGGGCCTGATGATGAAGTGGACGGTGGTGCTCTACATCGCGGGTCCGTTCGTCGTGGCGAGCTTCCTGTGGTTCCGCGGCGGAGGCACGCTGCGTGAGGGGGCGCTGAGGCTGGGCCTGGCAGTCGCGATGACTCTGGTCGTGGCGGGCCCCTGGTACGGGCTCTGCCTGGACTTCGAATTGCTGAAGCAGACCACGCAGAATGACGCGACCGTGCCCGCGGGGCTGGGGTTCCGGGGCTACGTGCTGCAGTACTGCCGCTATCTCGAGTCGCTGCGCGTCGGCTCCGGGATCGCGCTGTGCGGGGTCTTCCTGCTCGGGCTGGGCTTCGGGCTGGTCCGGCGGCCGCCCGGAACGGCGCTCTTCCTGTCCAGCGCCGTCGTGGCGATGGCCGTTCTTCCGGTCTTCATGCACCAGGAGCCTCGGTACCTGATTCCCCTGCTGCCCTCGCTGGCCGCCATCGCCGGTCTGGGCTTCGGCGGGCTGAACTTCTCGGAGGCGATCTTCGCGGCGGCGCTGACCGGACTGGTCGCCACCTATCAGGTCGCCGACAGCACCTGGCACAACTATTACTGGACGCCGGCCTACTACCGGCCCGGCCATCAGCCGGCCTACGACGACAACATGCGGATGGTCTGGCCCCCGAAGGTGGCGTCGCATCTCTTCCTCCGCTGCAAGATGCTGGCGCACGCGCTCGCGCAGTACGGCGAGCAGTTGCACTTCGGCGTGCACCCGCTCAACCCCAATCCGGGCCTCGACGCCCAGGCACTCGGGTTCTATTCCCACTCGGACGAACGGGCCGACGACGAGGCGCTCTTCCTCGGCTACGACTGGACGGGATACTGCTCGTTCCTGAAGGACATGGAAGAGGGCCGGCTCACCTTCCTCATCATGTCGGCCCGCTCGTTCTGGGTGGAGGGTCAGACCGCGAGACAGGTGGTACACACCGCCTGGAGCTACGTCGACCAGGGCGGCCAGGGGGTCCGCTGCAACGGGGCCAAGCCGCTTCCCGAGCCCTTCGCCTTCGACCTGATCCGCAAGCAGTACACCATCCTCGAGACTCTCGCGGTGGACCGGGACGAGATCTGGCTGATGGTGCGGCGGGACGTCTGGGCCCGCACGCACGGCCAGTTCCCGGTCTCGCCGCTGCCGATGGCCGAGGAGTTCGGTCTGCCCGCGAAGTGACGGCCGCGGGGTGAGCGGCGCGCGGCCATTTGCGCCGCCGGGGCCACGGAGCGTATAGTCGCGAGCGTGGAAGCGGTCGTCGCCGTCGAGGAGCTGACCAAGACCTTCCGGGTGGCCGAGCGCGACCCGGGCCTTGCGGGCGCCTTCCGGGGGCTGCTCCATCGCCGCCACCGGACCGTCCACGCGCTGGCTCGGGTCTCCTTCGAGTTGCAGCCCGGAGAACTGGTCGGATACATCGGACCCAACGGAGCCGGTAAGTCCACGACCGTCAAGCTGCTCTCGGGCATCCTGGTCCCGGACGGAGGCAGGTGCCGCGTGCTGGGACGCGTCCCCTGGGAAGAGCGGGTCCCCACCGTCCGGGAGCTGGGAGTCGTCTTCGGCCAGCGGACGCAGCTCTGGTGGGACTTGCCGGTAACGGAGTCCTTCGACCTGCTGGGCGAGATCTACCGTGTGGAACCCGCGATGCACCGGCGCGTGCGGGACGAACTGAGCGAGCAGCTCGACCTGGGGCCGCTGCTCGACGTGCCGGTTCGCCAGCTCAGCCTCGGGCAGCGAATGCGCTGCGACCTGGCGGCCTCGTTGCTTCACTCGCCGCGACTGCTCTTCCTGGACGAACCGACCATCGGCCTGGACGCGGTGAGCAAGCTGGCCGTCAGGGACTTCGTTCGCCGGCTCAACCGCGAGCGCGGCGTCACCGTGATCCTGACGACCCACGACCTGGACGACATCGAGGCGCTCTGCAGCCGGGTGCTGGTGCTCGGCGAGGGCAAGCTGCTCTGCGACGGCACGCTGGCCGACCTCCGGGCGCGCGTCACGACCCAGCGCAGCCTGATCGTCGATCTGGAGGAGGAAGGCGCCGTGGTCGACCTCCCGGAGGCCACCGTGGTCAGCCGCGAGGGGCACCGCGTGCACCTGCGGTTCGAACCCAGCCGCATCTCGGCGGCGGCCCTGATCGCGCAACTCACCGCCCGCCACTCCATCCGCGACCTCTTCGTCGAGAACCCGCCCATCGAGGAGATCGTCGCGCGGCTCTACGAGGACCTGCGCGCGTGAGGCCCTATCTGGCGTTCCTGGGCGCGCGTTTCCGGGTGTTGCTCCAGTACCGGGCGGCCGCCCTCGCGGGCCTGGGAACACAGTTGTTCTGGGGCCTGATCCGGCTGATGATCTTCGACGCCTTCTACCGCTCCACCACGCTGCCTCAGCCGATGACCTTCGAGCAGGTCGTCACCTACGTCTGGCTCGGCCAGGCCTGCTTCGCGCTGCTGCCGATCAACATCGAGCCGGACGTGCGCGAACTGGTGCGCTCCGGCAACGTCGCCTACGAGCTGCTCAGGCCGATCGATCTCTACGGCCTGTGGTACAGCCGCTCGCTTGCGATGCGCCTGGCGCCCACGGTCCTGCGCGCGGTGCCGCTGGCGATCCTCGCGGCCCTCTTCTTCGGGCTCGGCCCGCCGATCTCGGCGGCCGCGGGCGTCGCGGCCCTGCTCGCGCTGACGGTGGGTCTGCTGCTGGCGGCCAGCATCACGACGCTGCTGTCGATCACCTTGCTCTGGACGCTCGCGGGAGACGGCATCACGCGGCTGGGCCTGGCGGCGGTCTACCTCTTCTCGGGACTGATCGTGCCGCTGCCGCTGTTCCCCGACTGGATGCGCACCTTCTTCGCGCTGATGCCCTTTCGCGGACTCGCCGATGCGCCCTTCCGCGTCTACATGGGCCATATCCCACTCTCGGAACTGGGCGCCGTCTTTCTCCACCAGGCGATCTGGCTCGGGCTGCTGGTCGCGGCCGGCCGCGCCCTGATGCGCCGCGGCCTGCGGCGCCTGGTCGTGCAGGGAGGCTGACATGCTCGAGAGCTTGCGCCTCTACTGGCACTACGTCTCGTTCTCGATCCGCTCGCAGCTGCAGTACCGGGCCTCCTTCGCGATGCTGGCCGTGGGCAGCCTGATCCTCACCGGCGTCGATTTCGTCGGCCTCTGGGCGCTCTTCCACCGCTTCGGAAGCCTCCAGGGCTGGCACCTGCCGGAGGTGGCGGTGCTCTACGGGATGGTCAACATCGCGTTCGGCCTGGCGGAGGCGGTGGCCCGTGGCTTCGATGCCTTCGAGGTGATGGTGCGGGACGGAGGGTTCGACCGGATCCTGCTGCGACCGCGGGGGGCGGCCTTCCAGGTCCTCTCCCAGGAGTTGCAGTTGCTCCGCATCGGCCGGATCGCCCAGGGCGCGGCGGCGATGGCCTGGGGCTGGTCGTCGCTCGCTGCGAGCCCGTCGTTGCCGGGCTTGCTGGTGCTGGCCGCCGGCATCGTGAGCGGGGCCTGCATCTTCACCGGCCTCTTCGTGCTGCAGGCAACGCTGTCGTTCTGGACCGTGTCGACGCTGGAGCTGGTGAACACCGTCACCTACGGCGGCGTCGAGACGGCCCAGTATCCGCTCAGCATCTACCGCCCGTGGTTCCGCCGCATCTTCACGTTCGTCATCCCGCTGGCCTGCATCAACTACTGGCCGCTACAGGCCGCTCTGGGCCGGAGCGATCCGCTGGGCGCGCCCACCTGGTTCCTGTGGCTCTCGCCGGTGCTCGGCGCGGTCTTCCTGCTGGTCTCTCTGCGCGTCTTCGCCTTCGGCGTGCGGCACTACAGATCGACGGGGTCGTGAGGCAGGGGTTAGGGGTTAGGGGTCAGGCAAGGCGCGGCGGAGGCAGGACAGGCCCGGCCCGTCTCCGGCATGAAGGCCGCTCCAGAGCGCAGGGTTGCGACGGTGCACGAGGTTGGCCAATCACAGAGAGCACAGAGACACCGAGACACAGAGGGAGAGTGGATTCCAATCTGGCCACCCCGTTCTCTGTGTCTCTGTGTCTCTGTGATACCTGTCCTGGAGGGGGCGCTCGCCTTCGTCCAAAGCAGCGCCCCCAGCTAGTCCAGCTCACTCGCCCTTCGGCGGCACGACGGAGATGTGCAGCTCTTTGAGTTGCTTGTCGGAGACTGGCGCGGGGGCGCCCATCAGCAGGTCCTCGGCCTTCGTGGTCATCGGGAAGAGGATGACCTCGCGGATGTTGGGCTCGTTGGCCAGGAGCATCACGAT
>CAZSVK010000166.1:0-11701 GCA_964610245.1 uncultured bacterium
GGACCTCGCCGGTAACCCACACCCTCCTGAACGACACCTGGGAGTGGGACGGCACCGTCTGGGCCGAGGTCACCGTCGCCGCCCCGCCCGCGGCCCGATTCGAAGCCGCGATGGCCTACGATCCCAGCCGCGGTTGCATCGTGATGTACGGCGGAGGCAGCACCCTGGACACTCCCTTTGCCGAGACCTGGACGTTCGACGGGAAGAGCTGGACGAAGCTGACCCTCGCGGCCAACCCGCCCGGCCTGATGGCCCACTCGATGGCCACCGACCCGCACCGCAAGATCGTGCGCGTCTACGGCGGACACAGCTCGCGGGTCACGACCGGCGCCCTCTGGGAATGGAATGGCACGACCTGGTCCCAGCCGCGGCCCGGAGAGATGACGCCGGGCGCGCGGTACTCCTCCGGCTGGGCCTACGACTCCAGCCGCGGGCGGACGGTGATGTTCGGTGGCTGGTCGGGGACGAGGACGGCCCTGTGCCGGGACACCTGGGAGTTCGACGGAGTCCAGTGGCTGCCGCGGTATCCCGCCACCTCCACGCCGCCCACCGACTTCCCGACGGCGCCGGTGGCCCGAGCCTACCACGCGATCGCCGTCGATCCCTCGAACCAGGCGCCGGTCCTCTTCGGCGGGTTGGGCGATTCCGGCGAGCTGGGAGACACCTGGCAGTGGCTGGCGTCGTCGTGGACGCGGGTCCAGCCCTCCACCGCGCCGGCCGCGCGCCAACTGCACGCGATGGCGGCCGACCCGGCCAGCCAGCGGCTCGTGCTCTTCGGCGGGCGCATCACCAGCTCGTCGACCCCCAGCGCCGACACGTGGGAGTGGAGCGCCGGCAACTGGACCGAGCGGACTTCGGCAATGGGGGCTCCGCCGACCCGGCAAGGGCACGCGATGGCCAGCGACACGCAACTGGGTGGCGTGTTGATGTTCGGCGGCTGGAACGGCGGCTACCTCGGCGACACCTGGTTCTGGAACGGTTCGGTCTGGCTCCCGAAAACGTCGGAGTTGAACCCGGAGGCGCGCCGGGCTCACGCGATGGCCGGCGACGTGCGGCGAGGCAAGGTCGTCCTGTTCGGAGGCATGAACGAGCGGTTGCAGGTCCTGAACGATACCTGGGAGTGGGACGGCACCGTGTGGAGCCCGAGGACGACGACGGTCACGCCTCCGGCTCGGGCCAGCGCCTGTCTGGCGTGGGACTCCTACATGAGCCGCGTGGTGCTCTCCGGCGGCACCGACGCCAACGGGCCGCTCTCGGACGTCTGGGCATGGAATGGCGACACCTGGACCCAGCTCGTGCCGGGCTCGGCCGCCCAGGCCCGGAGCGCCGCCGCGATGGTCCTGGACAGCGCCACGGGCAAGATGTTGACCTTCGGAGGCAATGGCAGCGCCGGCTTGCTCGGCGACACGTCGACCCTCTTCGAGGCGCTCCCGACGCTCGGTGCCAGCTTCTCCCCGGCCGCCCCGGTACCCGGAGAGGTCGTGACCCTGACGGCCCAGACGACAGGCGCCGTGCACGCGAGCGTCCGGTGGCAGCAGCTCTTCGGCCGCCCGATCGCGCTGTCGTCTCAGTCGTCGCCCGTGGCGACCTTCCGAGCACCCGCCGCAGGCCCCATCGGAATCGAGGTGGCCAGCGGCGACTTCACCGGCTCGCGCGCGTTTGCCCAGACGACGCTCCTGGTGGTCGAGGGCCCGGTCGCTCCGGTCGCGCGGATGACGCTCTTCGGCACTCAGAGCGGACCGGCCCAGGTCGTCAGACTCGATGGCTCCGCCAGCTCCGGTTGGGGCTTGACCTATGCCTGGTCGCTCGCCGACTCGCCGGCGACGGCCGCCGCGCTCTCGGCGGCCGGCTCCGCGACCTACTACCGGGCCACCGTCCCCGGCAGTTACGTGTTCCGGCTGACGGTCACCGACTCGCTGGGCCGCAGCGCGGGGGCCACCGCTTCCATCGCGATCGTCGCCAGCCCGCCTGTGGCCCGTATCCTCTCGCCGCCCTCGGTGGTCCTGCGCGATGCGACGGGCCACGTGCCCGACCGCGTGACGACCGACACTCTGTGGCTCGACGGCTCGGGCAGCTTCGACCCGGTTGGCGCCGCCGCCGTGTCGTACTCGTGGACGCTGATCTCGACGCCGCCCCAGAGTTCGATCACGGCGGCCTTCCCGGGTCTCGACAGGACCGGCCACATCCTTCGAGTCCCTTTGAACACCACGCCGAGCGGCGGACGCCTCCCGGACGCCGGCAGCTACACCTTCGCGTTGACGGTCACCGGCGCCGGCGGCTCGGCCTCGACCCGGGCCGAGGTTGCGGTCGTCGACCCGAACAATCTGGTCGCGAGGGCCAATGCGGGACCGGACCGTTCGGTGTTTCTCACCGTCGTTCAGAGTGGGCCGCTGAGACTCGCCCCCACGGTGCCCGACGCGCGTCTCAGGCCTCCGGGCAACCTGCGCCCCTACGTCACCCTGGACGGAAGGGCCAGCGGCCGCACCGGACAAGGCCCGCTCGCCTACTCGTGGTCGGTGCTCGCGGCGCCGGCCGGCGCCGGCCTGCTGCTGAGCGACTCGGCCACGCCGGTCGCGACCTTCGCCACGGACCTGCCGGGCGACTACTCGTTCGGGCTGGTCGTCGACGACGGGTTGACCACCAGCGCGAGCGACGTGACCACACTTCACGTTGAAGTTATCGGGCTCAACGCGCCGCCCGTCGCCGAAGCGCTGGCCCGCGAGGCCGTCTCCGGGCGGCAGCCGCTGCCCGGCCGTCCGCTGCTGGTGGTCGCCGGCACCGACCTGGTCGAGCTGGACGCGACCCGCTCCACCGACCGCGACGATCCGCCTCCGCTGACCTATCGGTGGACCCAGACGGCCGGACAGCCGGTCGAGCTGTTGCCTTCGTCCAGTTCGCCGACGCTGCAGTTCGTGCCTCCCGCGGCCGATAGCTATGCCTTCCGGTTGGTCGTACGCGACGCGCGAGGCGCCGCCGGCAGCCCCGCCACGGTCCTGGTCGACGCGCAGCCTGCCGGACGCTCGCCCTTCGCCTTCTCGATCGCCGCCTCCGCGGCCACGACGACAGCCACGGGCGAGGGTTTCGATCCGACCGGACCCCAGGTGCGGCCCCGCTCTCTTCGGGTCATGACGCCGACGACAGTGACGCTCTCGGCGCTGGTGGCCTCGACCGACGGGCCTCGAGCGCAGTTCGTCTGGCGACAGCTCGAGGGACCGCCGGTGCTGCTGGTATCCGCCGAAGGGCTCGCGAGCGCCGCGAGCGCGGTCGAGTTCAGGCCCACCACGCCGCGCGCCTACCTGTTCGAGGCCGAGGCGAGGGTGCTCGACGCCGCGGGCGCGTTCGAAGGCGTGACGGTCCGGCGCCGGGTGCGCGTGCTGGCCGACGGGCCCGGCCGGAGGCTTCCGGCGGCAGCCTTCTCGCTGCTGGCCAACGGCAGGCACAAGGCCGCCTTCCGGGCCGGCTTCCATAGCTCGGAGACTCCGGTCGTCGACCCGGGCAGCGTGGTGACGCTCGACGGCACCGCCTCCAGCGACGCCGACACTCCGACGACGCAACTCTCCTTCCTGTGGGTGCAGACCGGCGGGCCGGCGGTGCAACTCTCGGACGCCTCCAGCTCGATCACCAGCTTCGTCGTCCCCACCTTCGCCGATGGCAGCAGCCACAGCTACTCGTTCCAGCTGTTCGTCGACGACGGCGAGGTCGGCGATCCGGCACCGGGCTCCTTCGAGGCGGTCTCGGCTCGCGGGCTGCTGCTGCACGAGGGCAACAACTGGATCGGCGTCCCGGTGGACCCCTCCACCACGGGAGACCCGTTCGACGCCGCGGACCTGCTGCTGGCGACCGGCTCGACGGCCGTGGCGCGGGTGGCGCCCGGGGGCCTCTTCGAGGTCTACCATCCCGGACTCGGCACGCAGGCGTTCTCCGTGGAAGGCAATCGGGGCTACCTGCTCATCGAGCCGACGGCCACGCTGGTCGACTTCCCGGGCCAGCCCTGGACCGACTCGGCGCGTCAGCTCTCGCTCACCACGGGCCTCAACCTGATCGCCTATCCGCCGCCGGTGCCGGCAGCAGCCGCCAGCGACTCGCTGCTGTCCGGGACGAGCGGAGCGTGGATGGCCAGCCCGGACCCGCAACCGGCGCCGTACCTGCCGCTCCTGACGACCGGCTGGCCGCTGACGCGCGGACGGGGCTACATCCTGGTCAGCCCCGGGGCCACGACCCTGCAGCTGCCGGCCGGCCAGTGAGGATTCACTCGGCGTCGATCGTGGAGCCGCTGGTCGCGATGAACGTGCTGTTCGAGATCTGGGAAGAGCGGATGTTCACGGTGCCCGTGCCCGGACCGGACTGCGAGGCGTTGATGATCGACACCTGAACGGGGCCGCCCTCCAGGCCCGCCGAGCCGGCGAGCGCCGGCGCCCGCTCGCTGCCCGAACCGAGCCAGGCCCAGACGAGAAAGACGTTCGCGAGCAGCAGCAGCGCGCAGAGCCCCTCTACCCTGCGCAGCCGGCTCTCGGTCGCCTGGAGTTTCTGCACGTTCTTCTCGAGATGCTCGAGCCGGATGTCGCCGTCCATGGTCCCTCCGATGGTTCAGAGCCCGAGGTCGGAGGCGATGCCCTGCATCGCCTGCAGGCAGGTCTCGGCAAACTCGGGCAGCGGGATGCCGAGATCCTCGCACTCCAGGATGATCTCCCGGCTGACCGAGGCGGCGAAGTTCCTCTCCTTCATTCGCTTGACGATCGACTTCGCCTTCACTCCGGCGAGCTTCTTGTCCGGGTAGACCAGCGCGACGGCCGTGATGAGGCCGGTGATCGTCTCTCCGGCCGCCAGCGCCTTGTGAAAGCGGGTGCTGCGCTTCTCGTCGTGGGCCTTCTCGTTGTGGAGCTTGATCGCCTGGACAAGATCATCCGGCAGGCCGCGCTCGCTCAGCATCTCGACCGCCCTGAGACCGTGCAAGGCGAGATCGGCGTTGGTCAGTTCGACGTCGACGTCGTGCAGCAGCCCCGCCAGGCCCCACTTGGCCTCGTCCTCGCCGAAGCGCCGGGCCAGGTGCCGCATCACCGCTTCCGAGGCCAGGCAGTGCCGGATCATGCTCTCGCTCTTGACGTGCTCGCGCAGCAGCGCCAGGGCTTGTTCGCGGGTCGGAAGAGTGACTTCCTCCATCGAGTCTCCTGCGGGCCGCGAAGGCGCCGGCCGGCCGGCCGCGCGGGCCTCGGTACCCGTGCGACAAGTCTAGCAGATGGCGCCCGGCTCCCTACTCTCCTCTGAGGGCGGCCTTGACGCTGGCGGCCAGGCGCACCCTCGAGAAGGGCTTCTGCAGGAGCCGCACCTCGCCGGCCCGCAGTCCGCGCCCCTCGACGACGTCGGACGTGTATCCCGACATGAACAACCGCTTCAGGCCGGGCCTCAGCGCGCCGAGCCGCTCGGCCAGCTCCGTGCCGTTCATGCCGGGCATCACCACATCGGTGAGGAGCAGGTGGATCTCGCCGGGATGGGTGCCCGCCAGCTGGAGCGCCTCGTCGGGGGTCCTGGCGGCCAGCGGAGAGTAGCCGAGCCCGCGGAGGAGCCGCAGGGTCAGTTCGAGGACCGCACCCTCGTCCTCCACCACGAGCACCGTCTCTCCGCGGCCTTCCGGCGGGGCGGAGGCGCTCGCCTGAGGCGTGGCGACGGCGGTTTCCGCAACCCGGGGCAGGTACAACTCGAACGAGGAGCCGTCGCCGGGCCGGCTCCGCACATCGACGAACCCTCCGTTCTGCTTGACGATGCCATAGACCGTGGCCAGCCCCAGGCCCGTCCCGCGGCCCACTCCCTTGGTGGTGAAGAACGGCTCGAAGATCTTCGCCAGGACGCTCTCGTCCATGCCGACGCCGGTGTCGTGCACCGCGAGGCACACGTAGTCGCCCGGCGCGAACTCCGGCTTGTCGCGGCAGGCCGCCTCGTCGACGACCGCGTGCCGGGTTCGGATGGTGATGCGTCCGACCCCTTCGATGGCGTCCCTGGCGTTGACGACCAGGTTGGCCAGGATCTGATCGAGCTGGGAAGGGTCCATGCGGATCGTGCAGGCCGCGGCTCCCGGCCACCAGGCCAGGTCGAGATCTTCCCCGATGAGCCGCCGTAGCATCTTGAGCATGTTCTCGACCGCCTCGTTCAGCTCGAGCACCAGGGGGGTGGCGGGCTGCCGGCGAGCGAAAGCGAGCAGTTGACGCGTCACTTCCTGGGACCGATTGGCCGCCTTGAGAACCTGCTGGATATCGTCGCGCTGCTGGCTACCCGACGGGGCGCCATCGAGCGCCGCCTCGCCATAGCCCAGGATCGCGGTGAGCATGTTGTTGAAGTCGTGGGCAACTCCGCCGGCCAGCCGTCCGACCGCCTCCAGCCTCTGGGCGTACAGCAACTGAGCCTGCAGCCGCTCCTTCTCGCGCTGGGCCTCGACCCAGCCGGTGATGTCGCTGACCACGTGGACAATACCGGTCAGCTGGCCGGCGGCGTCGAGCACCGGGTCGGCGGTGATCTCGACCGTGGTCGGGCCGAACACCGCCGTCCGGGTCTCGTGCCGCAAGGTCCGGCGGAGCCGGGCCACGGGGCAATCCGGGTGCGGCGAGGCGTCGTCGCGAAACACCTGGCAACAGGACTGGCCAACCAACTCGCCGGACGGCCTCCCGGCGAGCGAGGCCATCGCCAGGTTGCAGCGGAGGATCTTCCCCTCGGGATCGAGCAGTGCCACGGCGTCACGCATCGCGTCGAAGGTGGTCTGCCACTCCTGGGCCAGGCGCGCGTTCTCGGCCTCGGCGCGCCGCCTTTGTGCGAGCAAGGCCGCCTTCTCGAGGGCCGCCCGCACCGCGGGGGCGAGCCGGAGCAAGCGGTCCTTGAGAATGTAGTCGCTTGCGCCCGACTTGATGCACTCGGCGGCAGTCTCTTCGCTGAGCGAGCCGGTCAGGATGACCACCGGCGTCAGCGGCGCTCGACTCTGCGCCAGACACAGCGCCTCCATCCCGTCGAACTGCGGCATCCTGTAGTCGGCCAGGATGATGTCGGGCTGGAAGTTCTCGAGCTCCGCGAGGAACGCCTCCCGCTGCCAGACGCGCCGGCTCGTAAAGACCAGTCCCCCGTCGCGAAGGACGCGTTCCACCAGTTCGGCGTCGGTCGCCACATCCTCGGCCAGCAGGATTCTCAACAATCCGGGAACCGCGCTCCCCTCCGCTGCTACTACATCGGCCATCTTCCGACCCCCTGCGCCTTCCTACACCGGTGGCGTCTGATTCACCAGCAACCAGTACAACCCCAACTGACCGACAGTCTCGAGGAACTGCTCGAAGCTGACCGGCTTGCTCACGAAGCTATTGACCCCCAGCCGGTAGCTGTCGACCAGATCGCGGTCCTCTCTCGAGGAGGTGAGCACGACCACGGGAATCGCGCGGGTCCGCTCGTCGGCTTTCATGGCCGCCAGCACCTCGAGCCCGCTGACCTTGGGCAATCCCAGATCGAGCAGCACGAGCCGGGGCCGGGCCGCCTCGGCTCGCGAAGCGTACTGTCCGGTCTGGAACAGGAACTCGAGCGCCTCGGCGCCGTCCTTGACCCAGACCAGCTTGTTGGCCAGGTGCCGGCCCTCGAGCGCCCGGATCGTCAGCTCGGCATCGGTCGCGCGATCTTCCACCAGCAGGATCTCGATCTCATCGATGGCCATGCTCAGTCCTCGTGCTCGGTCTCGCCCCGGATGGGCAGCGTGAACCAGAAGGAGGCCCCTCGCCCGGGCTCCCCGCGGGCCCCCACGGCTCCGCCGTGCCGCGTCACCACGCGCTTCACGATCGCCAGCCCGGCGCCGGTTCCCTCGAACTCCTCCTCGCGGTGCAGGCGCTGGAACACGCCGAAGAGCTTGGCGGCGTATCGCATGTCGAAGCCCACCCCGTTGTCTCGCACCACGAAGAGCGCGAAGCCCGGAGGCGGCAATCCGGCCCCCTCCTCCGGCTCCTGGCCGTCGGGACGGTCGTCCGGCAACCGGGCCGAGATGTCGATCGCCGCGGTCTTTCGGGTGCGGGTGAACTTGACGGCGTTCTCGATCAGGTTGCGCAGTGCCTCGCGAATCATGCTGCGGTCGCCACGGACCATGGGGAGTGCGCCCACGGAGAACTTCAGCTCGCAATCCTTGCTGCCAGGCGGCAGGCCGGCGAGCACGGTTTCGCAGAGCGCCTGCATGTTCACGACGTCGCGAGCGACCCCGCATCGGCCGAGGCGCGAGAAACTCAGGATGTCGTCGATCAGCTCGGCCATGTTGCGAGCGTTGGTCCTCACGATCTGGAACAGGCGACGGCCCTCGTCGTCCAGGCTGGCCGTGTGTTCCTCGAGCAGCAAGGTCGAGAATCCGTCGATGGCTCTCAGGGGCGCGCGCAGATCGTGGGAAACGGAGTAGGCGAAGGCCTCCAGCTCGCTGTTGGCGGCAGCCAGGCCGGCGGTGCGCTCGGCGACCAGACGCTCCAGCTCGGCGTTGATGTCCCGCTGGCGTTGCTCGTCGCGTTTGCGTTCAGTGATGTCGGCGACGGTGCCCACCAGACTCGTCGCGTGGCGGGCCCCGCCCTCGCCTTCGAAGACCGCGAGGCCGTGGGCCTCCACCCAGCGCTGCTGGCCATCCGGCCGGTTCAGGCGGTACTCGGCCAGATAGGGTTGAGGTGACACCGGATCGAGCGCGGCCTCGACCTTGGCCCGGACCGTCGGGAGATCGTCAGGATGCAGGAGACGCAGGATCTCGTCGTTCGGCCGTTCGTGGCCGGAGACGCCGAAGATCTCGACGTAGCGCAGGTCGTACTGGGCCAGGCGGGTAGCGGGATCGTAGTGCCACCATCCCAGTCGCGCCGCGTCCAGCGCGAGCTGACGCTGGCGGGCGAGTTCGCGGACCTGGGCGTCGGCCCGGTCCCGCGCGACGATCTCCGAGCGCAGATGCTCGGTAGCGCGCTCCAGCTCGAGCGTGCGCGACTCCAGCAGCACGGCGAGGCGCTGTCGGTGCTCGTCCACCTCACGGCGGGCACGGTCGAGATCCAGGAAGATGCGTACCTTGGCCAGCAACAGCCTCGAGTCGCAGGGCCGCGAGATGAGATCGACCCCACCGGCGTCATAGCCGACGAGCGCCTGGGCCTCGTCCTGGGGGTAAGAGGTCACGAAGAGAATCGGGACCGGCTCAGCGTCGGCAAGCTGCTCGCGCAGCCGCCTGGCCAGCTCGTGGCCACCCGTGGTCGGCATGACGACGTCGAGAATGGCCAGGGCCAGGTGGCGCCCCGAGGCGCGTTCGAGGGCCTCGCTTGCACTGGAAGCCTCGAGGACTTCCGCCTCGACTTCTCTCAGGGTCTCGCGAAGACAGCGGAGGTTCTCACGACTGTCGTCGACGAGCAGAATCGTCGGCTTGACGGGCACGCTGTTCCACGGACCTCCCCGGGCTTGCCTGCGCGACCGCACGCGGGTCGGCGCCTTTCAATGATACCAGCTGCCCGCGGCCGATGCTCGACACGATCGACCGCGAGGGCGGCCTCGCTTCAGAACTGGTACGTCGACTTCAACAGAGTGGTAACATGGAAGGCTGCCGCCCGGCCGGCCCCGACATGTCAGTCGGCGGCCGGGTCCGAAGGAGAAACCGATGCCGTCCCGACGATTCTTCCCGCGTGTTCTGGCCACTCTCGCTCTCCTGGCGCTCCCGGCGCTCCTGGCGCTCCCGGTCGTCGCGGACCAGGATCTGGCGCACCAGCGCGCGCAGGCGCTGGAGCGCGTCTATCTCACGGAGCGGCCCTCCGTGAGCCTGAGCGCCGTCTACGCCCAGCTCCCTCCTGCCCAGAGGCTCGCCCTGATGGAGAAGCTCAAGGCGATGGTACTGGCCCAGTTGCCGCCGGATCTCGCCGACAACCCCGCGCTGGGCAGCCTTCCCCCCGAAGTCCGGGCCGCTGTCGCTCAGCTCCTTCCTTTCTTGAGAGCGATGACGCCCGAACAGCTCGAAGCGGTGGTCTCCAGGATGGACCTGGATCACTTCGCTCCCATCCCACCGGCGGCATTCAGGGTCTACCACGAGCGAACGCTCTCGGAACCGGTCGAGGCCGGTGGAGCGGTCCGAGCCGCCATCCTCGATGCCGACCGCAAGGCCCCGGAAGCCTGGACCGCCCAGGTCCAGGCCACGTCGGGCTACATCGATGAGACCGACCCCTCCACGGTGGAGTTGCAACTCCTCGAGCCCACCGCCAACGTGCCGTCGGCGGAGGTTCCGGTCGACAAGGTCGAACCCGCCGCCATCGACTCGCTGGTCCACTCGACCATCGTCGTCCGTCTGCCCTCGCACGTCCTGGCCAACTCCGCCAGACTGGCCCGGGCCCTGAATCAACTGACCCGGCCCGAGTTCCGAGAGCACCCGATGGCGGTCCGGGCCTCGGGCCAGACCCCCGCCGGGCAGGTTCGCAAGGTCCGCGACGGCGTCGAACTGGTCAATGCGCTGCTCGCCACGGGCCGCTACGACGTCAACGTCTTCGACGCGCGGATGTTCGTCGACTTCCTTGGCTACTCGGTCATGCAGCTCGGCAAGCCTTATCCGGTCAGGATCCCGACCTGGGCCATGACCGGCGTCGACGTCGACGCACCCGAAAAGCCGGTCGTCACCGAGCCCGGGAAGGCGTCCGGAACCGGCCTGCTCGTGCCGCTCAACCACGCCGAGCATCTACTGGTCTTCTTTGCGAAGGGCACCACGGAGCCGCTGATGATGGTGAAGTGGTTCATGGGAATCCCCGGCGCCGAACTCAAGCAAGGCACCGTGTTCCGGCCGGCCGTGACGATGAGGACTTCGTGGTGCGGTTACCGGCTGGTGCGGGCCTACGCGGGCCCCGATTCGGCACGGCAGATGGTGCGCTCCGCGAGTCTTCTGATGCAGCTCTACAACTACCTCCAGAGTCGATATCGCATCCGGGCCAACGGCTACGGAGTCTACGCGGTCTGTCAGGACACCTGCGGGATCCTGGAGGTCGTCCTCGGGCTGGCCGGCGGCCGGACCACCATCTGGCCCATGGCCCGAGATCCGCGGTTCGATCACTACTACGGTCCCCTTCTGAGCCCTCTGGGTCTGCGGCTCACCGGCGCCGGAGAAAGCCTGAGGGTCCTCGACCTTCCCTCCGACACCCGGCCCGATCTCTACCCGTGGACCGCCGACCCGCAAGTGCTGCTCTATCGCCTCGGGGCCAACATCCCGATGCGCGATCCGGCCACGCTCCACGTCCCCGACCTCCGAGGGGCCGTGGAGCTGCTCAGGGAGAAGTCCGAGCCGTTTCGCCGAGGGCTGGAGCTGCTGAACTAGCCGGACCGCGCTACCACACCCGGATTCGCTCGGCGGGCGCAAGGAACATCTTCTGTCCCGCCTTCACGGCGAACGCGTCAACCCACGCGTCGAGGTTCCGGACCGTGGCCGCCCGGTACTCCGCGGGCGAGTGGCAGTCTGTCATGATCTGTTGACGCAGTTCGGGTTCGCGGGCCTTCTCGCGCCAGCTGCGGGCATAGCTGAGGAAGAAGAGCTGCTCGCCCGTCAGCCCGTCCACGACCGGGGCAGGCTTGCCTTCCAGCGACAGTTTGTACGCGTCATAGGCCACGGCCAGTCCGGCCAGATCCGCGATGTTCTCGCTCAGGGTCTGCTGGCCCTTGACGCGGAGATCGGGGAATGGCTTGTACGCGTCATACTGCTTCACTAGCC
>CAZSVK010000167.1:0-11673 GCA_964610245.1 uncultured bacterium
TTCCAAGGGCTCTTGCCTGCAAGCGGAGGCAAGAGTCTCTCCAGTCATCGGGGGGGGGGCCCGGGGCGAACTTCGCCCCGGGTGGTTGACGCGGTCTGTTCGGCAGTTACAAAATCGTACTTTTGAATTGCCGTAACCGTGGTATGCTCTGACCATGATCGCGAGAGACCTCGAGGCCAGATTGCTTTCGGCGGCAAGCCAGTTCCCGGCGGTGACCCTGACAGGCCCGCGTCAGAGCGGCAAGTCGACGCTCTGCTCGATGGCCTTTCCCGAACACGAGGCGGTCAATCTGGAGGCACCGGACGTTCGCGCGTTCGCAACGGAGGATCCGCGGGGGTTCCTCGGCCGCTTCGAGCACGGTGCGGTCATCGACGAGTTCCAGAGATGCCCTGAGCTGGCCAGCTACCTGCAGGTCATGATCGATGCCGACCCCAGGCCGGGCCAGTGGATCCTCACGGGCTCCCAGAACCTGCTCCTGCTGGAGCGAGTGAGCCAGTCGCTTGTCGGCCGGACGGCGTTGCTGAATCTTCTGCCAATGGCTCGCAGTGAAGTTCTGCGTTTCGGCCGCCACCCGAGGAGGCTCGACGAGGCCGTGCTGGCGGGTGGCTATCCGGCCATCTTCGACCGGAACCTGGTGCCGGCCGACTGGTTGAGCTCCTACACCGCCTTGTTCCTGCAGCGAGACGTCAGGGATCTGCGCAACGTGGGGAATCTGGCGAGCTTCCAGCGTTTCGTACAGCTCTGTGCCGGTCGAACGGCCCAGACGCTCAACGCTGCCGCCCTCGCCTCGGATGCCGGGGTCACCCAGCCGACAGCCATGGCCTGGCTCTCGGTGCTCGAGGCGAGCTTCCTCGTGTATCGCCTCCCCTGCCACGCGGGCAGTCCGCGCAAGCGGCTCACTCGCATGCCGAAGCTGCACTTCCTGGACACCGGGCTGGCCTGCTGGCTGCTGGGTATCCGCACGGTCGAGCACCTGCGAGCGCACCCTCTGCGAGGAGCGTTGTTCGAGACGTGGGTCGTATCGGAGATCCTCAAACACCGGACGAACCGTGGAGAGACTGGCGGGATGTTCCACTACCGGGATCGACATGGACTCGAGGCCGATCTCCTCGTCCGGAGAGGCAACAGCTGGTGGATCGTGGAGGCCAAGGCCGGTCAGACACCCGCCAGCGGAATGGCCGCTGCTGCCCAGCGAGTCGCCGCCGATCTCGGAGACGTCGAGCCCGGAGGCTTGCGCGTGGTCTACGGGGGAGAGCAGCGCCAGCGGCGCAAGGAGGCCGACCTCGTTTCCTGGAGCGAGCTTCACGAACTCGACTGGATATGAGGGCCTGGGGAGCAACTTCACGATGGCGAGATCGCGGATGCTTCCGCCACGCGCGACGGCTCGCAGCAGGGCGTGCTGCTCGCGCCGGTCCAGCCTCCGCGGGCCAACCCAATCTTGGAGCCGGGGTCTTCCAACCCCGGACCCCCGCCCTCGCCTCCCCTTGCGGGCGACCGGGTCGGGTGTTACCGTTCGGCCGGGGTGGCGCGCATCCATCGAGGAGTAGAGCCGGTCTTTGACTTCCCTGCGCATCAGATTCTGGGGGGGCAGGCTGCTGATCGCTTGCGCGAGTCTCGCGCTCTCGATCGCTCTCTTCGACGGTCTGAGCTGCTATCTGATGCTGTGCGGGCTGTCGCCATCCAGTCCGAGCCTGCTGCTCAACTACTACCGCGGCTACTACTGGTACTCGCCGTACCGCCACGTGATTCAGTTCGACCCGGCGTGCTCGGTCTACGACCCGGAACTCTTCTACCGGTTGAAGCCGGGAACCTTCGTCCACAGAGGACTCCGGTTCGAGAACGAGTACTCGGTCAACAGCCTGGGAGTGCGGGACGACGAGGCCTCGCTCGTCGCGCCCGAGGTGATCGCGCTCGGCGACTCGCACACCATGGGCTGGGGATTGGATCAGCAGAGTACCTTTACCCAGCTCATCGAGCGGGAATCGGGCAGGCGAGCGCTGAACCTGGGCATCTCGTCCTATGGCACGCCTCGCGAGTTCCTGCTGCTGAAGCGGGCCGATCTCTCGGCGTTGAAGGTCCTGATCGTGCAGTACGACGACAACGATCTGCCGGAGAACCTGCGTTACCTCCGAGACGGCTGCCGGCTGCACGTGCAGCCGTCGCCGGTCTGGGAACGGTTCGCTCGTCTCGAGAGTCAGCGCCGGTACTTCCCGGGACGGCATTTCCTGGGGTTGCTGCTCTCGGCCGTCCGCCTGGCGGGCACGGACGAGCGGGAGTCGATGCGACCCGACGAGGCGCTCGGAGACAGGGCACATGCCATGGCATTCCTGGCCGTCCTGGCCTCGTTCGACCGGCCGGAGCTGCGGAAGGCGCAGCTGATCGTCTTCGATGTGAGGAATGAGGTGCCGCGCGAGCGAGCCGTGGAGTTCTCCTTCGCGGGAGCGCTCGAGAGCTTGAAGAGGTCCGGGAGGTGCCGGGAACTCGCTAACAGGCTTGTCGTGCTCGATCTGGCTCGCGAGCTGAGTCGGCCGGAGTGCCGGCAGGTCATCGACAACCACATGAACGAGGCTGGGCATCGCCTGATCGCGAAGAAGCTCCTGGAACACATGACGCCCGGAAGGTGAACACGACCGCGCTTGCCCTCTCGCCGCGCGTGCAGTACTGGATCGGGCGTGGCCCCACTCGCTTCTCGTCGACCGCCCCGGTGCCCCGAGTACTCCCTGGTGAGATGACCTCGCGCACCCAGCGGGCCTTGCTGTAGAATTCCGCAAGAGACCCCATGCGTCTGCCCGCTCTTTCCTCCCTACCCGCTCGCCTGCGTGCTCTGCGCTTGCCTGGCCTGCCACGGAACAAGTGGGTTCGCTGGTTCCTGCTCTTGCTCGGCCTCGGGTCGCTTCCGCCCGTGGCCGGGCTGATCACCCTGCTCAGCGTTCAGCGGCCCGGCGTGCTGGCCGGCATGATCCAGCGTGGGCTCGGGCCCGGCTTCACCGGAAAGGTCACGCTGGGCGAGGTCATGTACGACCCGCCGATGAACCTGACGATCAAGGATCTGCAGGTGTGCCTGCCCCCGGTGCTCGACACGCCCCTGCTGAAGGCGGCCTTCCTGACGTTCCGGCCTCACCTTGTCGACGGGCTGTTCGGTCAGCCGGGGGCCAGCGACCTGAAGCTCCTCCAGTTACAGGTGAAGGTCGTACGGCGCCCCGACGGAGGCATCAACCTACCAGGGCTGGGCCAGCTCGCCTTCGTTCTCTCCGGTCCCGGCAGGCCTCGGCTCACCGCAGCGCTGTCGGACCCGGGCGAGTCGATCTCCATCGATTCCTTCTTCGTGGAGGGCGGCAGCGTCCTCTTTCAGGACCAGGTCACCGGGGGCCAGTTTTCGATCGAGAAGGTGACGAGTCAGGGCCGGTTCGATTCCGGGGTGCTGCGGTTGGGCGCGCTCGAGGGCCAGGCGTTCGAGAAATCGCCGGTTTCGCTCACCGGCAGGGTCCGGGCGAAGCCTCCCTCCTCGGCCGAGCTGCACATGAACGTCGGCAACCTTCCCCTGGAGCTTCTGGCGCCGTGGCTGTTGCAACCCCCGCAGAGGCAGCGCGGCGACGCCCTGACCGGGGTCGTCTCGGGCGACGCAGCTCTCACCGCTCTCTCGGCAGGCGTCAAGGTCGTCGGCCACCTGGAGTGTCCGGCCTTCGGTTTCGACGACGGCGCCGTGACGCGAGCCAAGTGGGTGGCTCACGAGCTGGGCGGCGATTTCGAGTTCAAGCAAGACCCCAAGACCGGCAGAGATCTGTTGTGGCGCTTCCAGGCTCGCGGCATCCAGATGAGCCGGGGTACCTCCGACACCGCTCTCTACCTCGATGGCCCGAAGGGTGAACTGGAACTGCAGGGCGGTTCGCTTTCGCTCCGGTTGACCGAGGGACGGCTCGGGCCGGGCAGCGTGACCGCGGGCGGAGTTCTCGACGGCGAGAACTGGAATCTGGTCGTGCAGGGGCAGTCGATCGATCTGGGCATGCTTCTCACCGCATTTGGCCAGGAGGCCCTCGCCCGCCAGTTCGACAACCCGACCATGGAGTCGGCCGAGGCCCGACTCTCCTCCGAGGGCCTCGAGATGACCCGGTGCAAGCTGCAGACGGGGCGCGGTCTGAAATTCGATGGAGGGGGGCTCATCCAGTCCTCACCGAGCGGCCCGCGCCTGGTCAGGGCCAGCGGACAGATGGAAGTCGGCGCCGCGGTCCTGGCCGAACTCACCGGCTTTGCGCCACCGGAGAACGTGGAGGGACAGCTCTCCGTCGAACTGACCGCCGACACCACCCAGTTCACCGCGCTGGTGCGCTCCACGGAGATGGCGCTGGGAGTGCAACCCCGGTTCCAGGTCAAGGGATTGGCCGCCGCCGTCAGCGGAGTCCTGGCCGAACTCGGTGGCCAGAGTGTCTCCGGATGGTCGGCAAACGTCCGCACCAGCCGGTTCACCGTCGTCTGGAACGCCCTGTTGAAGGGCCTGGGGTTCCCGGAAGACTGGCCGCTGGCGATGAACACCGGCTCGGCGACGGTCGTTCGCGACCTCCAGGGCCTACACGTGCGCGAGTTCCGCTGCCAGGGTTCGCGCGGCGAGGGCTCCGGAGAGGTCAATCTCAGTTCGCAGGGTCAGCTCTCGGGCAAGTTGAAGATGCTCTTGTCGCTCAAGGGCTCCCTCGAGGCCACTTCCGTCACGCGCATTCTCTCGGGCACTCTGGACGAGCCGGTGATTCTCTCGGAGTGAGCCCTCCGCGGTCGACCGCCCCGCCGGCGCTTCTGGAACTGGCGGTGTCGCTGATGGGCGGCCGGCCCTGACCCGAGTACCGCGCGGGTTCTCGGGAGCGAGGCCAGGGGCTATAATGGATCCGATGATCCGATCGCAGCGGTTGCCGCCAGCCCGGACGCGCGCTCCGCGCCGGGCCGCCGCGCTCTACGTCCTGCTGATCGTGGTCTCGGTGCTCTTCATCCTGGGCATCAGCCTGATCCAGATCGTCGGGATGGGCTCCCGGCAGATCCGCAAGTTCGGCAGCAATACCGTCTCGCACTACCTGGCGGAGGCGGGTATCCACCTGGCCCTGCACCGCATCGAGAAGACGCTGCTGTCGCCCCTGGTCAAGCCGGTCAACCCCCAGCCGAAGGACACCCTGGAGGTCAACGCCGATCTGCTCGACCTGATGGACATCGACCGCGCGCGAGAGTGGGCGCGTACCTGGGACTTCGCCAACGCGGTGCGCCAGGGCAGCCAGATCAAGGTGACGGCCGAGATCTTCGGCATCAAGAAGAACGAGTTCGGGACCTTCATCGACCGCGCCGAGATGGTGCCGCAGTCGCTCGAGCAGTATCGCCAGCGCTCGGGCGGCGACGAGGAAGGGGGCGGCCCCCCGGCTTCTTCGCTCGGCGGCTGGACCGGCCGGCTCAAGCTGACCGCGGTCGCCGACTGGGAAGACAGCCGTTCGGTGGTGGAGGTCATCAAGGGCATCAAGCTCATGGACATCTCGCCGCCGGCGCCCGACCACTCGTTGTTCATCCACAGCCCCCAGACCGAGTACCTCAAGGAGGGGCGGTTCATCCTCTCGAACCTGACGCTTCCGGACGTCATCCAGGAGCTGATCTTCGACCTGGGCCAGAAGCTCAACGAACTGTTGCGGCTGCCGCTCTCCGAGAACAAGGCCGAGGGTCTGAACAATCTCAAGCTGATCAACGACCAGCTCACCAACAAGCTCGACGAGGGCAAGATTGCCGACGCGCTCAAGCTGGTCTTCGAGCTGGCCCAGCACGCGAGCGACGAGAAGATCAAGGACACGGTCGACAACATCATCCTGTCGCTCAACCCGCGTGACTGGGGCCGGGTGCGCACCAACGGCGTGCTGCACGTCTACCTGCCGTTCTTCGCCGCCGACGACATCATCAACTACTTCGCCGACACGTCGATCTTCGGCCACCAGCGCCCCGAGATCGGCTACCTGTACAACGACAACCGCCTGCACGATCCCTACTTGTCGGTCTACACGCACTTCGAGGGTTACGTCTACAAGAACTACCGGCGGCTGAACCCGCTCATCCTGGGCCCCACGAAGGACCCGCAGATCGTGCCGCCCCAGCGGTACACGATCAACACGCGCATGAACTACGTCAAGCGCTACCCGGAGCGCGAGGGAGTGGGCAACCTCAAGCGCCTTGTAGAGAAGGGTGCCAAGTTCGCCCACATCTTCTTCAAGGACAAGCGCAAGCTGGTGGGCACCTTCGAGCAACCGCTGGACGTCGACGGGATGGTCTACGCGACGGAAGATCTCACCGTCGGCGGGCCCTATCACGGTCGCGGGATCATCGTCTGCGAGAAGAACATCATCATCGTCAGCGACCTCACCTCGAAGGACCCGGCCGACCTGCTCGGGCTGGTCTCGCTGCAGGGGCGCATCGAGTGCCGCCCGTCGCGCCTGAAGGTCGAGGCGGGCCTCTATGCCCGGGACGGTGTCGCCGGTTTCAAGAACCAGGAGCTGGAGGTCGTCGGGAACCTCGCCTGCGAGAACCTCAACCGGGACAAGATGCCCAGGTACTTCACCTGCCGGTTCGATCCCGACCTCAAGAACCACATGGTTGACAACATCGTCGGCACGGTCAGCCGCCGCGATCTGAGTTATCGCGAGCTTTCAGCCAGCCAGGACGTTGCCGAGGCCGACAAGTAGGCAGGAGGCCCGGCGCTTGGGGTTCGAGGCTGACAAGATTGCTGTGCCGGCGCCGGTTGCCGGCGAGGGCGACGCCGCGGAGGCATCGGCTGCCGAACGCCCCGCGGCAGGCTGCGAACGACCGGTGAGGTCCGCTCTCGCGGAGGGCGCCGCGGCCCCGGACGAACCGGTCGCGTCTGCCTCCGACTGTGCCGTGACCGGTGGTGAGCCATCGGCCGCGCCCGCCTGTGAAACCCCCGCCGCCGGCGACTCCGCCGCGAATCCGGGCTCCCCGGTTCCCTACGGCCGTCCGCCCTACGCGGCTCCGGCCGGGCCACCCCCACGTCACTTCTCGGGCGAATCGGCCGTGGAGGCGCCGGTCGCGCCAGTCCCGGCATCCGGCGACCTCGCGCAATCCGGCGCGGGCCTCGTCTCCGGGAGCCTTTCGGCCCTCCCTCCCCGGCTGGCCCAGCATGCGACCTCGCATCCGGACCCGGAAGAGCCGGAGGATGCGGTGATGTCACTGGCCGACCACCTGGGAGAGCTCCGGAATCGCCTGCTGGTCTGCCTTTGCTCGATCGGCGGCCTCACGCTGCTCTGCCTGTTCTTCTCCGGATGGCTCATCGACTGGCTGAAGGCGACCGCGCCTTCGGGGCTGCGCTTCTACACGACCAACCCGACGGAGGCCTTCTCGGTCTACGTGAAGACGGCGGCCATCTCCGGGCTGGTGCTCTCGACGCCCCTCATCTTCCACCAGTGCTGGGAGTTCATCCGGCCCGGCCTGCACACGACCGAGCGCCAGTACACGAGGATCTTCGTGCCGGCGTTCGCCCTGTTCTTCTTCACCGGCGCCGGCTTCGCCCGCTACGTGGCGGTGCCGATGGGGGTTGCCTTCCTGGTCGAGTTCGCCCAGGGCATCGCGGAGCCGATCTACACGGTGGGCGACTACACGAGCTTCGTGCTCGAGCTGATGCTGATCTGCGGCGTGCTCTTCGAGTTCCCCATCCTGCTCTTCCTGATGGCCAGCGTCGGGCTGATCTCGAGCGACCTGCTCCGACGGAAGCGAAAGCTCGTCGTCTTCTGGATCTTCGTTGCCTCGGCCGGGCTCACCCCGTCGACCGACGTGGGCACGCAGATGGCGATGGCGCTGCCGATCGTGCTGCTCTTCGAGGCGACGATTGTTGTGCTGCGCATGCGTGGGATGTAGACTGCCCGCTGTTTCCGGCCCGCTGGATAGGCTCCTGGCAACAATCCCCGGCGGTGCTCGTAGAAGGGATCGAACCCCTCTTCGAACCGGCGGGGGCGCGTGCCGATGAAAAAAGTACGCACCCTTTTCACCCGGCCGGCGTCCAAGGGGACGACAACGCTAGAAGAATCACGACAAGAACCAGTCCACCCGGAACTCGAGAGATGCGAATGAGCAACGAAATGAATCGCAAGAGCTGCTTCGACAGCCAGTCTGTGCAGGTCATCGCTGCCGTCCTCTCGGGGATTGGCAACGCGACCGCCGGGCTGCGCGTGTCGCCGCAGGCAAGCCAGGTGTGGGCTGGAGGTGTCCCGGACAACTGACACCACCACGATCAGGACGACCCATCCCACACCCGGCTTCGCGAGAAGCCGGGTTTTGTTTTCCCGGCCCCCGGCCATGGAACCCCACTCCTGACCCCCAACCCCTGACCCCTGAAAAGGCCCTTCATCATGAATCGCGGACTGGCATTGCTGAACGACGGATTGAACAAGCCCCCCCCGGCGCTCGCCTTGCTCGACCTGGCGAGAGGGCTGGCTGCCGATGGCGTGGCGCGCTACGGTGACCTGGGACTGGGTCTGGCCGACCTGGCCGGCTGGCTCGGACTGGTCCGGGCGCCTCGGCCTGGCGACGGCGACCACGGTGCTGGCGGACGGCTGCACCCCGACCTGTACCTGGCGGCCGCGCTGGCCAAGGGCGTTCCCGACGCCTGGGCCCTGTGGCACGACTCCCTGGAGCTGCCGCTGGTGCGATGGCTGACCCGGCTCGCGGGCGGCGCGCGGCTCGGCGAGGAGATGGTGGCCGAGCTGGCGGGCGACCTCTTCGCCGGGAAGCTGAGGGAGTATCGCGGCGACGCGGCCCTGAGGACCTGGCTGACGGTCGTGGCCCGGAACAGGCTTACCGACCGGCTGCGCAGCGAAGGGCGGCGAGGCGTCAGCCTATCGCTGTGGGCCGGTGGCGAGCCGCGCTGCGAGAGCGCGGCGCCGGCGGCCGACGTGGCCGACGAGGTGATCGGCCGGCACGACGGCGAGCGGCTCGCGCGCGACCTGAGGGACGAGCTGGAGAAGCTGAACGCCGACGAGAGGCGGCTGCTGGTGCGGTACTTCCTGCACGGCGCCCGGATGCGGGTGCTCGCCAGGGACTACGGCGTCAACAGGACGCAGGTCGGCCGCAGGCTGAAGGCCCTCTGCGCCCGCGTCCGGGCGGCCCTGGTCGTCCGGGGCGCGCTCCCCGCGGACGTCGAGACGCCACCCTCGGTGACCGTCGAGGTGCTCAAGGCGGTGGCGTTCGACTGCCCGGGTTACCGACTGGAAGTTCTGGTGGCTCCTGGCCGCAGACGGGCCGCGCGCGTGGCCGAGGAGGTCGAGCGTGAGCACCGCGCCGCATGATGGCCGGCGGCCCCGCAACCGGTAGCAGCCACATCCCAAGCGCTGGCAGACCGCTCGAAGTCTGCCACTTTTCATTTCTCCGGAGCGCGCGGAGAGCTTGACTCTCGAGCCTTCGGGCCCCACCATTGGACAACGCGATCGCAGGCAAGGGTCGGTCACCGCGGACCCAGGCTTTGCGATCCGAACTGTCCTCACGGAGGAGGTGAATGTTCATGGGTAAGCACAAGGCCGAAATGCAGCAAGTTCATCGCAAGGCGCGGGTCAAGCGCAAGGCGAAGCTCCGCGCTCTCATCGCGAGCAAGAAGCAGAAGAGTTCCTGAGCCAGCGCGTGCTCGGCTCGCGCCGGCGGCAGGGGCGGCTGCCGCTTCCGGTGCCCGTTCCGGAGGCTTCCTCACCATGCCACAGAATCGACCTCGCGTCTGGCCCAGGCTGGGCGCCGAGGATCTCGGCCACTATCGCATCTTCAAGCTGCGACGGTATCGCACCGTCAACCCGCGGACCGAGCAGGAGCTGGAGCGCATCGTCATCGAGGCGCCCGACTGGCTCAACGTCATCGCTCTGACCGAGGACGACCGGGTCGTGATGGTGCGTCAGTACCGTCAGGGCTCGGACGCGGTCACGCTCGAGATTCCCGGCGGCATCATCGATCCCGAAGACGCCTCGCCCGAGGCCGCGGCCCGGCGCGAGCTTCTGGAAGAGACCGGCTACGAGGCCTCGGAGTGGAAGTACCTGGGACGGGTCCGGCCGAATCCGGCCATCCTCACCAACCACTGCCACACCTTCCTGGCGACCGGCGCGGTGCGGATACAGGAAGCCACTCCGGATCCCGGCGAGGATCTCACGACCGAGCTGATCCCTCTGGAGGAGCTGCGCGACCTGATTCTCTCGGAGGAGGTCGACCACGCCCTGGTGGTGTCGGCCTTCTTTCTCTTCGAGTCGCTCCAGCACCAGGCCCGGGCGAGCAAGGGGGCCGAGCTGCCGATCGATCCGGTGCTCGACCTGCACAGCTTCCGGCCCGAGGAGGTCGGCGATCTCCTCAGCGACTATCTGGCGGCTTGCCGCGACAAGGGGCTCAACCAACTCCGGATCATCCACGGCAAGGGCAAGGGCGACCTGCGGCGGACGGTCCACGCCGTTCTGAAGCGCCATCCGTCGGTCAGCCGGTTCGAGCTGGCCGGCGAAGAGGCCGGGGGCTGGGGCGCGACGCTGGTGTGGCTCGACCGGCGGTGACGGCCGGGGCCCCTCGACAGCCCCGGCACCCGACCGGGTGCGACCTCGGTCGCGCCCTCCAGGTTCGGGGGGCAGACGGGCGCCGGCGGATCCCCCGAGACCCCGTGTTTTTCGGTTGACAACAGGGATTACGTGCTATAATGCGCCCCTTTCCATGGGCGCGGCCGGAAGGCGGAAGCAGCCGGATCCGGCCGTTGTTTTGCTTTGTGGAGGCTCAGGATGTCGGTCAGTCAGGAATCTTCTCAGGATAAAGTCGGCGTTTTGTTGGTCGGCCTGGGCGCGCTGAGCACGACCCTGGTTGCCGGAATCGAAGCGGTACAACGCGGGTTGGCCCGGCCGATCGGTTCCTTGACCCAGCTCTGCCGGGTGAACGGCGCCACGGCACCCGCGCTGCTCTCCGACGTCCTCCCGATGACCCCGATCTCGGGTCTCGAGTTCGCCGCCTGGGACATCTTCCCCGACACCGCCTACGAATCGGCCGTGAAGGCCGCCGTCCTCGATCGCCCGACGCTCGAAGCGGTTCGCAGCCGTCTGGAAGAGCTGCGCCCGCACAAGGCGGTCGTCGACGCCCACAGTCAGCGCAACCTCAAGGGCCAGCATGCCAAGAAGGGCACTCTCTGGGAGCAGGCCCAGGAGCTGGAAGGCGAGATCGTGGCCTTCCGCGAAGGCCGCGGCCTCAAGCGGCTCGTGACGGTGCTCTGCCACTCGACCGAGCTGACCCCTGACCTGGGTGAGGCCGCCAGGTCCCTTCCCAAGTTCGAGCAGGCGATGAAGGCCAATAGCCGCAACATCATCTCGAGCATGGTCTACACCTACGTCAGCATCAAGCTGGGCATCCCGGTCGTCAACTGCACCCCCAGCCTGTGCGTGGACGTGCCCGCCCTGCGGGCCATGGCCGAGGAGCGCGGCGTCGCGATCTGCGGCAAGGACCTCAAGACCGGCCAGACCCTGCTGAAGACCATCCTGGCGCCCGGCATCAAGGCCCGCTTCCTCGGGCTCTCGGGCTGGTACTCGACCAACATCCTGGGCAATCGCGACGGCGAGGTCCTCAACGACCCCGAGTCGGCCAAGATCAAGGTCACCACCAAGCTCTCGGTGCTCGACTCGACCCTCGAGCCGGAGAAGAACCCCGAGC
>CAZSVK010000168.1:0-11669 GCA_964610245.1 uncultured bacterium
GAACGCGCACCGTTCCCCGCGCGTTTTCCCGGGTCGGGCTGGTCGTCGAGACGGTCGATCAGGCGCGGTATGCCACGACCATCGTTCGGCCCGACAAGATCCTGACGCAGACGATCGAGACCGGCGTGCGTCAGGTCGGGCGCGTGGTCGACGCCGGCGACGGGCAGGTCCGGATCGGCTATCAGCCGGTCAAGGCGGTGCTCAAGGTGAACGGCAAGGCGCGGCCCGAGCTGCCCCCCGGCGTGGGCGCGGCGGTTGTGCACGTCTACTCGCCGCGGGGCGAGCTGCTGAGGACCACGGCCGAGGATTCGCTGCCGGGGGATCTGCGCGAGCTGGCCGTCTCGATCCCGGCAGGCAGCTTCAAGAAGGGCACCCGCTGGAAGCAGAACTTCGGGCTGCAGGGCGCACCGGATGCCCCTGCGATGATCATCCGGGCCGAGTGGGAGGTCGTGGGACTGTCGAAGATTCTCGGCCGCGAGGCGATCGAGGTCCGAGGCACGCTCACGACGGGCCGCGAGGTCTCGGACAGCCAGCTCTGGTCGGTCCTGGGGGAGGGCACTGCCTCGGCCTATCTCGAGGCTCGGACGGGCGTTTCGCTCGGCAGGTCCGGGAAGACCCGGTCTCGAGGGCCTACGTCAAGGCAGGCGGGAAGAAGCTCGGATTCTACCTCGACTTCTCTCGCCAGCAGAAGGCCGTCTTTTTCGGCACCGGTGCGCCGCCGGCCTTCTCCGGCGGGACGAAGTGAGGGACTCGGGTTTGCCTCCTCGAGCCGCGCGCCTCAGGCCTCCAGCCTCCAGCCTCGAGCCCCGAGCCTCGCATCGAGGCTTCTCGATGGCCGAGATCCTCATCGCGGTCACGGTGGTCGCGCTGGCCTTCATCCCGATCATGACCACGCTCTCGTCGGCCAACCGGGGAACGGTCGACGTCGAGAACGAGGCGCTGGCCGTCGGGCTGGCCACGGAGGGCATCGAGTGGGTCCGGGCGATAGGCTTTCGCGACTGGGTCGCGGCGCTTGGAGACGGGTGCAAGAACCTGCGCCTGCCCGGTGAGGTGCGCACCGACGCCGGCAGCGGCATCACCATCAAGGAAGAGAAGGTGAGCATCTTCAAGGCCGACGACGGCACGACGGAGATCGATTATCCCGAATCATCCAACCGTTTCAGCCGGGAAATCGTCATGTCATTCGTGAAGGACTCGTCCGGAGAGTTCCGGGCCCTCCGCGCCGTCGCCACGGTTCGGTGGAAGCACAACGTCTCGGGAAGCCCCGGAAGGCGGGTCCAGATGGAGACTCTCGTCTACTCCGGCCTGCCCTGATGCCCCTCCGCCGACGCTCCATAGCCGCTTTCACCACCATCGAGCTGACGGTGTCGATGCTCGTGATGGCGATCATCATCGCGGCGCTCTACCAGTTCCTGAGCTTCGGCAGCCGCTCCGTGTCGCTCGGGTCCGAGGAGATCGAGGGCGTGCGACGGGCCAACGTGGTGATGGAGAGGCTCAAGCGAGACCTGCGCGCCATCTGCGACGTGGTGAACGTGCCCGGCGGCAAGCCCGACGTCTCGGACGATGGCACCGGAATGACCTTCCTGAGGTTCGATGACAACGCATCCTCTCCGCAGCCGCGCTCCTACAAGGTCGAGTTCCGCTCCGAGAAGGTGAAGGTGGTGCGCGCCGGGCAACCGGCCGACGCCGTCCGGCTGCAGGTGTTCTACGGCAATTCGAAGGCGCCGGCTGTCGACGAGCGTCTCTTCTCGGACGTGCGCTTCAAGAAGTACCGGCTCAACGGGCTGCCGTTCTACCAGGTCCGGCTGGCCGTGCCCGATCTGACCGGGAAGTCCGCGGAGACGCACTATTTGCAGACCAGCGTGGGCAGCCGCTACTACCACACGTTCTACAGCGATCCGAACTGGCTGGCCCTCGACGAGACGGTCCACGCGCCGCGCGGGGCCAATCCCAGCAAGTGACCTTCGAGTGACAGCGATCTGCCGTACGTCTAGACTTTCAGATGGAGGACCCAGGAGGTGCCTGCCATGCGTACCTGTGTTTTTCTGCTAGCGGTTCTGCTGCTGCTCTTCGCGACGCCTGGCGCTTCGTCGGTCTTCCTGGCCTGCGGCGATGAGGATGGGAATGGCAGCGATATGCTGCCGGCCGAGACGCCCCCGGCGGAGACACCTCCCGCCGAGACGCCCCCGGCCGAGACGCCTCCCGCCGAGACTCCTCCGGCGGAGACTCCTCCGGCGGAGACGCCTCCCGCCGAGAATCCGCCGGCCCAGACGACGCCGGCCCAGACGACGCCGGCCCAGAATCCGCCGGCCCAGACGACGCCGGCCCAGACATCCGGCGAGAAGCCGAAGACCAAGGAAGAGCTCGAGAAGGAGCGCCGCGACAAGGAGAAGGACAACGCAGCTCTGAGGTCCTTCGGTAGCTACCTCGGCAATGCGGCCGGCGGCGTGGCGGGCTCCTACATCAACAGCTTGCAGCGTCAGGCGGCAGCCACCCCTCGCTCCAACCTCTCCCGCTACCGGGGGCAGGTCCAGGGAGGGCCCCGCTTGCAGCATCTGCAGGGCGTCGACAGTGGTCATACCAATACCGCCATCTCTCAGTCGCAGCGTCAGTTCGATCCGTTCACCGTGGCCGAATTCAACGAGGCCACCAACGAGCAAGCCGAGCTGGCCAACCGCATCGTCGCGGAGAACCAGGTCAACGCCCAGGCGATCGAGGCCCGGATGGCCGCCGAGACCCAGAGAGACAAGCAGATCTCCGGCGCCATCAGCGGTCTGATGGGCGGGGGCGGCCTGAGCGGCTTTGTCTCGCAGGGGGTCTCGGGCCTCTTCAGCGGCGTGTTCAATAGCTTCGCCGGCGGCGGCAAGACCGGCGACCAGGCGGGCAACCAGGCGGGCAATCAGGCGGGCAACCAGAGCGGTCAGCAGGAACCTGGGCGGAGCGGCCAAGTGCAGCCGGGTCAGGGCCAGGCCGTTGTCACCGAGGGCGAACTGACCACAGCGGCGGACACGAGTGCCGCCGGGGCCAACCAGTTGTCCAACCCGCCCGCGAGCGGGACAACCCGGTAACGTCATCAGGATGGTCTCACAAGTGATTCCGTTCCGCCGCTCACGCTGGGGTTACATGTTTCCGGTCACGCTGGTGGCGTTGATGATCTTCGCCATCGTGGGTGTGACGATGATGTTCACCGGCACCTCCGAGTACCAGCAGACCGCGGTGGTGGTCCACGGCGCCGTGGCCAACCAGCTCGCGCTCGGCCTGATGGAAGAGATGCAGGCGATCGTCTATGACCGGGTGAACGACATCGATCCGGCCAAGGCGGTCTGGCGCCCCGAGGTCATCGCCGCGGCCAAGTCGGCAGGCTCGGGTACCGGCGCGCTCGAGAAAGACCTGAAGGAAGAGGTGCCCGAGTCCAAGGCGGCCATCGAGGCGCTCAAGGGTGAACTGGTACTGGCAAAGGTCGGCTTCAGGGCGTTTCACGCGATGAAGTACGCCACCGAGAACACCTACGACAAGGACGCCGTCTACTACCACATCGCGCAGCTCGACTCGCCGGCGCCCACGGCTCCGGGCAATCCCACCAACCCGCGAGACTTCTGGGGCAGTTATCGGCTCGAGGTCGCCGTGCGCTTCGGCAAGGCGCTCAAGTACTACACGGTCTGCCACGATCTGAAGGTCATCGACGTCTCGCCTCCGGCTCGCGAGTTCTGCCTGTTCGCCTTCAACGTTTTCAAGCAAGAGCAGGAAGACTACCTCAAGAAGTGCCTGAACCTGGGTGGGCCGATGCACTTCTTCGCCAACGACCGCGGCCGCATCTTCATGCGCGGCCCGTACTTCCTCGATACCTCGGACGATCCGGAGGGCATCGGCGGGAAGAAGCCCGAGCGACGGTTGGGCACCAACCCGACTGACGTCAGCTTCTTCGCCACCGACAAGTGGTTCAACCACACCGCGCTCCCGGCCCCGCACGAGGGGCTGATGGGCGGCAGCTTCAACAATCGCGACCCTGGCCGTCCCGATGAGACCAGCAAGTTCGACGTCAGCCTCAATACGATGGGGTTCGACTTCTTCAACGGCGATCCGGGGATGAACATGCCGGGTGGCCAGCAGTGGTTCGTCGGCACGAAGGGCTGGGGCACGTCCAATTTCTCGGTCTTCGGTGCTCCGGAGAAGGGTTACGAATTCGCCCAGATCCCGCGCTGTCTCAAGAACACCTACAACGATCAGGGCCAGAAGACCGGTTCCGCCGCGTTTCCCGGCGGGATCTCCGGGTTGAGCGGGGGCAACGAATCGGAAGTTGTCCAGATCGAGGGAGAGGGGCTGGTGGGCCAGTACCATGTGGCCAGCTTCTCGGTGCCTTTCGAGGGCAAGGTACCGCCGGTCATCGGCGTGAAGATGAAGAAGTACAAGGTGGAGGTCGACCGCTCCAAGCCGATCTACGTGCCTTACGGCATCCGGTGGGAGAAGGAGCGCGAGGGCGCCAGCGGCTGGGTGGGCCTGATCATCGACATCGCCAGTCTGGTCACCATCTGGGCCGGCGGCGTCGGCGGCACGGCGCTGCAGATCGCGCTCACGATCGGCAAGACCGCGCTCCAGGCCTTTGCCGCGCAGTCGCTGGCCAGCATGCTCTTCCCCCCGACCTCTCTGCCGCCGACGGGGGTCAGCGCGGAAGATCTCTTACGTATCTCCGAGAACGGCTACTGGCCTTCCAACTTCAAGCCCTACACCCGGGCTGCCACTCGCAAGTACGAGACCATCACCCAGGCGCTCGGTGGCGAGGATAGACCGCTCTTGCTCGATGGCACGATCATGGTCGACAAGATGTCCTACGACAAGACGCTGGTCTACAAGGGCAAGGGCATCCTCAGCTGCTTCGCCAACGGCGTCGACAGCGTCGGCGCCGACCTGTCGATGGGCGTCAAACGCGAGAACGAAGCCGACCACCTGACCGTCGTGTTCATGACGCAGAGCGACCCCACCTCCGAGGAGGCCATGCTCAAGCTGGGCAACTCGGGCGCGGCCGACCCGAACTACGCCACCTTCATGGCAGCCGGCGGCATCAAGCCGATCGGCCCCAACACCACGATCATGGGCACCCTGGTCTGCCTGGCGCTGAACAAGGACAAGATCGACGGCGGCTCCAGCCTCGACGTCTACTACGACAAACAGAAGCTCGCGGCGCCCGATCTCGAGGGCACCTACGACGCCACGCAGTGGATGATGACGTCCGTATCGCCGAAGATCTCCTGCTGGTCCGACCGCTTCGTGATGACCAGCGGAGGCGGTATCGGCGGCGAGGACGCCGCCGATCTGGGCGGAGTCACCGGAGGAGGGTTCTGACCCGTGGGATACCTCGAGAAGGTCTTCCTTGGCACGCTCCTCCTCTTCGCTCTCCTGATCGTCTTCATGTTCGGCCTGTACTTCGACGTCGGCTCGATGCTCCAGGCCTCGGCGCGGAAGATGGATTCCGCGGGCGCTTCCGGCGGCTTCGAACGTTCCACCGCGCAGGTCGAGCGCCAGGCGGTCAAGGCCGAGATCACTGTCAGGGACACGGTCTCGACGCCCTTCGCGCGCAGGCCCGTCGCGCAGAGCGGGGTCTCGGCGGGCGACGCCAACTTCGCCGCCATCTTCGCCCAGTGCAATCAGGCTGCGTCCAACCCCACCGTCGAACAGCTCAGCGACAAGAAGCGCAAGGAGCTGGCATCGAAGGGTTTCTCCGCCGAGTACATCGAGATGGAAGTCCGCGGGGATGACGACAAGGCCGTCTACGAAAGCTGCGAACAGATTGACGCGCTCATCGCCAAGCGCAGCTTCGACGAGGCCGAGCGCCTGCTGCTCGAGCAGATCGGCGCGCTCGATCCACGTGACCTGATGAACCTGCAGCGGCTGCGGATGAAGCTGCAACAGGTCTACTTCGAATCGGAGCAGCTCGACAAGTACCGCGAGGTCATGAGGTCGGTTTTCGAGACCGAGGAGAAGATCCTCAGCATCCAGGCGGCCTCTCCGCTGATCGAGGACAAGCGCATCGCCGACGGGCTCAAGAAGGAGCAGGAGGCGTTGCAGTCGAAGAAGGCCGAGTTCGATCCCTGGTTCGATCACATCCAGAAACAGGCCCAGGAGACCGGCAGTGTGCACAAGCTTCCGGAGACGATGAAGGCCGAGATCAAGGCCGGCTTGCTCCGCGAGAAGGAGGCCGGCCGCATCACCCCGCAGGACCTGCAGGACGCCCTCTCCCAGCTCGAGCAGATGGAGAGCCGCGCCGCCAACAGTGCCAAGCGCTGAGTCGAGCCCCCATGAGCGCACCCCAGATGAAACCCCGCCCGCACGGCGCCCACACCGCGCCGGTCCGCAGTTCGCCGGCTGCAGGCTTCTCGCTCGTCGAGATCCTCATCGCCTCGCTCGTGCTGGTCGGCGCCCTCGTGCCGATGTACATCCTCTTCACCGGCAGCTCCGTGTCGGTGTTCCGCAGCCGTGTCTCCTACATGGCCCTGCACGCCGCCCGCGAAGAGCTGGAAGCGCTGCGCCAGGTCAATCCGGCCAAGCTTCCCAAGATGCGTCACGACTGGGAGCCGGTCACCGGCAGCATCCTGCGCAAGACCGTGCCCACGGTGGATGACTCGGGCGCCGTCACGGCTCCCACCACCGGCGCCGGTTCGGCCATCAGCTATCCCGAAGAGTATGCCCGCATCGAGACCAAGGTCGGGGTCTCCTCCATGGACGACCAGGACCCCGATCCCGAGGTCGGCGTGCCGGCCCACCCGAGGCTCTTCCGGGTGATGCTCCAGGTGCGCTGGCAAGAGATGGGCGAGAGCGCCGAGGAGGGCGGGGCCGGCCATCGGACTGCGCTCTCCCGCTTCCGCACCGTCATCGGCAACCACAGGGTGCGGTGAACCAGATGATGCCCTTCACGAGACGACGAACGACCCGGGCACGGCGCGGCCACCGGGGCATGAACCTGATCGAGACCCTGCTCGTCACCGTCATCGCGCTCGTGATGCTCATCGTCATCTACCGGATGCTCACGCGCGGGATGGAGCTGGCCGACAGCTCGAGCCGCGCCATCGCCTTGCAGCAGGGCGCCCGCAACCTGGTCGAGAACATGGTTCGCGACGTGAACGCCTGCCACATGTTCGCCGACGCCTACGAAGACCGCTTCACCGTCCTGAAGTATCAGTACGACAACCCGGAACTGAACGCGGCCGAGAACCTGTCCCGCGGCAACCTGACCTGGCCCTTCTTCACCAGCAACGCCGTCACCCAGAGCCGCCTGCCCGTCTACAAGTGCGCCTACAAGTACTTCGCCGACAGGGGCGTGGTGATGCGCAAGATCCGCAAGGGAGTGCTGGTCTCGAAGACCCCCGCCGCCGGGGCCGTCGGCGAGAACCTGCTGCGTTACGTCGACTTCGCCTTCGAAGACCAGGGCGCCCCGCGCGGCGAGCCCGACGAGGGCCGCATCCTCGCCAAGAACGTCAAGAAGTTCAAGCTGACGTTCTTCGGTTACGACGACGAGGGCGACGGCCAGCTCAAGGAGGCCGCCTCGCTCACCGCCCGCACCCTGGAGCGCAAGATCGGCAAGGTCTGCATGGTGCTCCTCAACTTCCAGGCCGTGTTCAGCGAGGGCCTCTACAAGGACACCCTCAAGCAGCCCGAGATCGAGCTGATGACCAAGATCTGGTCGTACAAGGGCATCAACGACCACGTCTACCAGGAGTACTTCAGCTCCATGGACGTGGACACGCGGTATTGATGGGGTCGGGGGGCGCCCCAGGCGACGAGGAAGGCTTCGACCGTGGAACGAAGTTGACCAATCACGGAGACACGGAGGGGGCGTTGCCGGAGGGCGGATCGAACTCTTCTCTGTGCCTCTGTGCCTCTGTGATACCTTGCCTGGTCTACGGGCAAGTGTCCATGCCGTGAGTGGCGGGGAGACTCCCTCTCCATTGCGCCGGCGGCTTCCGGAGCCCTATGCTGGCCGCATGTCACGCTCCTCTCCCCGGCACCTCGCAGCGCGGCTGGCACTGGCCCTGGCAGCGCTCCTGACGACGCCGCTGGCGGCAGCTCCGGCCGCCCCGGCAGCTCCGGCCGCCCCGTCCCCCGCCACCAGCGCGCCCGTCGAGCTGCAGCAGTTCACCCTCCCCAACGGCCTGCGCGTTCTCATCTGCGAACGCCACGCCGTGCCCGTCGTCAGCACGATGATCTGGTACCGCGTGGGCTCGGTCGACGAGGCCAGCGGCGACGAGGGGGTCGCCCACTTCCTCGAACACATGATGTTCAAGGGCACCAATCGCTACGAGAAGGGCGAGATCGACCTGGTCACGATGAAGAACGGGGGGTCCAACAACGCCTTCACCACCTGGGACTACACCGCCTACTTCTTCGACTTCGCTTCCGACCGCTGGGAGCAGGCGCTCGAGATCGAGGCCAACAGGATGAAACGGTGCCTGTTCGCCTCGCGCGAGGTCGAGGCCGAGCGCAAGGTCGTCATCGAGGAACTCAAGCGCGATCGCGACACCCCCTGGGGGGCGCTCACCGACGAGGTGCAGTCGATGGCCTTCGTCGTGCACCCGTATCACCACCCCATCATCGGCTTTCAAGAGTCGCTCGACAGGGTCCCCCGCGAGCGCATCGTCCGCTTCTACGATCGCGCCTATAACCCTCGCAACGCCACCCTCGTCCTGGTCGGCGACCTGGACGCCTCCCGGGCGATGCGCAAGGTGCGCCGCCTCTTCGGACGCATGCCCGGAGGCGCCGCACTGCCCGTCAACGGTGTTGCCGAACCTCCTCAGCTCGGCGAAAAACGTTTGCTGGTGCGAGATTCCGGCGAGGTCCCCCGGCTCCTGATTGCCTTCCGCGGCCCCAGATTCCACTCCCGCGAGGCGGTCGTCCTCAACCTGGCCGGCAACGTGCTCTCGTCCGGCAAGAGTTCCCGCCTCTATCGCAAGCTCGTCGAAGAGCTGAAGCTCGCTTCTTCGGTGGACACGCTCAACGACGCCCGCCGCTACCCCGGGCTGTTCCTCATCCAGGTCGAACTCCACGCCGGGGCCGACGTGGCCAGGGCCGAGACGGCTGTCGACGAAGAACTCCGGCGGCTCGCGACCCTGGACGCCTCGCCGGCCGAGCTGGCCCGGGCCCGCAACATGGCCCTGGCAGAGTTCATCTTCGAGCAGGAGACCGCTTCCGGGTTGGCCACCAAGATCGGCTACTTCGATACGCTGGCCGATCGCGCCTTCCTCGACGGATACACCGGCGTCATCAACTCCATCGCAGCTTCCGACATCAGGACCGTGGCGGCCGGCGTCTTCGTGCCTTCGTCGCGCACCGTCGGAGTGTCTCTGCCCGCGGCCGCCCCGGGTGGCCCGGACGGGCCCGCGAAGGGCGGCAGCGGCTCGGCCGGCCGCCGGGCCTGGTACCGTCCGCCCGGTGAACGGCTCGCCCCGGCGGCTGTCCCGCGCGCCGTCCGCCCCGCCGTCTCGTCGTCCGCCGCCGCCACGTCCGTGACCACGCGGCTGGGTGCCAGGCGGACGGTGCTCTCCAACGGCCTGACCGTCCTGCTCCTGGAGAACCACTCCCTCCCCATCGTGGCGGTGCGGGCCTACGTGCGGGCCGACCGGCGGTGCGATCCCGCGGGGCGCGAGGGGCTGGCCGAGTTCGTCGGGCGGATGCTCGACGAGGGCACCGCCACCCGCACAGCCGAGCAGCTGGCCGAGTCGGTCGAGTCGGTCGGCGGCAAGCTGGAGTGCGACACGAGTGGGCTCCGCATCCAGACCCTCTCGCGCGATCTCGGGCTGGCCCTCGACGTCACCGCCGACTGCCTGATGAACGCGGCCTTCGCCAGCGACCGCGTGATGCGCGAGAAAGCGCACTTGCTCACCGAGATCCGCGCCGACCGGGACGACCCGGCCCTCATCGCCCAGGAGAACCTGCGCGAGCTGGTCTATGCAGGCCACCCGCTCCACGCGCCCCGGCACGGCTACGAGAAATCGATCGAGGCGATCACCCCCAAGGAGTTGAGGACGTTCTACGCGCGCTACTACCGGCCCGCCAACACCACGCTGGCCATCGTCGGCGACTTCTCGGCCGCCAAGCTGCTCCCCGGGCTCGAGGCGGCCTTCAGCAAGTGGGAGGCCAAGCCGGTCGTCTTTCCCTCCCTTCCGGCCCTGCAGCTCGCCGACAAGCCGATCCGCAAGGCGATCCCGATGGACAAAGAGCAGCTCAACATCTGCATCGGCCACCTGGGCGTCCGGCGCGGCAGCCCTGACTACTATGCGTTGCTCCTGATGGACAACATCCTGGGCACCGGCTCGGGCTTCACCGATCGGTTGTCCCGCAAGCTCCGCGACGAGAAGGGCCTGGCCTACACGGTCTACGCGAACATGACCGGCAGCGCCGCCGAGGAGCCGGGGCTCTTCATGGCCTACATCGGCACCTCGCCAGAGAACCGTCGCGGGGCCATCGACGGCATCCTCGAGGAGATGCGGGCCATGCGCGACCGGGGCTGCACCGCCGAGGAACTGGCCAACGCCAAGGCTTACCTCACCGGCAACTTCGTCTTCAGTCTCGAGACCCCCAGCCAGCTCGCGGACTTCCTCGTGGAATGCGAGCGGTTCGGCCTTGGCCCCGACTACTTCGAGCGTTATCCCGCTCTGCTCCGTGCCGTTACCGTGGCCGACGTCGGCCGCGTAGCCAGGACCTATCTCGCTCCGGACGCCGCGGCGGTCGTCGTCGTCGGCAAGGCCGAGGCCGCGTCCGCCTCCTCGACCGCGGCCACCACGGCTTCCTCGAGCCCTCCCAGGACGAACTGAACCGCGTGGCCCGCCTGTCCCTCGGGACCCGGCCGCGCCCTCTGCCCGGACTTCCATCCGAACCGTGAGGTGCCCATGTCTCGCCAAGCCACCCTTCTCCTCGTGACCTTCCTGGCCCTGGCCTCCGCCCTCCACGCGGCGCCGCCCCCGCCGGTCGCGGCCGAGGCGACGGAGGCCGCCACGGCCCCCGCCGCTCTCACCGAGGCCGACCTCGGCGTTTACCTGGCGGCCTTCCCGAAGATGAGTGCGTTCATGAACGAGCGGGGCGCTGCCTTCGAGCAGAAAGCTGCGGCGGGCGCCGCGAGCCCCGCGGCCTCGATGGAGGCAGAGTTCGAGAAAGCGGTGGGCGTTCCCTTCGCGCGCTTCTTCGAGCTCCACGGTATGGTAACGTCAGCTTTTGCAGAAGCGCTCGCGGCGCGCTCCAGGGCGCAGCAGAAGAAGACGCTCACCGAGAGCATCGCCGTGCTGGAGAAGGCCGCAACCGGGGAGGAGACCGCCGCCGCGGTGAAGAAGGAGATGCTCGTGCAGGTGGACGAGATGAAGCTGGCCCTGAAGTCGCTCGAGCAGGAGCCGGCCCCGGAGCCCTCGCTCTCGGCCAAGACCCGTCAGCTCGTGCAGGCCAGGCTCGACGAGATCGAGCGCGTGTTCACGGAGGCCGATTCACCCGCCAAGGTCGAGCGGGGCGCGGCCGGAAGCAGCGGCACCACCGCGCCTGCGGGGCATTGACGCTCAGTGCAGGGTTGACGAGGCCGAATGCCTGTCGGGAGCTCTGCTCCCGAACCCTCGCCAGGGGTGATGTTCACCCCTGGACCCCCCGATGACGGGAGAGAGTCTACCCTTCGCTTGCAAGCAAGAGTCCACGAGCGT
>CAZSVK010000169.1:0-11592 GCA_964610245.1 uncultured bacterium
CCGAGAGGCAAGTCGAGATCCTCCCAGTTTCCCCACGAACCGCGCGCGCACCCCCCGCCCTCTCTCGGCCTCGCGGCCGGGCTTCGAGCGGCGCCGGGCGCGGGGCCGTGCCGTCAGCCCAGCAGTCCGAGTAGCCAGGAAGCGCCGCGGCCGACGTCCGGGCCGCAGTCTGCCCACTACTTGCAGCCGGCGTCCGGCATCTACTGAATCGGGGGGGCGGCGTCCGGGCGCGGGAGGCTCGCCGCGACCGGCTGGAGGCGGGCCTTCATCGCCCGCTGCCAGTCGCCCTTGCTGAGCGCGAGCTGGTGGGCTGCCTTGCGGATGCCGTCGTAGAACGGATAGGGCTGCACGCAGGAGGGATGCCTGGCCTCGTAGGCGTCGCCGCCCGCCGCCTTCTTCAGGAACCAGCAGGCCTCCATCCCTTCCTCGAAGCGCAGATCCTGCGGAGTCAGAGAGGACTTGAACTTGCCATCGGCCGCGGCCGTGCCGCGCTGACCGGGGAAGGCCAGGACCACGCCCTTGCCGTCGGCGACGGTGCCCTTTACCACCTCGTAACCCTCGAGGTAGCCGTGGTCGGTGGAATCCGGGCCGGGCGCGGCCCGCATCACGTAGCTCAGCTTGCCGATCAGGACGAGGTCCGAGTCGGCGATCAGCTTCTCGAGCGGGATCAGTTCCCAGGCAACCAGGTTGGAGGCCGCCAGCAGGCAGACGCAGACGGCGATGAGGGTGGTCTTCATACAAGATCGCTATCGGCAACGCGGCCTTTGTCCTGTAGGGCGCCCACGGATCTTCCCCTCCACCTCTTCGCTGGATTCCTGCGCCCGACGGGCAGTAATCTGGTGTCGCCCATGACCTCGACGGAGCTGCAAGTCACCACCCCATCCCAGCCGGCCGGCACGGGACCGGCGCCTTCGAAGCCGCCTTTCGACACCTGGCCCTGGCGGGCAGCCCGGAAGGCCGGCATCTGGGCGGGGTTCCTCCTGCTGGTCTACGTCCTGCTCGACTTCCTCTCGCTGGCTATCATCACGTTCATCCTCTGTTACATCCTGAACACGGCGGCGGTTCACCTGGTGGAGCGGTTCGGGTGGCGGCGACGGCTGGTCATCACCGGCATCTTCACGGTGATCCTGATCGGCCTGGTGATCGGCGTGACCGTGCTGCTGCCCAAGGTGATCGACGAAGGGAAGAAGCTCTATCAGGACTGGCCGCAGACCGTGGAGAAGGTCGAGAAGCTGTTGACGGGGCTCATCGAGAGCACGATCTACGGCAAGGTGCAGGCGCTCGGGATCGAGTCGACGCTCGACGATCTGGTCGGAGTCGCCGCCAAGAAGGCGACCTCCGGCCTCAACACGCTGGTGAAGCTCGTCTTCCACCTGTTCCTGTCGCTCATCCTCGCGTTTCTGATCCTCTTCGATCTTCCGAAGATGAGAGGCGGGTTGGAGATGCTGGCCCGCTCGCGCCTTCGCCCGTTCTACGATGAGATCGGACCCCACCTGGTGAAGTTCTTCGAGATTCTGGGGAAGGTCTTCGAGGCGCAGGTGATCATCGCCACGGTCAACACGACCTTGACCTTCTTCGGGCTGATCTTCCTGGGTATCCCGTTCTTCCTGGTGATGTCGATCGGCGTCTTCTTCGGGGGGTTCATCCCGGTGGCCGGGGTGTTCATCTCCTCGATTCCGATCGTGCTGGTGGCCCTCAGCCACGGGGGCTTCGGCCTGGCGCTGAAGGCGGTCGGCCTCATCACCTTCATCCACATCATGGAGGCCTACGTGCTCAACCCGCAGATCATGGGCGAGCACCTGGCGATCCACCCGGTGGTGGTGCTCTGCATCCTGTTGCTCGGGGAGAGCTTCTTCGGGGTCTGGGGCCTCTTGCTGGGCGTGCCGGTCTCGATCTACGTGTTCCGGGACCTGCTCTCGGCCGCCACCGAAGCAACCGCGTAGGGCGCGGCCTGTCAGTCCGGCGTGTGGGCCGCCGGCCGCCGGCCCGACTTGTGGGGCGCGTGGCGGAAGGCGAGCTTCAGCAGGGGCGGCGTCACCAGTGTGGTGGCGAGGACCATGATCACCATCGCCGAGAAGGCCTGCTGATCGATCACCTGGGCGCGCAGGCCGACCGACGCGACGATGAGCCCGACCTCGCCTCGCGAGATCATCCCGACGCCGACGCGCCAGGAGGCCAGGTTGGGAAAACCTGCCAGTCGAGCGCCCGCCCAGCAACCGGCGATCTTGGCGGTGATGGCGATGAAGATGATGAGCAGGGTGGACCAGAAGAAGTGCATGTCGCCCTGCCCGAACAGCGGCATCACCAGCGGCCGCGCGTCGGCCCGGAGGCCGATTCCGACGAGGAAGCAGGGCACGAAGAAGGCGTAACAGAGCGTCTTGAACTTCTGCTCGAGGCGCTCTTTGTAGGTAGTCGAGCCCATCGCCAGGCCGGCCATGTACGAGCCGGTGATGGCGGCGACCGAGCCGATCCACTCGGCCGCCACGGCCGCCACGAAAGCCAGGGCGAGCGCGATGGCGGTGGTGTCGCGGCTGACGCCGATTCGATCGGAGCGGGCCAGCAACGGCTGCATCCAGCGGAAGCCCAGCCGGATGAAGCCGTAGAAGAAGGCGGCCATCAGCAGCACCAGCAGCACGACGCGGCAGGTGCCGGGCGCCGCCCCCGTCCCCAGGTGGGGCGCGGCGACGGTCATCACCCAGTCGACCAGGCTCTCGGGCACCGCCGTCGCGCCCGCCGTCTCGGGCTTGAAGGCGATGACGAGCGAGAGGACGATGATGCCGATGACGTCGTCGATGACGGCCGCCCCCAGGATGGTGCCGCCTTCCTGGGTCCGGAGTTTGCCCATCTCGAGCAGGGTCTGGGCGCTGATGCTGACGCTCGTGGCGGTCAGGATCGTGCCCACGAAGATCGCCGCGTAGATGCCGTAGCCGCTGTAGAGATAGGCAGCGGCGGCTCCCAGGACGAGCGGCAGTACCACGCCTCCCGAGGCCGCCAGGAAGGCCGCATAGCCGACCTTGCGGACGCCCGGCAGATCGGTCTCGAGGCCGGCCAGGAACATCAGCAGGACAACGCCGACCTCCGAGAGCGCGTGCACCGTGTCGGCCAGGAAGGTGGGATGGCCGCCGTGGGCCGGGAACCAGTGCAGCAGATCGAGCAGGGTGGGGCCGAGCAGCAGGCCCACCAGGATCTCTCCGAAGACGGGCGGCTGGCCGATGCGGCCGGCGGCGGCGCCCGCGAGCTTCGAGGCGACGACGATGATCGCCAGGACGAGCAACAGCTGCGAGATGGGGGACATCTACTCCTTCTCGGCTTTCGCGGCCAGCAGCCGCTCGATGCGTCCGACCTCGCTCTTGGTGGCCTTGAAGCGGACGTTTATGCGATCTTGCAGGTACTCGATCGACGACAGCCTCGTGTTCTCGAAGATGCGGTTGATGAGCGAGCCCTTGTCGTAGTCGATGGACATCTCGACGTCGACCATCCGGCCCTCGAAGAACTCGTAGATGTGGCGGCGCAGCGTGGTGATGCCTTCGCCCGTCACGGCCGAGACGCAGACGGCGCCGGGGAAGATCGAGCCCACGATCCGCGGCAGCTTGCTGTTGGGCAGCAGGTCGATCTTGTTGAAGACGGTGATGCGCGGCTTGCCCTCGAGCTGGAACTCCTTGAGCGCGGCGAGGCTGGCCTCCATCTTCTCGCGGAAGCGGGCGTCGGTGAGGTCGACGACGTCGAGGAGCAGTTCGGCCGCGCCGACCTCCTCGAACGTGCTGCGGAAAGATGCGACCAGGGCGTGAGGCAGCTTGCGTATGAACCCGACCGTGTCGGAGAGGAGGATGGGGGGCTTCTCGGCCGGCACGATCGCGCGGATGCTGGAGTCGAGGGTCGCGAAGAGCTTGTCCTCGACCAGCAGGCTCGAGTCGGTCAGCCGGTTCATCAGCGTGGACTTGCCCGAGTTGGTATAGCCCACCAGCGCCACGGAGAAGGTCTGCTCGCGGCCCTGGCGCCGGGTGTCACGCTGCTTCTCGACCTTCGCCAGACGCTCCTTGAGCACCGCGATGCGATTGCGGACGTAGCGCCGGTCGAGTTCGAGCTGTTTCTCGCCGATGCCGCGCTGCACCATGCCGCCGCCCACCTGCCGCGACAGGTGGCTCCACTGGTGGGCGAGCCGGGGCAGCAGGTACTCGTACTGGGCCAGCTCGACCTGCAGCTTGGCCTCGGCGGAACGGGCGCGCACGGAGAAGATGTCGAGGATGATGCCGCAGCGGTCGCGCACCGGAAGGCCGAGGACCTTCTCGAGGTTCTTCACCTGGCCGGGCGAGAGGTCTTCGTCGAACGCCACGAGGTTGGCCTCGTGGCGGTGGCACAACTCCTTGATCTGGAGTGCCTTTCCGCGGCCGATGAAGGTGGCCGGATCGGGCTTGGGCCGGGTCTGGACGACCTGGTCGGCCACCTCCACTCCGAGAGTCTGGCAGAGCGCGCTCAACTCGCGCATCTCTTCCTCGAGATCTTCCCTGGCGACTTCGGGCAGTCGCAGGGCGACCAGTACGGCGCGCACGGGCGCGGGTCCCCGTTCTAGCAAGCTGTCAGTCCTCCAGCATCAAGACCGGCCCGGGAGTCGAGGGCCAGTATCGTCTCTGTGACGTCCATCAAGGTCCGCAGGTGCGAGGCGGCCCAGGCGGCCTCGTGGCCCCACACCAGGCCCAGCGCAGGATTCCGCGTGTGGCCCGGCTGGGACAGGTCTTCGAGGTTACCATGGTCGCTCGCGACCAGTACAGTGACGCGGGCCAGGTCGACTGCCTCCAGAACGGCCTTGAGGAAGCGGTCCAGCCGCTCCGCCACGGCGATCCCGCGGGCCAGGTCCTGAGCGTGGCCCGCCTTGTCGGTCAGGAAGTGCTCGTACAGCACGAAGTCGTGCCGTGAGACCAGCCCCGCGAGCACCCGTCCTGCCTCCTCTGGCGTGCGCTGTGGTACGTCGTAACCCAGCAGGTCGAGCCCGCTGTTGGTGAAATCGTGGTAGACCGCCTCGCCCGGCGGTATGTCGGGCACGGTGCGCAGGGGGATCCCGGCGGCCAGCGTGGCCGTGGTCGTCGCCGACATCCTCCGCCTCTGCGCTTCGGGCGGCAGCAGGAAGAAGATCGGCTGAAAGGCGTTGGCGAAGAGAACGCGGCGGCCGCGGGCCCTCAGTCGTTTGAGCACCGAGTGTTCCCGCAGCACCTCCCGGAGCAGTCCGTTCGGAAAGCCCATCAGGTGGCGCCCGTTGGCCAGCGCCGCGTTCTGCCCTGTCAGAAGGGCCGTCTGGCCCGTGGCGCTCTGGGGTACGCCTTGTACTCCCATCGCGGCATCCAGCGGGGTGCAGAAGCCGCCCAGCGGGACGGGCCGGGCCAGCTCTTCCGGCCCGTCGAAGCGGTCCAGGAGTTCGAGGCGGGCGGCGGCGAGTGGATTGATCGCCGGCTCGCGGGCGCCGAGCCCGACCCCGTCGACGAAGAGCAGGAGCGTGGACATCAAGAGTTGCGCGGCCCCGGGCTGCGGCGCGGTCCGCGGTCGGGACCGGCGCGAGCGGGCGGGGCCTTGCCATCCGTCAATCTAACCCGGCCGCCGGGTCCGGGGCTCCGCTCAGGAGTTCTTCCAGAACATGAGGCGCTCCCAGATCGGCTTCTCTTCCGGCTCGGGCTCCTTCTTGTCCTTGAGCTTGATGGCGGTCTCCACGATCTTCGAAACCGAGAGGTAGTAACGTTCCTGATACTTGCTCAGCTGCCCCTTCACGCGGAACTCTCGCTCGCCGAAGGCGGCACGCTGCTCCATCCGCCAGAGGTTCTGGTTCTCCAGGATGACGAAGATCTCGCCGGTCTCCGTCTTGAGAACGATACGGCCGTCCCTGGTCGAGTAGAGCGTGCCCGCCAGTTCGAGCTTCTGTCCCTCCTGGTAGACGTGCGGCGCGGCCGTCGCCGACGGTGCGGGCGCGGCCGGGCCGGTTGCCATGGCCACCAGCGTGGCGGGCGGAGCGGCCGGCGGCGTCGCGGCCTCGGCGGGTGCGGCCTGGACGCCCGGGGGCGGGGCCGCCTGAGGCGTGACCGCCTCCTCGGCAAGAACCGGACAGGTCAGCACCAGGGTCGAGACGACACCGAGAAGGAATCGGCGCATCGGAATCGGTATCTCCTTTCTGGCAAACTCCGCCGTGGCACGAGACCTGGCGGGAGCTTCCACTGAGTCGTATCGACAAGATCTCCCGAATTCCTGAAGAGGATGTGCGCCCAGGGCCGTCCGGAGGCGGTGCGGCGCTCGAGCACTTCCCGATGCGCGACGAGATGATGATGTCCGGCACGAATCCGCTGGCTCCCTTTGCCACCCGGAGGCACCGAGAAGACGAACTCGGAGCTGACGCGGCGCCGGCCGGAACCGCCCACCTTGGCGGGTCGCTTGCGCCCTTCCTGCCCCCCGGTCACAGACCCGTGAAGTACCCCTACGCTCCGCAGCGCTGGAGCCGGACCTCACGGATGTAGTCGAAGAGCACCTGCATCTTCACGGGCTTCTCGAAGAACTTCGCCGTGGGCGGGATCTTCCAATAGGTCTCCGGGGTGCCGGACAGGAAAACGAAGGGCATTCCGCCGAAGTTCTCGGCGTTGAGCTTGTGGTAGAGCTCGACGCCGTCCATCTTGCGCATCTTGATGTCGCTGATGACCATGTCGTAAGCCCCGGACGCAAGCTTCTTGAAGGCCTCCTCGGCGCTGTAGGCCCTCTCGACCTGGATGTCCTTCAGCTCGAGTTCGCACATCTCGGACAGCATCTCGCAGATGCCCTCTTCGTCGTCGATGATGAGGATCTTCATGGCTTGACCTCGCGAGCCGGAAGGTCCCGGGGCGCAGCGGCCGGCACCGTGAAGGTGAAGGTGCTGCCCTTACCCAAACCGCTCTCCACCCCTATCTTGCCACCGGGGGCCTCGACAAGTCCACGGGCAATCGCGAGTCCCAACCCAAGGCCGCCGGAGCGGAACTCCATCGTTCCCGAGGTGTGGTGACGATAGTCGCCCGATTCGTAGCATTTCAGGAAGATCTTGTCGAACTCCGCGGCGGGGATGCCGATCCCGGTGTCGGTGACCGAGACCTCGACGAACCCCGGAGCGAGGGTTCGGGCGCCGATCCGGAGCTGGCCGCCGTCCGGAGTGAACCGGATGGCGTTGAGAAGCAGGTTGCTCAGGATCGTGCCAAGGCGCTCCCGGTCGGCGTCGAGTTCCAGAGTGGGATCGACCCGATGCTCGAGCGTCTGCTTCCTCAGCGTCAGGAACCCGGAGAACTCCTCGGCGAGTTCGGAGACCAGCTCGCCCAGAGGGAACCGGGACAGGGTCAGCGACACCCGCTGGCCATCGATCTGGCTCATGTTGACCAGGTCGTGGCTGAGACGGGTGAGCCGATCGACCTGCCGGCGCATGGTCTTCAGGAAGCCGGCCTGCTCGGGCGACGGCTGCTGCATCATCATGATGTCGGTGTAGCCCTTGAGCGTGACGAGCGGTGTGCGGAGTTCGTGGCTTGCCACCGCGATGAACGAGGTCTTCATCCGGTCGAGTTCCTGCAGCTTGCCGTGGGCCTCGCTGAGCCGGGTGTAGAGCTGGGCGTTCTCGATGGCCGACGCGATCGGGTGGGCCAGCGCCGAGAGAAACGCCTCGTCGTTGGCGCTGAACAGGGAGCTGTCGATGCGGTTGCAGGCCTCGAGCGCCCCGAACGTCTGGCCCCTCAACTTCATGGGCACGCAGAGGATCGATCGGGTGACGAACCCGCTCGTGGCGTCGACCCGCGAGCAGAACCGCGGATCGCGGGCCGCGTCTCCCACCGACACCGTCTGGTCGTTGTCGATGACCCAGCCGGCGATGCCCTCGCCGTGCCGCATGCGGAGGCCGACCAGCGATTCCTTGCGGCCTCCACTGGCCACGTAGAAGGTCAGCTCGCCGGAGCCCGGCTCCGCCACGATGACCGATGAAACCTCCGCGCCGACCGCCCCGGCAGCCAGCTGGATGCTCTGGGCGATCGTCTCGGGCAGGTCAAGGCTGGAGTTGAGCAACTGGCTCACCCTGAGCAGGGTGGCGAGCTGGTTGGCGTTGAGGCTGGCCAGGCCGTCGCTGTCGGCAGGCTCGGCCAGAGGGAGATGAGGATTGACGGTTGTCATCGGGAGGACCGGCACTGATCGGGCGGGACGCGCGCCGGATGACGCGCTCCCCGCACCAATTGTACAGTGGTTACGACGTTTCCGACAAACTTGCAGTGAACTCGCCGAGAATAGGACTGTCCGATGCCGCCAACCCCTCCTCGAAACAACGCCCGCGCCCAGCGCGGCCTTCGCCGTCACCCTGCCGGTACGCGCGCCGAACAGCAAGCCCGTGAGCGCTCGGCGGCTCCGACCAACTGGGACCCTGCCGCCGCGTGGTACGACTCGCTGATCGGCCAGCGGGGCAGCGGCTATCACGAGACTCTGGTGATCCCCGGGGCCCTGCGATTGCTGGGCTGCCGGCCGGGCGACCGCGTTCTGGATGTGGGCTGCGGACAGGGCGCCTTTTGCCGCGTCCTGGCGGCGGAGGGGCTCGAGGTCACGGGATTGGATGCGTCGGCTGAACTCATCGCCGCGGCGAGGCGCCGTGCCCGGGAGGCAGGCCCCGCCGTCCGGGGAGGGCGCGGGGCGCCCGTCCGACAGCGCCAGGGCGTCGTTCGCTACGAGGTCATCGACGCGACCCGGCTGCCTCAGGCGGGCTGGCCGCCGTTCGACGGCATCTCCTGTCTGCTGGCGTTGCAGAACATGGACCCTTTCGAGCCGGTGCTGGCCGGGTGCGCCCGGCTACTGAAACCGGGAGGGCGCCTGGTGCTCGTGCTGACCCATCCGGCCTTCCGGGTGGCTCGACAGAGCGGTTGGGGGTGGGACGAGGAGCGCAAGCTGCAGTACCGCCGGGTCGATCACTACCTTTCGCCGCTCTCGATCCCGATCCAGATGCATCCGGGGGCGGCGCCGGGCGAGGTCACCTGGACCTTTCACCGGCCGCTGCAGGACTACGTGCGCGCGCTGGTGGGGGCAGGGCTGGTGGTTTCGGCGCTCGAGGAGTGGCCCTCGGACCGGGCCAGCGAGCCCGGGGCCCGAGCCCGGGCAGAGAACCGAGCCCGTCGCGAGATCCCGCTCTTTCTTGCCTTGACGGCCCTGCTCCCGCCAGGCTAGAGCGATGGCGTTTGTGACTCGAGGCACAGCGGTCGAACCCGACAAAATCGGTCTTTCCCCGGGGGGCAAATGGCGGGCCGATTTCCGTCCTTCATGGCCTGAAGGGTGGAAGATCCGACAATTGAAGCGCCTTTCCGGGCTTCCTGGTCCTCCGGGCCGGTGCCGTGCTGCTTGCAAAAACTGGCCCCGGATGATAGAACAGGAGACCTTTTCTTGCGGGGCGGGTGGTCCGCGCTGCGCCGGGTTGGAACTGGATTGCGCCCTATGAAAATCAGACTTCTCGCACGGAATCGAGCTGTGATCCTGGTGCTGGCCATGACCCTCGTCGCGTCGGCCGCTGACGGCAAGGAGAAACGGAAGGCCAAGGAGGACCAGCCCGCGGGTCTGGCGAAGATTCTGGGCGAGGACACCGGCAAGGCCAAGAAGGCCAAGCCGATGCCGATCACCGGCTACGAGATCATCGGCGCGCAGAACGTCAGCGAGCAGGTGGTGCTGCTGGCGCTGGAGTCGAAGATCGGGAAGAACTTCTCGCAGGAGCTGGTCGATCGCGACGTCAAGGCGTTGCGCAACCTGGGCTACTTCTCGACGATCATCCCTCAGATCATGCCGTACCAGAACGGCGTGAAGATCGTCTACCGCGTCGTCGAGAACCCCTACGTCAAGGAGATCCGGATCACCGGGAACAAGGTCGTGACGACCGAGGCCATCCTGAAGGCGCTCGACGTCAAGACCAAGGCGGTCCTGAACGTCGGCCAGCTCCAGGAGGCGGTCCGGCGCGTGAACAAGCTCTACAGCGACAAGGGCTACGCCTTCTGCGGCGTGCTCGGCCAGGACCAGTTCTCCATCAATCCGCAGACGCAGGTGCTGGAACTCCGGATAGCCGAGCCCAAGCTCAAGGAGATCCATGTCACGGGTAACAAGAAGACCAAGACGAAGGTCGTCACCCGCGAGATGGAGATCAAGAAGGGCGAGCTGGTCAAGGCCGAGGCGATGAAGCACAGCATGCGCAACATCTACAACCTCGGTTTCTTCGAGGACGTCAAGCCGCCCGAGCCCCAGCTCACGCTCGACAAGCAGTTCATGACCCTCGACATGGAGGTCAAGGAGCAGAAGACCGGCAGCGCCAGCTTCGGCGGCGGCTACAGCTCGGTCAACGGCGTGATCGGCTTCCTGGACGTCTCCGAGAGCAACTTCCGCGGGTTGGGCCAGACCCTGCGCGGCCGGCTGCAGTTCGGCGGTGAGAAGAGCTACATCCTCAGCTTCGTCGAGCCGTGGTTCCAGGACCGCCCCATCAGCCTGGGCCTGTCTCTGTTCCAGACGGCGATCGACCGGCAGGAGTGGTACCTGGGCCAGCTCAGCGGCGAGTTCCGTGAGAACCGGACCGGCGAATCGGTCACCGGCGGATGGCGCGTCGGCCGGGACAAGCGGCTGTCGGCCACGTTCACCAACGAATCGATCAAGTTGCGGGGCCACCAGGTTTCCGATGCCACGGGCGCGATCATCCGGTCGTCGCACACGGCCCTGCCTCAGAACTTCCAGTTCATCGACGTCGACAAGGACGGCACGGTGAAGTACGACGAGCAGTCGCTGCGCCTGACCTGGACGAACGACAGCCGCGACAATCAAATGAACCCGAAGACCGGCCAGCGGCTGAGCCTGACGGCCGGCATCACCGGCGTCTTCCTCGAGGGCCCGTACGGCTTCTACCAGTACTCGGGCGATTACCGCGCCTACCACACCTTCGACGAGCTGGCCGACGGCGTCACCGTCGCGGCCCGGATGCGCGCCGGTCACACCTCCGTGGTGGATGGCGTGAAGGACCTGACTGGCGCCGACACCGGCGACATCCCGTTCGTCGATCAGTTTGCCATCGGCGGCGGCGACACGCTTCGCGGCTACCTCGATCGCTTCTTCGTGGGCAAGGACTTCGTCCTCGGCAATTTCGAGGTGCGCAAGCAGTTCACGAAGATGTTCGGACTGGCCGCCTTCGTCGACACCGGCAGCGCCTTCGGCTCGAAGTTCAACACCGTTCGCTCCAGCCTGGACCTGCACAGCGCCTACGGCGTCGGCCTTCGACTGAACACGCCGATCGGGCCTTTCCGCCTGGACTACGGCGTGCCCTTCGACGATACGATCAACGGCACCAAGATCGACAGCAGCCGCTGGCACTTCGGTATCGGCCAGCAGTTCTGAAGAGCAGGGGTAAGGGCTAAGGGGTCAGGGGCCACGCACGGCCCCGCCGGCGAGATCGGTGTTTGCCCCCGCGCGAGAGGCGCACTTGCGGCGTCACGCGCCGCGCTGCTCCGCTCGGCCGGCCCACTTGCAGGCGGGTCACGGACTTCCCGCGTGCCTGTTCGTCGGGACCTGCGTCCCTGCCCTTACCCCCAACCCCCAACCCCTTGCCCC